>JAHCII010000001.1 GCA_026129305.1 Anaerolineales bacterium
CGGGATCATGCGCCCGAACAGTTCGATCTCGGTGCCCCAAGGCACCACGGCGGTGATCACCAAGGCGGGCACAGCGGTCAGGATCGGCGCCAGGATGAACACCGTCTTGAAGGCCTTGGCCGGGATGAATTCTTCTTTGAAGATCAGTTTGATCCCGTCCGCCAGCGGCTGCAGCCAACCGCCTGGCCCCACTCGGTTGGGACCCACGCGGATCTGGATCAGCGCCGCCAGTTTGCGCTCATAGAAGGTGGTGTAGGCAAAGCCTGTCAGCAGGACGAAGATGAGCACCAGGCTTTTAACCAGCCACTCCACAAGCAACCAGATATCGATCATTAAGCTTCCACCTTCACCGCCGTGGGGCCATTGATCGGCAAGCCCAGGCTGCGCGGGATCAGCGCCGTGCCTTGCGGCAGGCTCTTGTCGATCTTGGTCGTCACGCTGGCCTGTACTCCGTCCAGGGTCACCTTGGCCGGCTTGCCTTCGCTCAGGCCCAGGCCGGCCGCGTCCTGCGGGTTCAGCACCACTTGCGGTTCCTCGCGGCGCGGGTCCAGCAGTTTCGAGAAGCTGATCGTGTTGCCGTGGTCATATTGGCGCGTCACCGGCACGGCTACCAGGCCGCTCGGCAGCGCTGCTTCGGCAGCAGCCTCCAGGCTCAGCGCCGGGGTTTCGCCGCGCTCGGCGGCGGTGTCCAACTTCACGCCCAGGCCCTGGGTGTTGTCGTAGGTCGTGCCGCCGTAGTACACATCGTCCCGGCCAATGATCGGCCACTGGGCCACCACTTCAGCCAGCTTGCCGTAGTCCAGGCCGCTGTAAGCCGGGTGGGTCTCGCTGGCCTGGCGGAAGATCTTGGCCGTGGAGCGCTGTTCCAGCTCCAGGCCCAGTGCTTCGCCAATTTGGGCGGCGATGGCATAGTCGGCCCGGGCGCCTTCCAGCACCGGCACGGCCGGGTAAAAGCGCTGCACGCGGCGCTCGCCGGAGGTGTAGCTGCCGTCGCGCTCGGTATAGGCCAAGGCGGGCAGCACCACATCGGCAGCGGCGGCGGTCTTGGTCATGGCCAGTTCCTGCACTACCACAAAGGCGGCTGCATCCACAGCAGCGGCCAACTGTGGGTCATCGCCCGCTGGGTCGGCGCCGGCGATGTACAACAGGCCAGCTTCTTTCAATTGAATGGCCAGGTCGGCGCTGGGGCGCAGGCCCATGTCCCAGGCGCCCTGGGCGTTGCCCTTGTCCCACACGGCCACCAGGCCGTTGTTGGCCCGGCCCACATGGCCGGTGGCGATCAGCAGATTGGCGGCGGCCTGCGCCAGCGCCGTAGAGCCGGCCAGGCTGGTGCCGTCGCTGCCGTAAAAGACCACCAGGTTCTCGGCGGCCTGCACAGCTTGGGCGGTAGCCTTCAGCGCATCTTCGCGCAGCAGTCCTTTGACCGCTTCGCTCTGCTGCGGGTTCTTGGGGGACAGGCTGTCCACCAGCGCCTGCAGCACGGCGGCTTCCTGGCCGTAGCTGTAGCGCACCACATGCTGGGCATAGCGTTCCAGCTTGGTGCTGCGCGGGTTGGCCACCACCAGGGTGGCGCCGCGCTCGGCGGCCTGCTTCAGGCGCAGCCACCACAGGCCGGCTTCTTCTTCCAGGTCGCTGGCGATCACCACGATGGTGGAACCAGGACCCAGGTCAGCCAGGTTACTGCCAGCGCCCAGGCCCACCTGGGCAGTCAGGTCGCCGCCGGCCATCTGGCTGTACAGCAGCGCCGGGGCCTTGGCCGCGTCGCTCAGTTGTTTAATATTAAAATAGTCTTCGTTGCTCAGACGTCCGCCGGCCAGGGTCACCATCTTGCCGGCGGCCTTCTTGACCTGCTCGCGCACCGCTGCCAAGGCTTCGTCCCAACTCACCGGGGCCAGCTGGCCGCCCTTGCGCAGCAAAGGCTGCTGGATGCGGTTGGCGGCTTCCGTGTAGTGGTAGCCAAAGCGGCCCTTGTCGCACATCCAGATCTCATTGACCCACTCGTTCTGGCGCGGCATGGCCCGTTTGATCACCGTCTGCCCGCCAGACTTGGCCTCACGGCGCGTGTTGAAGGTGATGTTGCAGCCCACCGAGCACTGGTTACAAATCGAGGCGGATTGCTGCATTTCCCATGGGCGGGCGCCAAAGCGGAAGTCCGCTGTGGTCAGCGCGCCCACCGGGCAAATGTCGGTGGTGTTGCCAGACCAGTACGAGTCAAAGCCCGGCTCGGAGAAGGTCACGATCTGCAGGGCGCGGCCGCGCTGCGAAAAGCCGATCACCGGGTCGTCCACAATCTCATCCTGGAAGCGCGTGCAGCGCGCGCACTGGATGCAGCGCTCGCGGTCCAGAAAGATCAGGTCGCCCAGCGGCACATGCTTTTCCAGATGCTTCTTCTCATCATAAATATAGCGGCTCTGGCCAGGGCCAAAGTTCATCGTCAGGTTTTGCAGGGGGCATTCGCCGCCCTTGTCGCAAATTGGGCAGTCCAGCGGGTGCGAGGTCAGCAGGAACTCCAGCACTTCGTCGCGGGCTTCCTTGACATTGTCGGTGTAGCCGCGTACCACCATGCCCTCGGCCACCGGCACGGTGCAGCCGGTTTCCAGCTTGGGGCCAAACTGGATGATCGGCTCGCCGTTCTCGTCCAAGGCCGGTTTACCCGTCTCGCGGTCGATCTGCGGGCGGCCCACTTCCACCAGGCACATGCGGCACATGCCCACTGGTTCCATCTTGGGGTGGTAGCAAAACACGGGAATATCAATGCCGGCCTGCTTGGCCGCGTCCACCAGTACCGTGCCGGCTTTCACCGCCACCGGCTGGCCGTCGATAATTAACGTGACCAGGTTCTCGTCGATCTTCGGGGCTACTGCGTCGCTCATGGGTTGCTCACTTTGATGTCGACACTCACAGGCGCCTCAGAAAGCACCTTGATTTCAAAATCATGGCGGAAGCGCTGGATGCTGGACATCACCGCTTCCGTGGAAAAGTCGCCCAGCGCGCACAGGCACTTGCCTTTGACATTGCTGGCGACCTCATTCAACAGCTCCACATCCTCCCAGCGCGCTTGGCCGTGCTCAATACGCTCGGTCAGGTGGCGCATCCAGAAGGTGCCCTCGCGGCAGGGCGTGCATTTGCCGCAGGATTCATGCTGGAAGAAGTGCATGGTCTTGTTGATCAGCCAGGCCATATTGACCGAGTCGTCCACCACGATCACCGAGGCGGAGCCCAGCATAGCGCCCACGCTGGGCACGCTTTCATAGTCCATCGGCGTGTCCAGCGCTTTCTCGTCTGCCACGATCAGCGAAGACGAGGCCCCCGCCGGCATGATGGCCTTGATGCTGCGGCCGTTGGGGATGCCGCCGCCGTGCTCGAAGATCAGCTCGCGGAAAGTCGTGCCCAGGGGCAATTCGTAGTTGCCCGGCTTGGCCACATTGCCGGAGAGGCTGAAGACCTTGGTTCCCGGGCTTTTCTCGGTGCCGAAACCCCGGAACCAGTCGGCGCCCTTCTCCAGGATCATGGGCACATTGGCCAACGTCTCCACGTTGTTGACAATGGTCGGCTTGCCATACAACCCGAAGCTGGGCGGGAAGGGCGGGCGCAGCCGGGGCTGGCCCAGCTTGCCTTCCAGCGATTCGAGCAAGGCGGTCTCTTCGCCGCAGATATAGGCGCCGGCCCCCAGATGGGTGTACAGGCGCAGGCTGTAGTCCGTGCCGAACAGCTTTTCGCCCAGCAGGCCTTCGCGCTCCAGGTATTCGATGTGCTTGTCCAGCTCGGCGGCCAGCTGCCAGAACTCGCCGCGCAGGTAAATATAGGCTTCGTTGGCCCGCACCGCATAGGCGCACAACATCACGCCTTCCAGGAACTGGAAGGGATTGCTTTCCATGATCTCGCGGTCTTTGAAGGTACCGGGCTCGGATTCGTCAGCGTTGACCACCACATAGTGTGGGAACACGTTCTTGTCAATAAAAGACCACTTCATGCCGGTGGGGAAGCCCGCCCCACCGCGGCCGCGCAGGCCGGAAGCCTTGACCAAGTCCGTAACTTCGTCCGGCTGCATGCTGGTTAGGGCGCGCTTAAAGGCTTCAAAACCGCCGTTCTGGCGGTAGATCGGCAATTGGTCCAGGTTGGGGATCTGGCGATGGCGCAGCAGGATGTCGTTCATTCGCCCTCCCTCGCGCGCCAGTTGTCCACCAGGCGGGCTGCACTCTCCACCGTCTGGTCCTCGTGATAGGCAATGCCCTCACTGCTTTGCACCTGGAACATCGGCGCCCGGTGGCAGGCGGCCAGGCACATGACAGCTTCCACCGTCACCAGGCCGTCTTGGGTGGTGCCGCCCGGCTTCACGCCCAAGTGATCACACACGCCTTCCAGAAACTGGTCGGCCCCGCGCAGGGCGCACGGCAAGTCATTGCACACCTGAAGGCGGTACTTGCCTTCCGGCTTATCGTGATAGAGAGTGTAGAAACCCAGGATCTCGGCCACATCCGTGGCGGAGATCTCCAGGATCTCAGCAATTTGGGCAAACTGCTCGCGGCTGACGTAGCCGTGCTCGCGCTGGGCAATGTACAGCAGCGGCATCACCGCTGAGCGCTTCTGATCCGCAGGGTACTTGGACAAGACCTGCGCAATTTCTTCGCTATAGCGTTCCTGTAAAGGATTCACCGGTCGGTATCTCCCAAAACAATATCAATGCTGCCGATGATCGCCACCAGATCGGCCACATAATGGCCCTTGGAAAGCATGGGCAGCACCTGCAGGTTGACAAAGGACGGCGTACGCCAATAGCAGCGATACGGCTTGGGGCCGCCATCGCCCTCCAGCAGCACGCCCAGCTCGCCGCGCGGTGATTCCACCGGCAGGTACACCGAATTCTTCGGCGCAGGGAAGCCCTCCGTCCACAGCTTGAAGTGGTGGATGACCGCTTCCATGCTCTCACCCAGTTCAGCCCGCGGCGGGGGTACAAATTTGCGATTGTTGCTGCGGAACGGTCCGCTGGGCAGTTTGTCCAGCGCCTGGCGAACAATGCGCACCGATTCATACAGCTCTTTCATGCGCACCCAATAGCGCGCATACACATCACCTTCGGTGGCCAGGGGCACGTCGAATTCATAGCGCTCGTAGCCGGAATACGGCTCGGCCTTGCGAATGTCGTAATCCACGCCAGACCCGCGCAGGCTCGAGCCGGTCACGCCCCAGGCCAGCCCGTCTTCTGCGGAGAGGATGCCAATATCCTTGGTGCGGTCCAGAAAGATCGGGTTCTTGCTGATCAGCGCTTCGAATTCTTTGAAGTGGCGCGGCAGATCATCGATCAATTCGCGCACGCCCTCCACCCAACCGTCAGGCACATCACGCCACAGGCCACCGGGGCGGAAATAGGTGGTCATCATGCGCTGGCCACCGGCCATTTCCATCAGGTCCAGAATACGCTCACGCTGGGTGAAGGTATAGAAGAAGACCGACATGGCGCCCAGGTCCAGCATGTGCGTGCCCAGCCACACCATGTGCGAAGCAATTCGCTGCAGTTCGGCAAAGATCACGCGCACTGCCTGGGCTCGTTCCGGCACGTCCAAGTCCACCAGCTTTTCCACCGCCAGACAATAGGCCAGGTTGTTGCCCATCGTGTTCAAGTAGTCCAGCCGGTCGGTCATCACCTCGGACTTCTCATAGCTCTTGGACTCGATGCTCTTCTCGATCCCGGTGTGCAGATAGCCGATATCCGGAATGCAGCTCACCACGATCTCGCCGTCCAGCTCCAGCAGCAGGCGCAGCACGCCGTGCGTGCTGGGGTGCTGCGGGCCCATATTCAGCAGGATCGTGTCGCCCTCGATCGCCCGCGGCGAAACCAGGTGGCGCAATTCCTCAGTCGTGATCTCGATCTGTTCTAGCGACGACATGGCAACCGGCTATTCCTTGGGACGCGGCTTGCGCGCCTCGATCTCTTCGAAGTTGAAGCTGAACTGCACTTCTTCGTAGCCCAGCGGATAGTCTTTGCGAAGGGGGTGCCCGGTCCAGTCCGCCGGCATCAGGATGCGGCGCAGATCGGGATGGTTCTGGATGCGCAGGCCAAACATGTCCCACAACTCGCGCTCGTGCCAATCCGCATTGGGATAAACGGAGGTGATGCTCTCCAACTCTGGATCATCGCCGTCCAAGGGCACGCGCACTTCCAGGCGCAGGTTCTTGGCCAGGCTCTTGAACTCATATACGGCATGGAAGCGCGGCTTGCGCTCCGGCCAGTAGTCCACCGCGCTCAGCGCGGCCAGCATTTCAAAGCCGTGCTGGTCACGCAGCGCCTTGGCGGCGGCCAGGATGTGCTGCGGGGCCACCAATAGCTTGGCCTGGCCGCGAAATTCGCTCTGACTGGCGCCGAACTTCTGCTCCAAGTCGGTCAGGATGGCTTCGAGCTGTGCATCCATAAGACTAGGCCCAATCCTTGAAAGTCTCGCCCTTTACCTTTTCGTGCAGGGTCATAATGCCGTGGATCAAGGCTTCCGGGCGCGGCGGGCAGCCGGCCACATACACATCCACCGGCACGATCTCGTCCACGCCCTGAACAATGGCGTAGTTGTTGTACACCCCGCCGCACGAAGCGCAGTCTCCCATGGAGACCACCCACTTGGGCGCAGGCATTTGGTCATACAAGCGGCGCAGCACCGGGGCCATCTTGCGGCTCAGGCGGCCGGCCACGATCATCAGATCAGACTGGCGGGGGCTGGCGCGCATCAGCTCCATCCCGAAGCGGCTCATGTCGTATTGCGGAGCCTGCGAAGACATCATCTCTATGGCGCAGCAGGCCAGGCCAAACAGCATCGGCCACATGGCGCCGGTGCGGCCCCAGTTCACCACCTTCTCGAGCGAGGTGGTCACGATCCCCAAATTACCGAGTTTGCTCTCTACTCCCATTCCAATGCGCCTTTCTTCCAGGCGTACACATAGCCAACCAGCAGGATGATGATGAAGACCACCATCTCGATCAGCCCGAACCAGCCCAACTGGCGGAAGGTCACTGCCCAGGGCAGGAAAAAGATCACTTCAATGTCGAACAGGATGAACAGCACCGCAATCAGGTAAAAGCGCACCGGCAAACGCCGCGTGCCTGGCCCGATCGGGCGCATGCCCGACTCGTAAGACTCCATCTTGCGCTCTGAAGGGCGGTTGGGCCCAAGCAAATGGCCAATGCCCACGATCAGGGCGGCCAGCCCGGTGGAGAGGATCACGAGAATTGCGATGGGTAAATAGTCTAAGAGCATATACACCTAAAACCCACAGACTTTAGGCGAAATCAGGCGACACCTAAGTTTTTGTAGGTTAGCAGGAGTCTATCATAGGGGGATTTAGGTGTCAAATTTCACAAACTCAGCGCCCATTAATCCAGTTCACAAGCACCGCTGTCCAAGCAGAGCACACATAAATATCAAATCGGGGCAAACCGAACCACTCTACAGCGCCACTTCGCCGCCGGTTTCCAGCGCCCGCAGCGCCGCAAACCCGGCCCGCGCCCCGCTGAAAATGTGCTCATAGGGGATCGGCGGCGGACCGCCGGCCTGCAGACTGGCCGCAAAAGCGGCCCAGATCGCGGCATGGCCTTTATCACCAGCACTGCGCAAGCGGCGCGTACTGCCGCCGCGGGTCAGTTCCAAACTGCGAAAGTCGTCCAGCACGGCCACGTCACCGCCACAAAAGACCTCCAGTCGCTCCTTGGAGACCGCCCGGTCGCCGTTGGACAGATAGCTCAACGTCCCCAACGAACCGTCAGCGAAGCGCAGCGTCACCTGGAGATTATCTTGCGAGTGGCCGTCCGGCGCCCCCAGGGCGGCGGCGGAGACCGCCAAAGGCGCCTGGCCGGCCAGGAAGATCAGAAAGTCGATGAAATGGCAGCCCTCGCCCAGCAGGCGGCCGCCGCCCTGCGCCGGGTCTTGCAGCCAGTGCCCGGACGGCAGCGGCCCGGCATTCACCCGGAAGTGCGCCGCCAGCGGCTGGCTGCGCCCGGCCAGGAAGCCGGCCAGTTCCTGCGCCAGCGGCGCAAAGCGCCGGTTAAATCCCACCGTCAGCTGCGGGGCATTCTTTTGCGCCAGGGCGCGCTCAATGCGGGCCAACTCGGCTTCATGCAAAGCCAGCGGCTTCTCGCAGAAGACATGTTTGCCCGCCTTCAGCCCGGCCAGCGTCTGGCCGGCGTGCAAATGGTGGCGGGTCAGCACCGCCAGGGCGTCTACTTGCTTGTCGGCCAGCACGTCTGCCGGGTCGCTGGCTGCGTAGCGGAAGCCGTAGCGCTGTGCCAGGTCGGCCGCCGCCCGGCCGCCTGCCGAGGCAATCCCTACCAGCTCCACGGTGCGCAGGCCTTTCAGGGCGGGCAGCAGGGTATGGCGGGCAAAGTTGCCAGCCCCCAGCACACCCAGGCCAATTTTGTGCTTGGCCACAGGCTTGGAGGAAACCGCCAGCCTCTTGCTGGCTGAGGTCTTGGGCGCTTTCTGTGAATAGTTAAGTAGTACGCCCAGGAAATCTTCCTGGCTGCGGATCAGGTCATAGGCCTGCACCGCTTCTTCTATAGCATAGCGGTGGCTGGTCAGGCTCTTCACCTCAAGCGCGCCCTTGCCCAGCAAGTCGACAAAGGCCTGCAGGTTGCGGCCCTCGGTCCAGCGCACATAGCCGATCGGGTAATCCAGCCCGGCTTCTTCGTAGCCGGGGTCATAACGCCCCGGCCCATAGGAGCGCGAGACGATCAGGTTCAATTCCTTGGCATAGTAGCTGCGCCGGGGCATGTTCAACCCTACTGCCCCCACCGCCACCACCGTGGCACGCTCGCGGGCGATTTCGCCGGCCAGCTCCACCGGGTCGTCGGATTTTGTGTCGGCGCAGATCAGCACCGCATCATAGCCCTGGCCGGCGCTGCGCGCCGCGGCGGTCTTTTCTGCCTTGTCGCGTGCCACCGCCTCCAGGCCGCGGCGTTTGGCCAGTGCCACCCGCCGCGGGTCGGTGTCCACGCCCAGCACTTCGCAGCCGGCCGCGGCGGCGAGGCTGGCGGCCAGTTGGCCCAGCAGGCCCAGGCCGATCACGGCCACCCGCGCCCCCAGCTGGACTTCGGCCAGGCGGAAGCCGTGCAAGGCGATCGCGCCCAGGGTGGCAAAGGCCGCCGAATCAAAGTCCACCTCATCCGGCAGGGCCGCCACCAGGTTCTGGGGCACACACACATATTCGGCATGCACCGCGTACCCGCCGCCGGCGCAGGCCACGCGCTGGCCGGGGCGCAAGCCCTGCACGCCCTCGCCCAGCTCCACCACCGTGCCGGCGCAGGAATAGCCCAGCGGCATGGCGTCGCCCAGGCGCCCAAAGGCGGCCTGGGCTGCATTGAGCAGGCCGTCTCGGCGGGCTTTATCCAACACCTGGCGCAGCAGATCCGGGCGGGAGCGGGCCTTACCCAGCAGCGAGCTCCCGGCAAACTCCACCAGGCTGCGTTCAGTACCAGCCGAGACCAACGAGGCCGCATTGCGCACCAGCAGCATGCCCGGCCCTGGGGTGGGCACGGGCACATCCGCCAGGTGCGGTTGTTTGGCGCGCATATCTTGCAGAAGTTGTTTCATGGAAACCTGCCGCATTCTATCATTTTCACTTTTGGGCGGCCGGTAACCAGCCGCGGCTATATAATGCGGCCATGAGCGACCCACGCCTGACCAACTTTGCCCGTATCCTGGTGGACTACTCCACCAAAATCGCCGCGGGTGACCGCGTGTTCATTGAGGCCACCACCGAAGCGCTGCCTGCCATCCGCGAGGTCTACAAGCTGGTCGTGGAGCGCGGCGGTCACCCGTATATCCAGATGGAGTTCCCCGAACAACAGGAGCTTTTCTTCGAGCATATTCCCGAGGCTGAAGCCGCGCACAAGAACCAACTTATGGCATACGCCTACGACAACTTCGAGGCGCGCATTCGCCTGTGGTCTGAGGCCCGGCTGGACGCGCTGCAAAACGCCGACCCCAAGAAGCAGTCCGCGCACTCGGCCGCCAACGCCTCCATCCTGCGGGCGCAGATGGAGCGCGGCGCCCGGGAGGAATTCAAGTGGGTCACGACCCTCTTCCCCACTCAGGCCTACGCCGACCAGGCCGGCATGAGCTTGGCCGAATACCAAGATTTCTATTACAAAGCCGTGCACGCCCTGGCCGGCGACCCGGTGGCACACTGGCTGGGCGTCAAGGCTGACCAACAGCGCTACATCGACGCCATCCAGGGCCATGACAAAGTGCAGCTGCGCGGCCCGAATGTGGACCTGACCCTCTCTATTAAAGGCCGCACTTTCCGCAACTCACACGGCATCCATAACATGCCGGATGGCGAAATTTTCACCGGGCCGGTGGAAGACTCGCTCAACGGGTGGGTACGTTACACCTACCCGGCGCTCTACGAAGGCCATGTGGTTGAAGGCGCAGAACTGCACTTCGAGAACGGCAAGGTAATGAAAGCCACCGCCCGCAGCGAACAAGACTTCCTGCGCGCCCAGCTCAACGTGGACCCTGGCGCCAGCTACGTGGGCGAATTCGCCATTGGCCTCAACACCGACATCGAGCGTTTCACCGGCCACATCCTGCTGGACGAGAAGATCGGCGGTTCGTTCCATATGGCGCTAGGCGCGGGCTACCCGGAAACCGGCAGCCAGAACAAAAGTGCCGTGCACTGGGACATGATTTGCGATTTGCGTGAAGATTCGGAAATTCTGGTGGACGGAGAACTGGTCTATAAGGATGGGACGTTCATTATCTAAGAACTCCCAAATTCCGGGCCACTCCTAAACGCAGGGCCATCTCTGTGAGTATCCTTCGCTTTGCGAAGGATCAGAGCGCTATTTATTGCTTAGAGCTAAGCCTTAAAAGCGACAGCTATTTTCTCTGCCGCCCCCAAAAACCGCGCCACAGCGGGCGAATGTCCTCGCTGCTGATGAAGGCGTTCTCATCAATGTCTTGCGCCACTTGGTGGATGCGCTTGACATTGCGGCGCGGGGCGCCGACTTCCAGCAAACGCACCGCCCCGCTGCGGCCGCGGGCCGAAATCTCGGTGACGCCATAGCCTTCCTTGCGCAGCGCCTTGGCGATCGCGGCGCCCTTCTTGCTGCTGACAATACGCACCTGCTGGTGGCCCACCGCCAGGCGCTCCTCCAACATAATGCCGAAGGTGTTGCCGGTGGCGAAGCCGGCTGAATAGGCCACGATGTAGAGGATGTTGTTGAGGTTGCTGAACACCGCGCTCAAAGTGATCACAAAAATAACTGTTTCGGTGAAGCCCAGCACCCAGGCGATCAGCTTGCGGCCGCGGATGGTCATCATAAAGCGCAGCGTATCAATGGTCTGATTGATCGTGCGGGCGGTGAAGATGCCCAGGGCCACCAGCAGCGATTCAGGGGTGACGATAAATTCCATTGGCTAGCCTTCCAAGAACTGGTCCGGGTTCTCGATCGCCGGCAGGTACATGCTATTCACATACTCTTTCAGCATGCGCCGGGCGCTGAACTGCGGGGCCAGGCTGCGGATCGATTCTTTGACCATCGCCAGCCAGGCCGCCGGCGGCTCGTGGGGCAGGCGATCCTGATAATACAGCGGCACGATCTGGTTTTCCAATACATCGTACAGGCTGGCTGCATCGCTGGCGTCCTGCTCGTTGGGGTCAATAATATCTTCGTCCTTGCCGATCACCCAACCGTTCTTGCCGTTGTAGCCCTCGCGCCACCAACCATCCAGCACAGAGAAGTTGAGCGCGCCGTTCAGCGCCGCCTTCTGCCCAGACGTCCCGGAGGCCTCCATGGGGCGCCGCGGCGTATTGAGCCACACATCCACACCCTGCACCAGGTAACGGGCCACGTTCATATCGTAGTCCTCCAAGAACACCAGGCGCCCGCCGGTTTCGGCCTTCTTGACCACCCGGTAGACTTCTTGAATCAGCAGCTTGCCGCCCTCATCCGCCGGGTGAGCCTTGCCGGCAAAGATGATCTGCACCGGGCGATTGGGCCGGTTGAGCAGGTGCAGCAGGCGCTCAATATCGCTCAGCACCAAGTCGGCGCGTTTGTATGTGGCAAAGCGCCGTGCAAAGCCGATCGTCAGCGCATAGGGGTCCAGCATCACGCCCGCGGCCAGGGTTTGCACCGGATGCACACCATCATGGATCCAGTGCTTGCGAGCGCGTTCACGGATGAACGCTCCCATACGGCGCTTGAGGTGACGCCGCACTCTCCACAGTTCAGCATCGGGGATATCCAGCACTCCATCCCACATTTTGGGGTCGTCCAGGCGCTCATACCATTGTTTGCCCAGGTGCTTGCGCAACAATTTGGCCAGGCGCTGTGACAGCCAGGTGTCGGTGTGCACGCCATTGGTCACATAGCGAATTTTGACTTCGTCTTCCTTCACCTCAGGCCACAAGAAGTTCCACATGCGCCTCGCCACCCGGCCGTGCAGTTCGGAGACACCATTGTGCTGGGCGGAGAACCGCAAGGCCAATATGGGCATGCTGAAGGTGGTCTGGTCGGCAGCCACGCGCCCGGCCAAGTCAATGAAGCCCTGCTGATCCAGGCCCAGTTCGGGCCAATAATGCGAAAAATATTGATCCACCAACCACAGCGGGAATTCATCATTGCCCGCTGGAACCGGGGTGTGAGTGGTGAAAAGGTTTTGATTGCGCAATTGCTGCACCGCCTGTTCCAGCGGCATGCCGGTCGCCACCAGCTCGCGGGCCTGCTCCAGGCTGAGGAAGGCGGAGTGGCCCTCGTTCATATGCCAGACATTGGGTTGGTAGCCCAGCTTGCGCAGGGCACGCACGCCGCCAATGCCCAGCACGATCTCCTGCGAAATGCGTAGGTCCATTTCGCTGCTGTACAAGCGGGCGGTCAGGTGGCGGTCCGTATCGGTATTGCTCTCCACGTTGCTGTCCAACAAATACAGCGGCACGCGCCCCACACGCACTTCCCACACCTGGGCGTGCAGCGTACGGCCGGGGAGCTGCACCTCAACCGTCAGGCGCCGGCCATCCGCGTCCACGAGTGGCATGACAGGCATGTCTTCAAAGCGCAGCGTGACCCGCCGGGCTTCCTGCCAGCCGTCTTCGCTGATGTGCTGAAAGAAATAACCCTGGGTGTAGATAAAGCCCATCGCCACCATGGGCAGGCCCAGGTCACTGGCTTCTTTCAGATGATCCCCGGCCAGGACCCCCAGGCCGCCGGCATACATGGGCAGGGTTTCGTGCAAGCCAAACTCCGTGGAGAAATAGGCGATCTTTGCCTCGCCGTGTTCGGCGCAATTCTGCTGGAACCATGTGTCGCTGGCATGGATATAGGCATCAAAACGCGCCAGGGTGGCATCGTACAAGTCCACATAGTTCAGGTCGCGGGCCGCGGCTTCCAGTCGCTTCAGCGGTACATTGCGCAGAAAGAGCACGGGGTTGTGCCCCACCTGCTCCCAGAGCACATTGTCAATCAGGTCAAATAGATCGCGTGCGTTCTGGCTCCAGGTCCACCACAGGTTGTAAGAAAGCTCTCCCAAGCGGCGGATGCGTTCTGGAATGTTGAAGTGGTTGGGCTGGCGCGCATGAAAATCAGACATGAAGGCTCTCTTCCTGAATGTGAAGATTAAATAGTACCATGCACGCTTCGCCCAAAAGGCGCGGGTATAATCCGCCCTCTGACGCGCCTGCCCCGACCCTGGCGCTCTCTGGAGCTTATGAGCAGCATTGAGGAAATCAAAGCTCGCATAGACATCGCTGACCTGGTCTCCGAGACTGTCCAACTGCGCCGGGCCGGCAAGAACTTCACAGGGCTGTGCCCCTTCCATAGCAATACACGCACTCCATCTTTTGTCGTCTTCCCAGACTCCGGCACCTGGCGTTGTTTTGGCCAGTGCAATGAGGGCGGCGACGTATTCAAGTTTGTGATGAAAAAAGAAGGCTGGGATTTCCCCGAGGCCTTGCGCCGCCTGGCGGAACGCGCCGGCGTGCAGCTGCGCGCCCCCAGCCCCATGGAGCAAGCCGCCAAAGAACAACACACGCGCCTGCGTGAGCTGCTGGAGGCGACCACCACCTTCTTTCGCCAGCAGCTGCTGAGCAGCGAGGCGGGCAAAGCTGCCCTGGGTTACATCCGCGGCCGCGGCCTAAGCGACGCTACCATCGAGGCTTTTGGGTTGGGTTACGCGCCTGGCTCATTCAACACCCTCAGCGACTACCTGGCAGACAAGGGCTACAGCCCCGCAGAAATGCTGGAGGCCGGAGTAGCCAGCGAACGCGATGGGCGCCACTACGATCGCTTCCGCAACCGGCTCATCTTTCCCATTCGCGACAGTGGCGGCCGCATGGCGGGTTTTGGCGCCCGCGCCCTGCGGGATGGTGACCAGCCGAAGTACTTGAATTCCCCGCAGACCCCGCTGTTTGATAAGGGCGCCCTGCTTTACGGCCTGGACCGCGCCCGCAAAACCATCCGTGACGAAGACCAGGCTGTGCTGGTGGAAGGCTACATGGATGTGATCGGCCTGCACCAGGCCGGGTTCAGCAATGCAGTTTCCCCAATGGGCACAGCCATCAACGAGGGCCAGCTGCGTGTGCTGAAAAGACTCAGCAAGCGCATCGTCCTGGCGCTGGACCCGGATGCGGCGGGCAACCAAGCCACGCTGCGCGGCCTGCAGGTCGCCCGCCAGGCGCTGGACCGTGAAGAGGAGATCGTCTTTGACGCCCGGGGCTTGCTGCGCCACGAGGCCCGCCTGCAGGCAGACATCCGCGTGATCACCCTGCCGCCGGACACAGACCCGGACGAACTGGTGCAAAGCGACCCGCAGGCATGGCCGCGCTTGCTGGCCGCCGCCCGTCCGGTGGTGGAACACGTCATGCTCAGCCTGGCAGCCGGACAAGACCTGAACGACCCCAAAACCAAACGCTCGCTGGCAGAGCAGGTCATGCCGCTGATCGGCGACCTGCCCAGCCCGATCGAACGCGACACCTACACACAAAAGCTGGCTCGCCTGCTGCAGGTCGACGAGCGCAGCCTGGTCAGCGAACGTCCGGCGCGGCAGCCGGCCAGCCGGCCCAGGCGCCGCCCGGCAACCGAAGCCGCCCAAGCGGCGGAGGCAACCAACACAGACCCCAACTTCAAGCTGGAGAAGCACATTCTGGCGGTGATCATTCGCACCCCGGAACTGCTCTACCGCGTCAATCGTTCTCTGCAACAAGCCAAGCTGCCACGGCTTTCTTCAGGTGACTTTCAACATTCCGAAATGCAGGAGATGTTCCGCCTGTCCCTGGAGTCCTTGGAGCAAGATTTGCTGGAACCTTCCAGCTATGCTTTGCAAAACCTGCCGCTGCCGCTGCTGGACCGCGCCGACGAGATGTTGCTGAACAGCCAGGAGATCGACCCCAACGCCGAACGTGTGTTTGAAGATCTGCTGCGCAGTATTTTGATGCTGCGCCGGCGCAACCTGTCCGCCTCCAACGAGCAAATGCGCTATTTGCAAGCCGCCGCGCAAGAGGAGGGTGACCTGAAAGCCAGCGAATACGCCCAAGTAATGCTACAAAACACCTTGACACTGCAGCGCCTGGATAAAGCGCTGGCTGGCGACCGCAAACTGGCTTCCACCCGCTAAGGCAACCATGAGCCCACAAACCGACGACATCAACGACCAAAATGATTTTGAGGACGAAGGCGTAGAGGAAGATCTTGGTCTGGAACCTCTGGATGAAACCGAAAACCGCCTGGAGCCCGGCGAGCTAAACCCCGCCATCGAAGACGACGAAGACGAGATCCTGGGCGAGGAGCTGCAAGCTGCCTGGGCCCAAACCCGCGCCGCCCAAAACCTGGTGCGAGAAAACATTGTGGATGCCGGCGATGACCCCGTGCGCCTCTACCTAAAAGAGATCGGCCTGGTCAGCCTGCTCAACATTGATCGCGAGCATTGGCTGGCCACCCGGGTGGAAGCGGCCCATCGCCTGCACCAGGCGCAAGCCGATCCACAAGTACAGCGCGCCGAGGGTGAACCGCGCAGTCTATACAAGCAGGTCTATAATGGCATGTTGCAAGCCCACCAAGACCTGGAAAGCGAAGCCGCGGCCCAGGGATACCCCGCCGCCGACTTGCTGCTGACCATGGAAGAGGCGCGCCGGCTGCAGACCACCTGGGAAAGCGAAGTGCCCTCCTACCTGCGCGGCTATCTGGACAATGGTCTGTGGGGCAAAGACGCCCGCTGGGACAGCGTGGCCAAGCACGCTTTCACGCAATTGATCGGCTTCTACCTGATGCCGGATGAACTGCTGGAGAAGCTGGGCAAGCACATCGCGGGGCACGGCCAGCTGCCCTCGCCGCGCAGTTTCGCCAATATGCTGCCCTCCAATGAAGAGCTCAAAGTCGCCATGGCCGACACGGAAACACGCTCGATGGAAGCCCAGATCGCCATCATCAACGCCAACCTGCGCCTGGTGGTCAGCATTGCCAAGCGTTATGTCGGCCGCGGGTCCACTTTTGAGGATCTGATCCAGGAAGGCAATATCGGCCTGCTGCGAGCCGTCAGCAAGTTCGACCCAACCCGCGGTTTCAAGTTCAGCACCTACGCCACCTGGTGGATCCGCCAAGCGATCACGCGCTCGATCGCCGACCAGGCCCGCACCATCCGCATCCCGGTGCACCTGCTCGAGTCGATCCAGCGCTTGATGCGCATCCAGCGCGAGCTGACCCAGCAGCTCGGCCGTGACCCCAACCCAGATGAGATCGCCCTGGAAAGCGACCTGATCGACGAAGCTGACAGCCGCGAGATCAAAACGCTGCTCAAGAACGAACAAGCCATCCCCACCGAACTCAAGCGGCGCTGGGTGCGCGCCACCACCAAAGTAGAGCAAACCCTTCGCAGCGCGGAAGAGCCCATGTCGCTGGAAAGCCCAGTGGGCGCCGGAGATGGCAGCGAACTGGCCGACTTCATCCAGGACGAAGATGCCCTGGCGCCGATGGACGCCGCTGCCCGCGAGATGCTGCGCGAGCAGGTGCAGAGCGCGCTGGCGGCGCTGACCGACCGCGAGCGTGAAGTGCTGGAACTGCGTTACGGCCTGGTGGACGGCAAGGACCACACCCTGGAAGAAGTCGGCCAGCATTTTAGCGTGACGCGTGAGCGCATCCGCCAGATCGAAGCCAAGGCCCTGCGCAAACTGCGCCACCCCACCCGCAGCCACCAACTGCGCGAATACCTGGGCGGAAGCTGAGGTCTGTGACATAAAAAAGAGCCGGGAAAATCCCGGCTCTTTTTTTTATGGCTTAGTCTTCGTCGTAGCCTGCATCATCATATTCATCTTCAAAGTCGTCCACCGGCCAATCCAGCTGCAGCGGGCTTAACCAAACCACTTCAAACTCCGCGTCACAAGCCGGGCACTGCACGCGTGCGCCGATCTTGGGGGTGTTTTTCACGCTGATCTTGCCATCACAAGAGAGACAAACCGTATCGCTCATGCATTCAAGGTTCCTTTCGCAAAGACGCCGGAAACTCCGCGCTTGATTTTTAGTGAAATACCTCTAGCCTGAAACTGTGGTGCTGTGGACCGTATCCAAAATCTCCAGGGCGGACTGCAAAGTCCCTTCGCTGACTTCCCCCAGCATATGGGCCAGCTCCACCACGCGCGGCTCACCTTGCAGCAAGACCACCTGGGTGCTGGTGCGACCGCCTTGGACCACTTTCTCCACTTTGAAATGCTGGTCGCCGAAAGCGGCCAGTTGCGGCAGGTGCGTGACGCACAGCACTTGGTGCTGGCGCGCCAGACGCCACAGCTTCTCGCCAACCACACTGCCCACGCGGCCGCCAATGCCTTGGTCGATCTCATCAAAGATCAGGGTGGGCGTTTGGTCGGCGCGGGCCAGCACATTCTTGAGCGCCAGCATCAGCCGGGCGGTTTCACCGCCAGAGGCCACCTTGACCAGCGGCTTAAGGCCCTCCCCCGGGTTGGGGGCCACCATGAACTCCGCAGTTTCATGGCCATGGGGGTCGAAGGCATACTGCTTGCCATCCAGCGGCAACCCGGCGGGGTCTTCACGATGGGCAAAATCCACGCCGAAGCGGGCAGCTTCCATCTTCAGGTCGTCCAACTCGACTTCCACAGCCTCGCTGAGCGTCTTGGCAGCCGCATGACGCTTGGCGGAGAGCGCCGCAGCGGCGGCGGCCAGCTGCTGCAGCAGCTCAGCTTCCTCAGCCTCCAATTGCGCCAGGCGCTCTTCGGCGTTGGAAATATTGTCCAGGTCCTTGCGAGCGCGCTCGGCGAAAGCCAGGATGGCGGGGATGTCCTCACCGTATTTGCGCTTGAGATTCTGCAGAAGGCCCAAGCGCTCCTCCACCTCTTCCAGGCGGCGCGGGTTGAACTCGATCTGTTCCAGATAGTCACGCAGATCGCGGGTGAGCTCACTCAGTTCGTCGAACAAACCTTCCGCCCGGGTGTGCAGCTCGGCCTGCGAGGGATCCACCTTGGCCAGCTGGGCCAGGGCGCCCTGGGCGGCGCCCAGGCGATCATTGGCGGAAGGCGCCTCACCCTCACCTTCATCCAGCGCGGCTAGCGCCTGGTTGGCGTTGGCCGCCAGCGCCTCGGCATTGGCCAGGCGGGTGCGCTCGTCCTTTAGGGACTGCTCTTCGTCCACCTGCAAGCGGGCGGCATCAATCTCCTGTACCTGGAAGCTGAGCAGTTCAATCCGCCGGGCGGCATCCGCCTCCGCCTCGCGCAGGTTGCCCAGCTCGCGGCGTACAGCCTGCAAGCTGGCGTAGACGCCCTGGTAGGCGGTCAGCTCGCGCTCTACACCTGCATAACGATCCAGCAGGCCGCGGTGGGCAGGTACGCGCAGCAGGGAAAGATGCTCAGACTGGCCGTGCAGATCGATCAACAGCTCGCCCAGCTCTTTGACCAAAGCCACGGTGGCCGGACGGCCGTTGACCCGCGCCAGGTTGCGGCCCTCGCGGCGGAACTCGCGTTGAATGCTGAGATAGTCTGGGTCGTCCAGCAGCTCTTCGCGCTGCAAAATGGCATGGATCTGGTCTTTGAGCGCCTGCGGAATTTTGAAAGTGCCCTCCACGCTGGCACGCTCTTCACCGGCGCGGATCAGGTTGGTGTCGGCACGCACGCCCAGCAGGGTTTCCACCGCGTCCAGCACAATGGATTTGCCTGCGCCGGTCTCACCGCTGAGCATGATCAGGCCCGGACCCCATTCCAGGGTCAGGTCCTCGATGATGGCGATATTGTGGATGCGCAGCTCGGTGAGCATGGGCTAGCGCCCTCCGATCTGGATGCCAGACAGGCGGTAGTAGGCCGAGGAGGTGGCCAACACGGTATAGAGAATCGGCCACAGCAAGGCCATCAAATTGATCAGCCCGCCACCCGCCAGGATGGAAAGCCCCACAGGCAGCACAAACCACAAGCCACCCAAAGCCACGGCAACCGCCACCAGGCGAAACAAGCGCAGTGAGCGCCGCCGGCCGGTCACGGCGCGCACCGCCTCAGCGATGATGGAGCCCGCCACAGGCGCCAGCAGGATGATGAAAAAGCCAATTCGGCTGGCAATCAGTCCGGCAATAAATGAGAGCACCAAAGCCACACCAAATCCCAGTATGAAGTCCAACGGCTGGGCGGTCTCAAAGACTTTGCTATGGCCGCGCACACATTCCTTGCAGCGGTAGCCCGTGGGCGTGTGCACTGCGCAATTCATGCAAATGTATTTGTCACAATTGTTGCAACGCAGGCCGGTCTCCCGGTCAGGATGGTTGGCGCAATAGGTGGCAGGGCTCATCGCGTCTCCGTATCGGTTGCTTGGGCGGCCGGATTGTTGTCCATAATATGCAAGAGGCGGGCATAAAAGTCGCCGGGGTCTTTGAAGCGCAGGAAATTGAGGCTGTGCGAGCTGGCGCGCAGTTCCACCCAGTCGCCCAGCTGCATCTCGATCGGCTGCTGGCCGTCGATGGTCAACACCGGCTCCACGCCGCGCTTCATCTCCACCCGAATGACCGACCCCTCAGCCAGCACAATCGCGCGTTCCATGCTGAGGTGCGCCGCCACGGGCACCAGCACCATATTGCGCAGTTCGGGCGGCAGTACCGGGCCGCCAGCCGCCAGGGCGTAGGCCGTGGAGCCGGTGGCGGTGGCGATGATCAGCCCATCGGCCACGTAAGTGGTTAGCGGTTGGCCGTCCAGGCTGGCGGCCAGATGCACCGGCCGCGCCAGGCGGCCGCGGCCGATCATGGCTTCGTTCAGCGCCTCCCAGGCGCCGATCTGCTTGCCTGCCCGCCACAGCTCGGCATGGATCAGCATGCGCTTTTCCAGGCGAAAATCACCGCTGAGCAAGCGCGGCAGCATTTCACGCCAGGTGTGCCGCTCCAGTTCGATCAGGAAGCCAAAGCTGCCTTCATTGATGCCCAACAGCGGGATGCCCGCCGGGGCGCAAAAGTGGCCGGCACGCAGCATGGTGCCGTCGCCGCCCAGAGCAATAATCAGATCGAATTCGCCAGCGGCCACGCGTTCCGGCACTTCCACGGCATGCATGTACAGAGGAGTAGCTTGCAAACCTAGTTCGCCAAGAAAGGCGGCCACCTGCTGGGTTTGCGCCATCGGCTCCCCATCCAAACTGCGCGAAAGCACCGCGGCGTGCTGAAACTGCGGAGGGTGGGCGGGATTGGGCATGGCGACTATCTTAACCGTTTGCGCCCGCGTCTAGAGCTGCTCTAGACACACATCTCGGTACCCGCAGGCCCGGCAGCGCGCTGCCATGCTGTGGGAACGGTGCTGTTCCACTCCGGCCGCCAGGGCAGCGTGCATTTCACCCAGCACGGCAAGTAGACGAGCCTCCAACTCTGCCGTGAAGGGCACGTTGAAGCTGCGCTCGGGGTAGCGGATGATGCCATAAGGCGGGCGCTGGTTGTAGTTGCGCTGCACCAACGCGCAGTAAGCGGCCAGCTGCAAAATGTGCGTCTCGAACGGACGCTGAGGGGTGCGCCCGCTCTTGACTTCAACCGGCACCAAACCTTCCTTGGCCTGCACCAGGTAATCCGGCCGGCCCAGCAAGCCCAGGTCCTCGGCCAGCAGCACGTCCTGCAGCTGTTGCTGTGCGCCGCTGTCTTCGTAGAGCAGACGGCCGCTGGGCAGCCCCAGACGGCGCTGCTGGCGGCCGGCCCACCAAAAGAGCAAGACGGCCGCCAACAGCAACAACAGAGCGAAAGCGTTTGGGTTCATGGCGCACCCCACTGCGCCCAAAGCAGGCCCAGGGCCAGCAACGCCAGCCCGAGGGCCAGCCAGCGCAACCAGCCGGCCAGGCGCAGGCTGCGGCCATGGGCCGCATGGGCCTGGCCGCCGGCTTGCAGGGCTGCTTGGTTGGCGCTGGCTTCCCCCTGCTGGCGGAACCACCAGGCGCGCCGGCAGTACAAGTACTCGCCGATCTCCGAAGCTTTGATCCACTGGCGCTGCATGCTTACGAAGCTTCGCCCCCCAGGCGCTCCTCCAGCCTGCGCAAGCTGGCCTCCAGGCCCTGCTGGCGCAGGCTGATGGTCATATCGCCGCGGGTGCGTTCCACCAGGCTGCGGCAGATGTCCGTCAGGCGCCGCAGGCCGCGCGTGACCGCGTCAGGATAGTCCATGGTGACCAAGGCAGCGTAGATGTCGTCCATCTGCTCCAGCAGCCGTTCAGCTTCGTCTGAATGGCCGTGGCGCAGGATATCCAGGCAGCGGCGGCGTAGTTCCCCGGCGGCTTCCGCCAGGCCCTGCATGTAGGTGGCTGGCTCCACTTGTAGCTCTGCGGGGGAAGGCAGTTCTTTGCCAGCCACCAAGGCATCCACGATCACCGCTTCAGCAAACTCTTTGAGCGCATCCTGTGTATAGCCGGCAAAGTACAAGTCAGGGAAGCCTGCCAGGCCATTGCGCAGCTGGGCGGCCAGCTGACTGGCGGCTGCCAGCTCGGTCTGGGCGGTCTCGGCTTCATCACGATGGATGGCGCGGATGGCGTGGGCGCAATGCCGGGTCAGTTGGCGGGTCTGCGCCAGGGCCGCGTCGCGCGCGGCGGTCTGCGCCTCAAAGCTGGCATGGATCGATTTGGCGATTTCGTCCAAACGGCTCATTCGCTCTCCGGTTTCGGGGTCTCTGGCGAGCGGAACAAGTCATCCGCCAAGGACTTTCCTTGCGGCACATTGACGACGCCGAAGGCCGCTTCGTACTTCGCCAGGCTGTCCGCCAGGGCGCGCTGCAGCAGCTTGGCGCTGAGTGGCGAAAGCACCACCCGCGCCTTGATCGGCACATCCAGCTCGCCGGGCAGCGAGTGGGCGAAGTCGAAGACCAGCTCAGAGGGCGCATGCGAGATGCGCACCACATTGGCATACACCGCTTCTCCCGCCAGGCCCGGCCGCGGCACCAGCCGCGGGCGCAGGCCACCGGGAACGCCCGGCCCTTTTTCCTGTCCAGGTTTGGGCTTGGGATCAGGCATGCTCACCGCCTAGAAGGGGATTTCGTCTTCGAAGCCGTCATCCATCATCGGCGCGGACTGGTAATTGTCCGGTCCGCCGCCGGGCGCGCTGCCGTCACCGCGGCCGCCCAGGAAGACCACGCGTTCAGCGGTGATCTCGAAGGAAGACGCCGGGGTGCCGTCTTGGCGGGTCCAAATGCGCGGCCCGCCGCTGGCTTTGTCCGGGGTCAGGCGACCTTCCACCAGCACTTGGCTGCCTGTCTTAAGGAACTGGTTCACGGTTTCAGCCTGGCGACCCCAGGCAGATACGCGGAACCACACGGTTTCTTTGACTTTTTCACCGGTGGAGCTGGTGTACTGGCGATTGGAGGCCACCGAAAAATTGGTGACGGCCTGGCCGCCCGGGGTGTAGCGCATTTCGGGATCACGACCCAGGTTTCCGACAATGGTGATCTTCTGGTATGACATATTTCTCTCCTCAGTTCAGAATGGACGCGGCAACAGACCCAGATAGTGCAGGGCCAAACAAGCTTGAGCTGTATGCAATTGGATGGGAATGGGGCTCCTTTCGGGTGAGCGGCTTGGTTAAGTTCCACGGCGTAACTCGCCGCGGTCAGGGGAGATACACTCACCGGCTGGTTAGCAGTATAGACCAAATGTGCGAAGAGAGTCAAGTGTCAGGGTTGACTCCCCCCCAGAAGCGCGATATAAAGTTTTGTCTATCGGATTAGTCGATTTTTTATTTGTCTATTAAATTGACTAATTCCATCGACAAAATACATAAAACTGGAGGTTGTCTATGAGCACCCCTGCAATTCCCGAAGTATTGGTAAACACTCACTGGGTCGTGGAGCGTCTGAACGAGCCTGCCATCCAGCTGCTGGAATCCAACGAGGATGTCACCTTGTATGCGAAAGGCCACATCCCCGGCGCCCAGGCGATCAACTGGCACACCGAGCTGAACGACCCGCTGGTGCGCGACTACCTGAACGCAGAGCAATTCGCCGCCCTGCTCGAGTCCAAAGGCATTTCCAACGACACCACCGTAGTGCTATACGGCGACAAGAACAACTGGTGGGCCACCTACACGTTCTGGGTCTTCAAACTCTTCGGCCATCCGGATGTGCGCATCCTGGACGGCGGCCGCCAGAAGTGGGAGGCCGAAGGCCGCCCTTACACCACCGAGGTGCCCAGCTTCTCCAAAGGCAGCTATAGCGCCCCGGCCCGCGACGACGTCAGCATCCGTGCCTTCCGCGACCAGGTGCTTACCCACCAGGACCAGGGCCTGCCCCTGGTGGATGTGCGCTCCGCCGCCGAGTTCTCCGGCGAAAAATTACACATGCCGGAATATCCGCAGGAAGGCTCGTTGCGCGGCGGGCACATCCCCGGCGCCAAGAACATCCCCTGGGCCAGTGCCGTGCGCGAGGACGGCACCTTCAAGTCCGTTGAGGAGCTGCAAGCCCTTTACCAGGCTCAGGGCTTTACCCCCGACAAAGACATCATCACCTACTGCCGCATCGGGGAACGTTCCAGCCACACCTGGTTTGTGCTGACCCAGTTGCTGGGATATCCCCAAGTGCGCAACTACGATGGCTCATGGACCGAGTGGGGCAATCTGGTCAACTCGCCCATTGAAAAATAAATCAAATCGAAGGAAAAATATATGAGCAAACTGCTTGTCAAACAGTTCGTAAATCCTGAGTTGGGCAATTCTTCTTTCATCATCGCCTCTGCGGCCAGCGGCCTGGCCGCCGTGATCGACCCGGAGCGGGATGTGGAAAAATACCTGCAGGCGGCCCAGGAACGCGGCTTGCAGATCGTCTACGGCCTGGAAACCCATCTGCACGCGGATTTCATCTCCGGCGTGCACGAGTTGGGGCACGCCCTGCAGCAAAGCGGCTCAACTGACTATCAGATCGCTGTCAGCGCGGCAGGCGGTTCACTGTTCCCACATCTGCCCCTGGCCGAAGGCGACCGCATCTCCCTGGGTGATGTGGAATTGGAAGTGCTGGCCACGCCCGGCCACAGCAAAGAGCACATCAGTTTCCTGGCCTACCTCCAGGACCAGTCGGAGCCGCTGATGCTGTTCAGCGGCGGCTCGCTGATCGTCGGCGGCACTGGCCGCACTGACCTGCACGGCGAGCACAATACGCGCCCCCTGGCCCAGGACCTCTTCAACACCCTGCATCACAAACTGGCCGGCCTGCCGGACGCCGTTGTGGTGTACCCCACCCACGGAGCCGGCTCCTTCTGCAATACCACCACCAGCTCGGAACGTGCCTCGACCATGGCCAAGGAGCGCCAGGAGAACCCCTTCTTCAAGTATGACCAGGAAGACTTGTTCGTCACGGAAGCGCTGGCGCACCTCTCCAGCTTCCCCAGCCACTACGAGCGCCTGCCGGCCGTGAACCGGGCCGGTGCGCGGGTGCTGGGTGGCGTGCCGGAACTCACGCCGCTCAGCGCCCAACAAGTGGCCCAGGCCCTGGAAGAAGGCGCCTTGTTGCTGGATGTGCGCGACAGCGAAAGTTACTTGGCCAAACACATCCCCAACGCCTACGGCATCCCGGTCTTCACCCCATTGTGCGCTTGGGCCGGCTGGGTCATCCCGCCCGATGCCAAACTGATCATTGTGGGAGAGGCGCCCACAGAACGCCGTGAGGCGGTGCTGCAGTTGATCCGCATCGGCTACGACAACTTCGTGGGATTCCTGGAGAACGGCCTGACCGCCTGGGAAGCCGCCGGCTACCCCGTCAACCGCGTGGAGAACTTGGGCGCCGAGCGCTTAAAGGACTGGCTGGAGCAGGCCAGCCCGCCGGAGATCCTGGACGTGCGTTTCAAACATGAATTCCAAGCCAACCGCCTGGCGGGAGCGCAGCACCTGGAAGCAGGTTGGCTGCCCCACGCCAGCCCAGAGCAGTTGCCCGCCAAGGACAGCCCCTTGGTGGTGCACTGCAAGGCCGGCTCGCGTTCCACCGTGGCCATCTCGCTGCTGGAGCGCCAGGGATACCAAAACCTCTACATGCTGCGCGACGGCATCCAGGCTTGGATGATGGCCGGATACGAGACCGTCAAAGGCAGCCACAACTAACCCGGAGCGCAAGATGACAAACAAACTTCAAAAAGTGGACCACGCCGCATTAAAAGCCAACCAGCTCACCATCATCGCTCTGAGCATATTGGCTTTCATCCTCAACCAGCCCTGGCTGGCGGCCTTTGTGGCGGCGGTGATGGGGATTGGCAGCCTGCTCAAGGTGCCGGGTTTCCTGCCCCTGTACCAAAAGGTGCTCAAACCCGCCGGGCTGCTGAAGCCGGATGTGCTGGATGACAACCCCGAACCGCATCGCTTCGCCCAGACGATCGGCTTCTTCGTCCTGGGGATTGGGGCTGTGTTGCTGTTCAGCGGCTCAGCCAGCGGCTGGGTGCTGGTGTGGCTGGTGGTGGGTCTGGCCGCGCTGAACGCTTTCGGCGGCTTTTGCGTCGGCTGTGCTATCTACTACTGGTTGGCTCGCCTCCAGGTACCCGGGTTCAGCAAACAGCCTCCGGCTGGCGTGACCCCCGGGATGAAGCCCAGGGCCAGCTAGCATGCCAGACTTGCTATGGCGCACTCTGTTGGCGGCGGTGATCATCGCCGCCGGCTGGGCTGCGCTGCGTGTCCTCACCCGGCAGGCGGCCCGCCGCGGCGCAGCTCAACTGTCTGAGCTGCGCCCGGCTGGGCCTGCCGGCAAGGTGCTGGTTTACTTCACCACGCCGGCCTGCATACCCTGCAAGACCATCCAGCGCCCGGCGATCCAAGGCGCCAAACAAAGTTTAGGAGCTGAGCTTGAGGTCATCGAGATCGACGCCCAGGCCCAGCCGGAGCTGGCCTCGCGCTGGGGAGTGCTGAGTGTGCCTACCACCTATTTGTTTAATCGTCAGGGGGAAATGAAACACGCCAATTACGGCGTGGTTCGCTTGGAAAAACTGCTGGAACAACTGCAGCAGTTATGACACAACCACATCTGCCAGGGAAGTCGTTTCCATCTTGTTTGAGGTGTAGTCGCGAATATCGCGGAAGACCCGCAGCAATCCCTCTTCTTTTTCCACTGGGGTGGCTTCGTAAAAATTCTTGCTCACCGATTCGGTGGGCGCCAAGGCGCCGTCAAAGACGCGGATGATATCTGCCAGAAAGATCTCGTTGGCCGGGCGGGCCAGGCTGTAGCCGCCGCGCTGGCCTTTCACACTGCGCACCACGTGTGCGCGCTTCAGCGAAAGCAAAATCTGCTCCAAAAAGCGCGGTGGGATACCCTGCGCCTTGGCGATCGTCTCCACAGGGATGTGTGAGATCTCACTGTTGCGCGCCAGGTACACCAAAGCCAGCAAGGCGTATTCACTACGGGCGGTCAGTTTCATAGAAAGGTGATAACTCCGATAGGAGTGTAGCCTAAAGAGTTACAAAGTCAAGCCCGCGCCGTAGCGGCGCGAGCTTGACTTGAATTCTCCATTAGCGATAGGAAGCCAGACGCTTGGCGTAGTCTTCCCCACGCCGATTGCGCTGAGGGCGGCGCGCGCCGCGGGGGAATGCGGGCTCCGGCCCGGTGGCAGCCAGCTGTGGTTCACTGCCGTAGTCAAAGCCTTCCAACTTGCGGCGCTCGATCGGCTTGCCCAGCACACGCTCCAGGCTGCGCAAGGCCGCTTTGTCTTCTGGCGTCACCAGGGTGTAAGCGTCGCCGCTGCGTTCCGCCCGGCCGGTGCGGCCAATGCGGTGGATGTAAGCATCCGTGGTATCCGGCATATCGTAGTTGATCACATGCGAAATCGACTGAATATCCAGGCCGCGGGCGGCAATGTCGGTAGCCACCATGATCTGGAAGCGGCCTTCGCGGAAGCCCTTGATCGCCGCCTGGCGTTGACCCTGGGTGCGGTTGCCGTGCAGGCTGGTGACGCGATAGCCAGACGTCTCCAGCTGGCGGGCCACCTTCTGGGCGCGGTGCTTGGTACGCGTAAAGACCAGTACGGAGTTGGCGGCCGACTGCGTCAGCAGTTCCACCAACAAGCGCGTCTTGGCGCCGTTCGAAACCGGGTACAGCGCATGCGAAACGGTATGGGCCGGAGCGCTGATGCCGACTGCCACTCGCTGCGGGTCGTGCAGGGCCTGTTCGGCCAGTTCACGCACTTCTTTGGGGAACGTGGCAGAAAAGAACAGCGTCTGGCGCTGGTCCGGGACCAGCTTGAGGATGCGGCGCACATCGGGCAGGAAGCCCATGTCAAACATGCGGTCGGCTTCGTCCAGCACCAGCACTTCGACCTTGTCGAGGCGCGCCGCGCCCTGCCCTGCCAGGTCGAGCAAACGACCGGGGCAGGCCACGATGATCTCGGTGCCGTTGCGCAGCGCCTGGGCCTGCGGGCGGGCGCCCACGCCGCCGTAGACGGTGACCGAACGCAGACCCGTGCCGGTGGCCAACAGCTTCACGGTTTCGTGGATCTGCTCGGCCAGTTCACGGGTCGGGGTGACGATCAGGGCGCGCGTTTGGCGGCGCGGGCCGTCCAGCAGTTTGTTGAGCAAAGGCAGCACGAAAGCTGCGGTCTTGCCTGTGCCGGTTTGGGCCGTGCCGATGATGTCTGCGCCTTGCAGGGCCAAGGGAATGGCCTGGGCTTGGATCGGCGTGGGTTGCACGAAACCGGCGCGTTGGATGCCCACTTGAAGGCGAGCATCAAGGTTGAACTCAGTGAATTGCATATATTCCTTTGTTATTCAGAAGTCAAGCGGGTGTTTGGGAATGAACAGAGAAATAAGACTAAGTTCAGACAAGAACAGCGGCGACTGCCGAATAAAGTTGCTAGTGGATAAGACCGGGCTAGCATACAGGGTCTGAACGGGAAAGTCAAGTCAGACCAGCCGACAGTTTGACAGTCTACAGTTGACAGAGAAACCATCTGTCATTGCGAGAGAGGCCCGGCGAAGCCAGGGCCGACGAAGCAATCTTAGTCTTTGGTTGTAGGGGCGGGTCTGTGACCCGCCCGATTGGGCGAGTAACAAGCGTACCAGCAGGGCCGGTCTGAGACCGGCCCCTACAAATCAAACTCTTGGTCGAATTCCTCTTCAGTAAGCACCTGATCCAGCTCGTATTCCCTGCACGCCGCGCATAATGCTTGTTGGAAGGCCGGGTCAGCTTGTTCGCGGCGGATTTCTTCTTCAATCAGAAGTTGAACCGTCGCTCATCAATTGATTCTACTCCAGCGCCCAGACGCGCAAATCCGAAAAACTCACCGAGACATCCCCCTCCCCCGAGGTGTGCACGAACACACCCAGGGTGCCCTGGTAGAGCTGAGTATCACTCACGCTAAAGAAATACATGTCATTCACAAAGAAATGCATTTGGCTGCCGCGCGCCCACACCCCCAGCCGTACGCTGCTGGGGGCCAGGCTGGGGATAATGCGGTTGCTGGCCCAGCCTGCATGGCGCGTCAGGCTCCCCCCCAGGTAGCGGTCCACCTTGGCGCTCCCGTCACAGCTCAGGGCGAAGCGGTAGTGGTCGCCATTCTGGACGCGCAGCAGCAGGCCGTATTCATCCCCACCCCGGCACAGGCTGGGCTCAGCGGTGATCTCGGTATAGAAATTGCCCAGAACCGGCTGGGCGCGCGTGCTAAACAAGTAATTGCGGCCCAGGTTGAGCGTGAGGTGCACGGTATTGTTGGAGACGATCACCACCGCATCCCGCTCGCCCCCGGTGGTCCACAGCGCTGCGTCGCTAAAATCGTCCTCCAGCAGCAAGTCGCCAATGCCCGGGCGCATGTCTGTCGTGGGTTGCAACTGCGGCGTGGGGAAACTGGTGGGCTGCGCGGTGGGCGGGAACCACACCGGGGTGGGCGTGGGGCTGGGCAATGGCGTTGGCGCCTCGGTGGGCGACGGCGGTGCAAAAGTGACCCGGCAGCCGGTCAGCCACAGCAGCGTCAGCAAGCCCAGGGTCTTGAACAGGCGGTCATTCACAAGGCGCAATTATAGCGATGCCAGCCGGGCTGAATGGCCCAGACTCATGCTGCGCCCATCTGCTGAGCCGAGTAGAATAGCCGCCCAAGGAGAACGCAATGCGCATTCTGGCACGCTCTAAGATCCACAAAGCCATCGTCACCGACGCGGATGTGAACTACGTCGGCAGCATCACGATTGATGAGGACCTGATCGAAAAGGCCGGGCTGTGGCCGGGTGAAAAAGTGCTGGTGGTCAGCAACACCAGCGGAGCGCGTCTGGAAACCTATGTGATCGTGGGCCCGCGCGGCAGCGGAGAGATCACGATGAATGGCGCCGCCGCACATCTGATCAAGCCTGGCGAAGAGATCATCATTATCGCCTTCGAAATTACCGACACCCCTGTGGAAACGCACTTTATCCTGGTGGATGAGAACAATAAGTTTGTGCAGTACTTGGGCAAATAGTGAATTGGCCAATCAATAATTGGCATTCTGGTCTCTCATTTCACAAAATCGAACTTGGTTTGGGTTAGCAAGCAAGCCGCCCTGGCCATAGTCTGTGTCAGATTGAATAAGGGCGTAACATGCTACGCCCCCTTCGCGATCGAATTTGAACTCCTTGTCGGCCTAATAAGCTACTCGTAACGCTCCCTGATATTCGGCACCAAGTATTCATCAAAACAACGCTGCAGGTCATACTCGGGCGCCCAGCCCCAGTCGGTGCGGGCGGCGCGGTCGTCCACATCCAGCGGCCAGCTGTCCACAATGCCCTGGCGGGCTGCATTGGGCGCATAGCTGATCTTGGCCCCGGGGAAGGCGGTCTGCACCTGGCCGGCAAAGGCTTCGGCTGACAGGCTGAAGGCGCCCACATTGTAGGCGCGGCGGCCAAGCGCCGCAGCCGGCGCAGCGGCCAGCCCCAGCAGGGCGCGCACGGCGTCCGGCATGGCCATGAAGGGGATGGTGGTGTCCGGCCGCACGAAACAGGCATAGGCCTGGCCCTGGGCGGCGGCATGCAGCATCTCCGGTCCGTAGTCGCTGGTGCCGCCCGTGGGCGCGGTGTGGGCGCTGATCAGCCCCGGGAAGCGCAGGGAGCGAAAGTCCAGCCGGGTGAGGACCTCCGCCTGCAGCTGCCCGTACTGGTTGGAGTAATACGCCCCCAATTTTTCCACGGCCAGCTTATTGCAGCCGTACATCGTGGTGGGGTCATTAAAGTCGCCTTCGCCCACTTTGGCGTGCGTCGCTTTAGCCGCCAGGTCAGGCAATCCATACACGGCGATCGAGCTGGGAAAAATCACCTGCACCGGTTGGCCGCCCTCCATGGACTGGCGGGCAGCCAGCTCCAGCAGCAGCAGGCTGGCATCCACATTGACCTGGTGGGCCAGGGCCGGTTTGCGCTCTGCGCTGGTGGAAAGCAAGGCAGCCAGATGAAAGATCTGGGCAAACCGGTATTGCTCAGCCAAACCTGCCAATAGGGTTGCATCCGCCACGCTGCCCTGCACATGCTGGCTGGGCTGTGCCCCCGCTGGCATGGCTTGCAGGTCCAGGGTCACCAGCGGGCTTTTGCCCCCGGCGGCCAACTCGGCCAGTAACGCCTGGCCAATTTCTCCGGCGGCGCCAGTGATCAGAATGGCATTTTTCTGCATCTTGCTCCTGAGAATAGGCTGTAGATGATGGGGAACGCGTATTATTGCACAGCTTTTGGGAAAACAATAGGCCGCGCAAACAACTTGACGTAGAACGGGCGTTCGTGTATAGTTTTAGCACAAATGAACGAATTTTTGCGAGGAGAGCCAAAATGATGATGGCCAAACGCCGCAAGGGGCTGAGCGAACGACATAAGAAGATCCTGGAGGTGCTGGAGAAGTACCAGACCGAAACCGGTTACCCACCCTCCATCCGCGAGATTGGCAAACAAACCGGCATCTCCTCGACCTCCGTGGTTAATTACTATTTAAACCAGTTGGAAGAAGAGGGTTACATTGAGCGCGACCGCAAGATCTCGCGCGGCGTACGTCTGGTCAAGGGCCTCACCGGACAGTTGGAGGAAGCCGCCGAGAAGGTGCGCAGCGCCATCGAGGACCTGATCCGCGTGCCGGTGATCGGTCGCATCGTGGCCGGCGAACCCATGCCGGTGCCCACCTCTGATTTCGGCTACTACGACCCGGAAAGCGGCGTGGAAATCGCCCGCAGCCTGCTGGCCCCCGGCGACAAAGAAGAAGACCTGTTCGCTCTGGAAGTGCAGGGCGACTCGATGATCGACGCCATGGTCAATGATGGCGACATCGTAGTCATGAAACGCTCGCAAGACGCCCGCAACGGCGAAATGGTGGCCGTATGGCTCACCGACCGCGACGAGACCACCTTGAAGTACTTCTACAAGGAAAACGGCGGCATTCGGCTGCAACCCGCTAACCCCACCATGCAGCCCATCATTGTGGATAACCCGCGCGCCGTGCAGGTGCAAGGCAAAGTGGTGATGGTCATCCGCCAGATGGACGCATCGGCCAACTAACAGTCATAGCTCCTCCTCCGTGGAGCAGAAAAGCCTGCCAGGTGGCAGGCTTTTCTCTTTCCGCTTGCCGTTACAATCAGCCGCATGACAGAAGCCAACAGCCAACGCGTCCTGGTCGAGCTGATTAAAGAGATTGCCGCAGACCAAAGATACGGCCTGACCTGTTTTTCGCACGACTGGATCCTGCGCCTGGAGAAGAACGGGGCCACCCGCCATATCTTTGGCTACAACTTCGAGATCAACTCAGCCACCGCCGAATTACTGGCCGGGGACAAAGCCGCCATCGCCGACCTGTTGGCCCATCAAGGGATAGCCAATGTTCCGCATCGCCTATTTTTGCACCCGCGGCTGAGCGGCTACGTTTCTGCCAAAGGCAACTGGCCTGCCATGTTGGCCTCCGCAGAGGAATTCGGCTATCCATTGGTATGCAAGCCCAACGCGGGCACGGGCGGCCTGGGGGTAACCCTGGTGAACAACGTGGCCGAACTGGAGCTGGCCGTGTACACCTTGTTTCAGAAACACCGCGGCATCAGCTTTTCGCCTTATCTGGAGATCGACCAGGAGTTCCGCGCCATCATGCTGGACGGGGAACTGCAGCTGCTCTACACCAAGCGCCGCCCCCACGTGGTCGGTGACGGGCAGGCCAGCCTGATGCAGCTGATTCAGGCTGCGCAGGCTGGCGGGCAGCTGTCCGCCGAGGCCGCCGGGCAAGCCATCGAAAACAAACAGAACGATCTGCAAACGGTGCCTGCTGTGGGCGAAGAAGTGCTGCTGGGGTGGAAGCACAACCTGGGCGCCGGCTCCAGCCCGCAACAGCTGGGCGATGGCCCCTTAGCCAGCCAACTGAGCCGTCTAGCGCGCCAAGCGCAGCAAGCGATCAACATCCGCTTCGCTTCGGTGGATATTGTCGAGGTGCAAGGCGAACACCGCGTGCTGGAGATCAACTCCGGTGTGATGATGGAGCATTTTGTGCGCAGCCAGCCGGAACACCGCGCCACGGCCAAGGCGATCTATGCCAGGGCGATCGAGCGCATGTTCGGCGCCTGAGCGGCATGTGCCTGCCTGATAGAATTTGAATGTGGCGCCAACCAAGCTGCCTGCGGGCATCCCCCGCAGCAAACGTATCTTAGACATCAGCCTGACCCTGCTGGCGCTGCCCTTGGCATTGCCCCTGGCGGGGTTGGTGGCGCTGCTAGTGCGCCTCTTCCTGGGGCGGCCGGTGCTCTTTCGGCAGGAACGCCCTGGCTACCGCGGCCTGCCCTTTACCCTCTACAAATTCCGCACGATGAAAGACCTGCGCGGGCCGGACGGCGAACTGCGTCCGGATGCCGAACGGCTGACCGTGCTGGGCCGCCTGCTGCGCGCCTCCAGCCTGGATGAGTTGCCCGAGCTATACAATGTGCTGAGCGGAGAGATGAGCCTGGTGGGGCCGCGGCCGCTGCTGATGCGCTACCTGGACCGCTACACCGCCGAGCAGGCGCGCCGCATGCAGGCGCTGCCCGGGCTGACCGGCTGGGCGCAGGTCAACGGGCGCAACAACGTTTCCTGGGAGGACAAGTTCGCCCTGGACGTATGGTATGTGGACCACTGGTCGCTGTGGCTGGACCTCAAGATCTTGCTGCTGACCCCACTGAAGGTGCTGCGCCGCGAGGGTATCAACCAGCCCGGCAACGCCACTGCGGTGGAATTTATGGGCAGCCAGGGCCAGGAAGGGCGGCGAGTATAATGCCGCCCATGCCAGACCAGGCCGGCCTGTACCGGCAGATGTACCGCATCCGCCGCTTCGAAGAAACCGTACTGGATGCCTTCCCCAAGGGTCTTTTCTACGGCACCACACATACCTATATTGGGCAGGAGGCCAACGCGGCCGGCGTGCTGGCCCACCTCGGCGCGCAAGACATCGTCTTCAGCAACCACCGCTGCCACGGGCACTTCATTGCCTACGGTGGCGACCTGCGGGCCCTGTTCGCCGAACTGATGGGCAAGGCCACCGGCGTGTGCGGCGGCCTGGGCGGCTCACAGCACCTGCACTGGCGCAATTTCTATTCCAACGGGGTGCTGGGCAGCACAGCGCCCATCGCCGTGGGGACCGCCCTGGCCGAGAAGGCCAAAGGCAGCCCGGCCGTGGCGCTCCTCTTCCTGGGCGATGGAGCCTTGGGCGAAGGCACGGTCTACGAGAGCCTCAATATGGCCAGCCTGTGGGGCGCGCCGGTCCTGTTCGTGGTGGAAAACAACCACATCGCCCAAACCACACCCATCGAGCTGGCCCTGGCCGGCGACATCGCAGCCCGTTTCAACGCCTTCGGCATCCCATGCCAGCGGCTGGATAGCAGCGATGTACTGGAAATCCATACAGCCGCCGAAGCGGAGTTCGCCGCGCTGCGGGCCGCGCCCGGTCCGCGGGCGCTGGTGTTGGACACCCAGCGTTTTGGCCCGCACTCCAAGGGCGACGACACCCGCGACGAAGCGGCGATGGCCAGCATCCGCCAGCAGCGCGACCCGCTGGCGCTGCTGGCCCCCAAACTGGCCGAGGCCCAACGCGCCGCCCTGGAGGCCGAGGTACAGGCCGAGGTGGCCGCCGCCTTTGCTCAGGCCGAGGCCGACCCCTTCCCGGTGGCGCTCCCATGACCAGCGTACTGCAAGCCCTCAACCGCGGCCTGCACGCTGCCTTCCAGGACCCGCGCGTCCACCTGCTGGGCGAGGATGTGCTGGACCCCTACGGCGGCGCCTTCAAGGTCAGCCAGGGGCTTTCGACCGCCTACCCCGAACGCGTCTGGACCAGCCCAGTCTCTGAGGCCGGGCTGGCCGGCGTGGCGGCGGGCATGGCGCTGCGCGGCCTGCGCCCGGTGGTGGAGATCATGTTCGGTGACTTCAGCACGCTGATCGCCGATCAGATCATCAACAGTATCAGCAAATTTGGCAGCATGTATGGCGGGGCAGTCCACGTGCCGCTGGTGGTGCGCACGCCGATGGGCGGCCGTCGCGGCTACGGCCCCACCCACAGCCAAACGCTGGAAAAGCTCTTTTTGGGAGTGCCCGGCCTGCGCGTCCTGGCGGCCAATTCCCTCAGCGACCCCGGAGAGCTGCTGCGCCGGGCGATCTTCGAAGATGACGGCCCAGTCTTCTTTATAGAGAACAAGCTGTTGTATTTGCAGCCCCTTCTGACGACCGAAGACTTGCAAGATTTCGAGATCGAATTGCACACTCCCCCCGCAGCGTATGCGGCCACGCACACGCTGCGACTCAGAGGCGCGTCGGCCCCCGCTCTGACCCTGACCGCCTATGGCTACATGGCGGAGCTGGCCCGCCAGGCGCAGCTGCGCCTGGCCTTTGAACACGAGATTTTCTGCGAACTGGTGGTGCCGGCCCAACTGGCCCCTCTGGCAGCCGGCGGCGAACTGGACGCGGCCTTGGCCGCCTCGCTGAGCAAGAGCGGCCGGCTGCTGGCCATAGAAGAAGGCAGCTACACCCTGGGCTGGGGCGCCGAGGTGCTGGCCCGCGCCGCGCAGGCATTCCCGGGCGGCCTCAAGACGGCCGCCCGCCTGGCCGCCCCCGACGCGCCCATCCCCGCCTCACGCCCACTGGAAGAAGCCGCCCTGCCGGATGTTGAGGACATCCTGGCAACCGCGCAAAGAATGGTATAACCGCGCCAGATATGAGCGCAGCCTTGGCGGTCACCATCCCGCTGATCAACCCCAACGAAAATGAAGCCCATCTGGCCGCATTGCACGTTAAACACGGCCAGGCGGTAAAGAGCGGTACGCTGCTGGCCACGCTGGAGACCACCAAGTCCACCTTCGAGCTGATCGCCGAGGCGGACGGCTTTGTGGCCGGCCTGCAGGCCCAACCCGGCGGCAAGCTGCGCGCCGGGGCCTTATTCTGCTACCTGGCGCCCACCCCGGACTGGGAAGCCCCCAAGGCCGAAGAGAAGCGCAGCCAGCCCGGCGAAGTTCCGGAAGGGCTGCGCATCACCCAGCCCGCCTTGCTGTTGGCGCAGCAAGAAGGCTTGGACCTGAGCCAATTGCCGGTCGGGCCGATCATCACCGAGGCGCAAGTGCGCGCAGCCCTGGGCGGGGCCAAAGCCGCAGATAGTGAAATTCCGCCCGGCGTGGCCGCCAGCAACGCCGTATTGGTCTACGGCGGCGGCGGTCACGGCAAGGCGGTCATCGACTTGATGCGCGCCGCCGGAAGCTACACACCGGCCGGCGTACTGGACGACGGCCGCCAGCCCGGCGAGCAGGTGCTGGATGTGCCCGTGCTGGGCGGCCAGGGCTTGCTCAGCGCGCTGCGCGCCGCGGGCAGCCGGCTGGCCGCCAACGCCGTGGGCGGCATTGGCGCGATGAGCAGCCGCATACACGTATTCGAAATCCTGCGCGGGGCCGGCTTTGAATTCCCCAGCCTGGTGCACCCCAGTGCCGTGCTGGAACCCAGCGTCCAGCTCAATGACGGTGGGCAGGTCTTCCCGCATGCCTACATCGGCTCAGATGCGCAAATCGGCTTTGGCGGCATCATCAACACCGGCGCCGTCGTCTCGCACGATTGCGTGCTGGCGGACATGGTTAACCTGGCGCCTGGCGCCATCCTGGCAGGGGGGGTGCAGGTGGGCCAGGGCGCGCTGATCGGCATGGGCGTCACCGTCAACCTGGGGGTCAAGATTGGCGCCGGCGCCCGGGTGGGCAACAGCGCCACGGTCAAGGGCGATGTGCCGCCCGGCGGTGTGGTGCGCGCCGGGGCTATCTGGCCGAACTAACCTAAGGTCGGCAAGCCGACCTTAGGTTGGCTCTCAACTTGCCGCGCCGCGCGCTTTGGGTTACAGTGAAGCCGTGGCCGGGAAGAAGACAGACCGCAAAGGCACACGCAGTTCCGCGTTTGGCACCGCCGGGCGCGTCAACCACGATGCCACCACTTTTTACAACAGCGCCCTATACAGCCAACAGAACCCGCCAACTCCCGATAGCCTCAACGAAAACCCCCTTCCCGCAACCGCACACAACCGTATTTTCGGCCACAGCAGCGAGCACATGCCGGAACTGCCTGACGGCAGCGTGCATCTGATGGTCACCTCGCCCCCCTACAACGCCGGCAAAGAATACGACCAGGACCTAAATCTGGAAGATTACTTGGCCTTGCTGCGCCGAGTGTGGGCCGAGACCTGCCGCGTCCTGGCCCCCGGCGGGCGGGCCTGCATCAACCTGGCCAATTTAGGTCGCAAGCCTTACATTCCGCTGCATGCCTACATCATCCAGGATATGCTGGCCCTGGGGTACCTGATGCGCGGCGAGATCATCTGGGACAAAGGCTCCAGCGCCAGCGCTTCTACGGCTTGGGGGTCCTGGCTATCCGCCAGCAACCCCACCCTGCGCGATGTGCATGAATACATCCTGGTCTTTAGCAAGGGCGCCTTTGGCCGGGCCAAACCAGCCGGCGGTGAAGACACCATCGCCAAAGAAGACTTCCTGCAGAACAGCAAAAGCGTATGGAGCTTTCCGGCGGTGTCCGCCCGGCGCGTCGGCCACCCGGCCCCCTTCCCCGAAGAATTGCCGGCCCGCCTGATCCAGCTGTACAGCTTTACAGGCGACGTGGTGCTGGACCCGTTCATGGGCAGCGGCACCACAGCACTGGCAGCCCGCAAAGCGGGCCGTAACTATGTAGGCTACGAAACCAGCCGGGATTACATCCAGCTGGCCGAGGCTCGCATCGCTAAAGGCAGCTAAGTCCCAAACTGCAAACGTACGATCTTGTCGTCTGAGGTGGGCACATGGTGATAACTGACCCAGATGTCGCCGTTGCCACTGTCAATGGCCATATGCCGGATCAGGGCATACGGCGTGGGCAGCGGATATTCCACAAAAGTTTCGGTCAGCGGGTCAAAACTGGCCACGCGGTTGCCGGCCGCATAGCCGATCCAGACCAGGCCGCGCTGGTGGTCAATCTTAACCACATAGGGCTCAGCATTCTTGGTGGGCACTTCCCACTCCGTAAAGGTTTCCGTGCCCGGGTCAAACATCGCCAGGCGGCCGCCGGAAAACTCGGGGATCCACAGTTTGCCGTCAGCATCAATATCAAACCGCCGCGGACCACTGGTATCATGCGGGAACTCATAGTAAGCCACTTCGCGAGTCTCAGGATGCAGCTTATAGATCCGGTTCCAATTCAAGTCTGAGACCCACACCATGTTGTCCGGACCTACCCGAATCTCGTAAGAGATCGGCAGTCCGGCCAGGTTGGAAACGTTGTTGTCTGGGATGTCAAAAACCAAGCGAGAACCATCCGGACTGACCCGGATGACCTTGCCCGGGTCGGAGAGGAAATGCCCATTAACCCAAGCATTGCCTTCGGAATCGAGCGCGACACTGTGCGCGTACATGTCAATAGAGTAGGTTTCGAATTCCGCGGTGAGCGGGTCAAAGAGAGCCAATTGGTGCGGGCTGCCAAAGACGATCCACCAGTTCCCCTCAGCATCCAGTTCCAACGCGCGGGGGTTGGCGTTGGGCTTTAAAGCATAGCGGGTAAATTCGCCGCTCTCCGGGTCCAACAAATACATGTTGTGGCTGAACATGCCGGTAATGATGATCTGACCGTTTGAGTCGAGCACCAGGTCGTGAGGGCCAGCGCCTGGGAAGTCATACTCGGTCATGCGTACCTTGGCGGCCTGGGCGGTCACAGGCTGCGGCAGCGGCGGCTGGGTTTCCGCAGTCAGATAGTGCGCCAGCCAGGCAGCCGTTTCCTCCACATCCAGAGGCCCGATGATCGGGAACCCGCTCTGCGGTCCGTAAAAGCTCAGCATCTTGCGGATGGACGCTTGCCACTGGGTTTCCGTGGGCCAGCCATTGTAGGCCTTACGCGGCCAGCCGAGCTGGTGACAACCCTGGCAGTCCAAAATGAACTGCCGGGTTTGGGCATCGTCCGGCAGGACGCTTAGCCATTCGGCACCGCTGACCTGGTCGCGAATGTCCGCGGTGGGCGGCAGGCTCAGGTCGATCTCAAGCGCAGCGGCGGAGGTGATTGTGACATTGTGCGGCAGGGAATATTGATAACCAAACCCATGCGAGGAGATCACATAATCCCCAGCCGCCAGACCCGGCAGGGCATAGCGGCCATCTCCGTCCGAAAAGACCGTTACGGTCACACCTCGATCGTTGCGGGCCTGCACAAAGGCGAAGGGCACCGGGTTGCTGGTGCCGGCCTGCGTGACCCAGCCCTGGACTGCGCCCACAAAATCGGTCTGGGTGGTCACAGTAACTTCGAGCGGGGCAGCCGCGGTTGTTGGTGCGGCCGGCGCAGGACCACAGGCACAAAGACCAAGTATCCATACCAAGCATGCACGCTTTACCATCAACATAAGCCCTCTTCGTAGGCGACTACTCGTCCTGACCAGCCTGCCATGGCAGGATTATGCTACGATTGCTTGAAAGTATGCCAGCCTAACTCAGGCCGATTTTTAGCATCACACGGAGAACGCATGGACAATCCTACCTGGCAGCAAGTGGACGATTTCCTCGAAAAGCTTCTGGCACCGGACGACCCGACCCTATCTGCCGCCCTGGCGGCCGCTGAAGCGGCCGGACTGCCCGCCATCCAGGTCTCGCGCATGCAGGCCCAGTTCCTGCACATCCTGGCCCGCGCCATCGGTGCGCGGCGCATTTTGGAGCTGGGCACGCTGGGCGGTTACAGCGGCATTTGGCTGGCGCGGGCCTTGCCCGCCGACGGCCAGCTGGTCACGCTGGAGGCAGAAGCCAGGCACGCCGAGGTGGCCGCCGCCAACTTTGCCGCGGCTGGAGTGAGTGAACGCGTCAGGCTGCATGTGGGCCCGGCGCTGGAAACGCTGCCCACCCTGCTGGCGGAGTATGAAGCCGGCTTTGACCTGTGCTTCTTGGACGCCGACAAAGCCAACCTGCCCGCCTACTTCGACTGGGCGCGCCGGCTGACGCGCAAGGGCGGCCTGATCCTCAGCGACAATGTGGTGCGCAGTGGCCAGGTGCTGAACGGCACCGACGCCAGCAGCCAGGGCGCCCGCAGCCTGCTGCAAGCCCTGGGCAACCGTGGTGACAGCGCCGTGCTGCAGACGGTGGGCAGCAAGGGCTACGACGGTTTCGCCCTGACTATCGTAGAATAACCCTGTGCCAACCATTGAACTGGGCCGCCTGAAACAAGAGGCGGCGCTTTTGTCCCAGCACTTTAGCGATCCGCCCAGCTATTTACGCGAGCTGGAACGCCTGCTGGAAGCCTACTCGATGCCGGTCAACCGCCTGGGTGAAGTGCGCGGACTGCGGCCGGTGCTCAAAACCTACGAGGTGCCCACTCCGCTGCTGCGCCAATTGCAACTGGAGATGAGCCAGTTGGCCGGGCAGGACCCGGCCACCGCACTACAGGTGGCCGATGGGCTCTGGGCGCGGCGCAGCATCGAGACGCGCCAGCTGGCCGCCCGCCTGCTGGGCGCCACGCCGGCCGAGGCGCACGAAGTCACTGCCCGCCTGGCCGCCTGGGCACAGCAGAACCAGGAACCCTGGCTGGCCCCTGAACTGGCCCAGGCCGGCACGCAGGGTCTGCAAAAGCAACACGCAGAAGCGCTGGTCGCCTGGGCCGGCCAGTTGCTGGCCGGCGGCCACAACCGCCAGCAAAGCCTGGCGCTGGCTGCCCTGCAGCAGCTGCTGCAAGGCCCGGGCTACGCCAACCTGCCGGCGATCTACGCCTTGCTGGAGGCGCCGGTGCGCAGTGCCAACCGCAAGATCCGCCCGGATCTGGCGGACCTGCTGAGCGAGCTGGGCCGCCAAAGCCCGAAAGAGACCGAATATTTCTTGCAGCAAGCCCTGCAGCAGCCGGATCTGGACCCGGGCTGCCGCTGGATCGCGCGCCAAGTGTACAAGGTGCTACCAGCGGTCAGCCAGGCGCGGCTGCGGCCGCTGCTCTAGATTTTCGCCAAGCTTGAGGTATAATTTATGGTTGACTTGACCGGCAGGCTGGCCTTGGCTAGCTGCCTGGAGACCTGCAAAAAGGAGTGCAGAACGTCATGCCCTTACCTCAAGAAAAGAAACAAGCCGTGATTGGCGAATACAAGCGCGCCGAAGGCGACACAGGTTCGCCTGAAGTACAGATTGCCCTGCTGACCAGCCGCATTGAGCAGCTGACCGGCCATCTGCAGACCCACAGCAAGGACCATTCCTCGCGCCGCGGCCTGCTGAAGCTGGTGGGCCAGCGCCGCCGCCTGCTGGAGTATGTGCGCAAGCACGACTACGACAAATATGTATCGCTGGCGGATAGGCTCAAGATCCGCCGCAAGGCCTAGCCTTCAAAAAGAGGCGGCTTCGCATAGGCTCAGCTTATGCGGGCCGCCTCTTTTTTTGTTCCGCTCCAGGAGGACATTCCAGCGCAGAAAATACTATAATTGCCTCTAACTTAACCCATCACTGCTCGTTGGCCAGGGCATTGGAACTTGCTCATAAGCCTGCTTGTGACCAGTTTCCAGTTCCTGGGCTAACGGGCCTGTGCGAAGCGCTGCGGCCTTCGCAAAAGGAGATTTATGAAACCCGAGTCCAAAGACTTTAGCGCCCAAGTCGGTAACCAGACCCTCACATTTTCCACGGGCAAGGTCGCCCAACTGGCCGGCGGCGCGGTAACCGCCCGCCTGGGCGACACGCTGATCCTCGCCACCGCCACCATGTCGGCCAACCCGCGCAGCGGGATCGACTTCTTCCCGCTCAGCGTGGATTACGAAGAGCGCATGTACGCTGGCGGCAAGATCCCCGGCTCGTTCTTCCGCCGTGAAGGCCGCCCAAGCGAGGGCGCCATTCTGACCGCGCGCCTGACCGACCGGCCGCTGCGCCCGTTGTTCCCCAAAGACCTGCGCAACGACGTGCAGGTGATCATGTATGCCCTCTCCGCCGACGAAGAGAACGTCATCGACGTGATCGCGGTCAATGCGGCTTCTGCGGCGCTGAGCATTTCCGACATCCCCTGGAACGGGCCGGTGGGCGCGGTGCGCGTGGGCCGCGTGGACGGCCAACTGGTGATCAACCCAACCTACTCGCAGCTGGCCGTCTCCGACTTGGACCTGCGCGTGGCCGGCACGCGCGACGCGATCCTGATGGTGGAATGCGGCGCCAACGAAGTGGACGAAGACACCATGGTCGCCGCGCTGGAAGCCGCCCACCAGGCGATGCAGCCGATCATTGATATGCAGGTACAGATGGCCGAGCAGGTGGGCAAACCCAAGCGCGTCTACCAGAGCTTCAAGGTGGACGAGGCCCTGAAGGCTACGGTGCTGGAACGCACCCAGGCTGAGCTGGAGCAGATCTTTGACCAGCAGATCGGCAAAAGTGACCAATACGGCGCCATTGACGCGCTGCGCGACACGGTGGTGGCCGAACTGGCTGGCGACGACGCCGAGCTGGCTGGGCAAGTGAAAGAAGCCTACGGCTCGGCCGAGAAGGCGGTGGTGCGCCGCCGGATCATCGAGCAAGGCAAGCGCCCTGACGGCCGCACCCCGACCGAGATCCGCCCGATCTGGTGTGAAGTGGACTACAGCCCGCGGGCGCACGGTTCCGGCATTTTCACCCGCGGCGAAACGCAGGTGCTGACCCTGGCCACACTGGGCACGCCGCGCGAGGCCCAGGAGCTGGACACGCTGACGCCGATCAAAGAAAAGCGTTACATGCATCATTACAACTTCCCGCCCTTCTCCACCGGCGAGGCGCGGCCGCTGCGCGGCTCCTCCCGCCGTGAGATCGGCCACGGCGCGCTGGCTGAGCGCGCCCTGGTGGCGGTGATCCCCTCCGAAAAAGAATTCCCTTACACGCTGCGCCTGGTCTCCGAGTGCTTGTCCTCCAACGGCTCGACCTCGATGGGCTCGGTGTGCGCTTCGACCCTGGCGCTCATGGACACCGGCGTGCCGATCAAGGCGCCGGTTTCCGGGATTGCGATGGGGCTGATCACGGACGGCAGCAAGTACCAGATCCTCAGCGACATCCAGGGCATTGAAGACCACCTGGGTGACATGGACTTCAAGGTGGCTGGCACGGACAAGGGCATCACCGCCCTGCAGATGGACATCAAGATCTCCGGCCTGACCACGCAGATGATGGCTGAGGCGCTGCAGCAAGCCAAGGCCGGGCGCAAGCACATCCTGGACAAAATGCTGGAAACCCTGCCGGCTCCGCGGCCAGACCTGAAAGCGCATGCCCCACGCATCACCACTGTGATGGTGCCGGTCGAGAAGATCGGCGCGGTGATCGGCCCAGGCGGCAAGACCATCCGGGCCATCCAGGAAGAAAGCGGTGCCAAGATCGACATCTCCGATGACGGCACCGTGTTCATCGCCTCGGACAATGCCGAAGCGGCGCAGATCGCCCGCGAGCGCATCGAGGCGCTGACCGAGACGCCGGAGATCGGCCGCATCTACACCGGCAAGGTGGTACGCATCACCGACTTTGGCGCTTTCATCGAGATCATGCCCGGCACGGATGGCCTGGTGCATATTTCGCAACTGGACAGCGGCCACGTGGAAAGCGTGGAGAGCGTAGTCCAGATGGGCGACGAAGTTTCGGTAATGATCACCGACATCGATCCCAGCGGCAAGATCCGCCTGAGCCGCCAGGCCGTGCTGGAAGGCTGGACGGCCGAGGAAGCCCGCGAGAAGGACAAGGGCGGGCGACCCAGCGGTGGGGGCGGCGGCCGGCGGGACGACCGGCGCGGCGGGGGCCGCGATGGCGGCCGGGGGGACCGCGGCGGGTTCCGCGGGCGCCGCTAGGCCTCTGCAGTTTCCAAGTAAAATCAAAACAGCCCCGCCAGATGACGGGGCTGTTTTTTGTCTAGATTCTTATTTCAATCGCCCCAACAATTTATTCTTTTGCGATTCATAGTCATCGTTAGAAATAGCGCCTGATTCTCGCAGTTTTGCTAATTCTTCAATTGTCGCCAAAATTTCTCTATTAGTGTTGTCAGCCACAAGAGCTTCATTTTTTCTGAAAAGATTATTTTTGCCCATTGAAATAGAAGTTTGAATTAGCTCCAAATCTCCCTTAAAGTGTCGTGCTATCTTCCACTCCCCCGTCGTAGTTACGACACGCAATATTCTTTCATCAACGGCGTGCGTTCCATGAATTTCTTCGAAAGAAATACGCCAAATCTGATCACCTTTATAGCGTTTTCGATCATCTCGCTCACCGCCAACTCCAGACAACACTTGATAGGCCAAGCTAGAAGGTACTGGAGGATAGTCTTTTGACAGTTTGTCAAAGACACATATGCAAAGACCGAAAGAACTAACGGCCAGATATCCAGTCCCGTACGAGCCTCTTAGCACTCTGTAGGATCTAGTTGAATATGTTCGCAATTGAGAAGTCTCATCCCAAATAAAACTACACGGCCAATACTCTACAAAGGCCTCATCGTTTTCTTCCAAAGAAGGTAGTAGCTCGCGTTCATAGTGTTCGTGAATAATTGAATACCAATCTTGCTTGGTGCCCTCGGTATTTGAAAGCTGCTCTTTTAGATACTCTTCATGATGAGTTGCTAAGTCAAGCAATCTTTGTTCTAAATCTTTCATTTACCTCTCCAGATTCTTATTGTATCAAGAGTATCCACAATTCAAATGGGCTTCCATTAGTCATTGCGGCGAAGCCTAGTCAATGAACGCTCTGCCAAATCGGTGACCTTTCAAGATTGCTTGGTCGTTCGGCGGCATTGCCGCCTCGCTTCCCGCAATGATGGGCAGTATTTTATTCTATGCATGTTGGACGCGTGTGGGGAACTGATGGAACCTGTCAAGTAGATGACTGTAAGGTTAGCAGCGGGGTGGGTACTATATACTTAAGCTAGGTAGTAGAAGTATCTAATGCGATCTTTACACGGCTTTGGTCTTTGTCTATTGGCCCTGCTTTTGGCTGCCTGTTCGCCAGGCGCTACAGCAAACCAGCCTGACACGCAATCCAGCGCAGCTGACACTCCGCCACGCTTGGCTTTGGATGTGCCGCGTATAGCGATCCGGGTAGTGGAGGGTCGCGGCGAATTCTATAACTCACGCACCGGCCAGACTTTCGTCGCCCGCGGCGTCAACTATGTCGACTTTTACCGGGCGGAGCATGGGGGTTACGAAGACCGCCTGATGGCCACCAATGTCTACGACCCACAGCGGGTGCGGGCAGCTTTCCGACTCCTGGCCCAATACGGCTACAACACCGTGCGCATCTTCTTCGATACCTGCGGCAGCGGGCCTTTTTGCATCGGCAACCCCGCCGGTAGCGGCCTCAATCCCGCCTATCTCGACAACATGGTCGACCTGATGCAGATCGCCGGTGAGGAAGGCATTTACATCATCTTCACCGCCAATTCGGTGCCGGAGAACGGCGGCTACTGGGCGTACTTTGACCAGCAGATCTATTCAGCCGATCAACGCTTCGGGTTTGAAGACTACCGCAACGCCGATTGGCTGCACCCGGCTGGGATAGAGATCAAACGCCACTTTTGGCAGGACTTGATGGCCGGGATGGTCGAGCGCGAAGCGCCCTTCGAGGTCATACTCGGCTGGCAGCTCACCAATGAGCTGTGGCTATGGAAAGACGTGCCCCCACTATCGCTGGACCAAGGCCAAGTCACCATTTCCAACGGGAATAGCTACGACATGGCCGATGAAGCTCAAAAACGCCAGATGGTCGTGGATGGCGTGCTTTTTTATATAGACGAGGTGGCCGCGATCGTCAAACAGCACGACCCACAAGGATTGGTGACCGTAGGCTTCTTCGCGCCGCAATTCCCTAACCCGACCGGTATCGGCGGGGACTGGTATGTGGATACGGCCCCGTTGATCGAAAGCGAGGCGGTGGATTTTTGGGACTTCCATGCCTACTACGACACCGACCTGAGCGTGGAACAACAAGCGGAAAATTTTGGCATGCTAGGGCATGAAGAAAAGCCCGTCATCATGGGCGAGACCGGTTCCGGGCACGCCATCTTCCCTTCGGCCTTCACCGCCCTCAGCATCGGTCTGCAGTACATCGCCGACTCCTGCGCAGTGGGCTTTGACGGCTGGCTGCACTGGGGCTACTACCCCTGGCCGGACGATCTGGACGGCAAGCCCTGGACAATGCTTGAAGAAGATCAGCTGATGCTGAAGGCCATGTCGCCGGCCCAGCAGCCGGACCCCTGCGTGGTGCCGCCGCAGGAACAAGCCAACGTGGCGCTGGGGCGGGCAGTGCAATCCTCCAGCCAGCTCGTCGAAAACCCCGCCCGGGCCGCAGTGGATGGCAAGAGCACACCCTGGAACGCCGGCAATTACCCACCGCAATGGATCGAAGTGGCGTTGGATGAAGCCACCACCATCCAGCAGGTGGGCATGAGCATTGAGCAATGGCCCCCCGGAAATACCCGTCACCAGGTCTGGGCCAGGTTCGAAGGCGGCGCGCAAGTGCTGGTGGCTGAATTCTACGGCTTCACCAGCCTTGATGGGCGGCTGGTCTTCCGGTTGCCCATCCCGCTGGCTGGGGTGAGCGCGGTGCGCATCCTGACCCTCGAGAGCCCGGCTTGGGTCGCATGGCGCGAGATCGAAGTGATCTCCGCGCCCCCGTCAGATACAGACGCCTGCATTGGCCGGGCTCTGGTCACCACCCAGTTGCGCCGCTGGCCAGGCGGCGACCAGCCCAGTGTCTCCCAGTTGAGCGTTGGACAGCTGGCCTACTTGGATGGACGCTTGGAGGCAGCGGATGGCAGCCAGTGGCTGCGGGTGGGCGCCGGTTTATGGGCAGCCGCCGAAGATCTGGCGCTCTCCGGTGACTGTCAATCGAGCTTGCTAAGCGGCCAACCGCTGCCGTTCACGGTAGCAGTCACCTTTCAGGTTGAGGCGCCAGCCGGCTCGGGACCGGAGATCTTCATGGGCGGGGATCTACAGCACCCTGGCATCCCGCCCTGGACTCCGTGGAGTGTGCTGCTGCAGCCAAGCGGCAATGTGTATCGAGTGACGGTGGATCTGCCGGTGGGCGAGGAGATCCGCTATGCCTACAATCTGGGCGGCTGGGAGCGGGTCGAGCGCGGCGTTAACTGCGCCGAGACGGCGCCGCGCAGCTTGGTGATCGAAGCCGACCCGATGCTGGTCGAAGACACTGTTTTGAACTGGTTGGGCACACATTGCTAACATCTCACCTCTTAGAAGATTTTGATGACGCCTTCCAATTCGGAATCACAACGCAAAGAATGGTGTGATCCTCCATCCACTCCCTTGACGCGGCCGTCTATCTTCACCACTCCAGCCGCGTCTCTTGTATATAGTCTGCATGATCACCCGCCGCCTGCTTCACGCCATCATCCTTGGCCTGCCAGAGGAATTTCTCCAGCACCTGCCCCCACCCTGGCCCCTCATCGCCCGCCTCATCCACTTAGCCCGCCTGGAGGGTGCCAGCCCTGCCACTTCGCTGCGCTACGCCTTATACCGCTTGGGGGCCACCGGGCGCCAGACTCTCCGTAAAAGCCTCTCCATCATCTGGCCAGTCATGAACTTGCCTGGCCTCAGCTACCGCCAGCGTGAAGTCCTCATCGTCCTGCGTTCGCTCCAAACCGCCTCGCTCACCCAAATCTGCACCCTCGTCTTGCAAGACCGTTCCAACACCTTTCGCCGCCTCGCCGTCCTCGTCCGCAAAGACCTTGCCATCAAGTTCAACAAAGGCAGTGCCGTTTTCTACATGGCCGTCCTGGTCCCTCTCAACCGCGCCGAAAAGGCCGCCATCAACCAAATCCTCGACCAATTGGTTAACAATTTCCCGAACGAAAACGAGGTAGACCTGCGCCAATACCAACAGGCCGCCGAACCATTGCTCCCCTGGTCCGAAAACTATCGCAAAAACAAGGCAGAAAACCAACAACACCTACAACAGCAACAACACGGACAATTATGACAACATCCAGCACACAAAGGAATAGCGCCGCCGAACGCCGCGCCACTATTCTACGTGTAGAGTATTCGCTATCTCCGGCCGAACAGACCACTCAGTACCGCTGCCAGCCACTCAACCCCCACAACCAGGCCCCACAGGACCGCACTGGCGACCAACAAGGGAGGCATCAGTTGCGGAAAGGCGTCTTTGAGCATGGTAATCGAATTGCCGTCAAACCAGAACGCAAACAGGCATAGCGTCGCAAAGATCGCCGCCCCCAGCAAAAGATTGTGCAGACCGCTGCGCAGGCGGGCTTGCGCAAAGCTGCGTTTTTCAGCCTCGGCCCCAGGCAGGCTCAGTTGGGCATCCACACCCGCCAAAAGCGTATCCAGGTCCCGGTCCAGCTCATCCAAACTACGCGTGGTTTCCATTTCATCTCCTCGATTGTCTTTGGTCAATGCTTCGGCCAGGCGCCGCAGGCTGGCGTCTTCCACCAGGGCGGTCTCAACCAGCAGACGACCCTGCGGGCTAAGCTCGCCCGCGGCATACAGCGGCAACAAATCCACGATGACTTCGCGTGCTATGTTCATTCTTCCTCCAGGTGCTGGCGAGCCAGCAACAGTTTCAAGCGCGCCCGATGCACGGTGACCTTGGCTGTCGAGAGAGTCAGGTTCAAGGCAGCCGCGATCTCCGCATAGCTCAGACCCTCCACAGCACGCAGCAGCAAGGCATGGCGTTCATGGGGTTTCAAACCAGCCAGTGCCTCGGCCACCCAGGCCAATTGCTCGGCCTGTTCAGCGGCAGCCTGCGGCGAAGGCAGGCCAGCCGGCCAGTGATCCTCCATGGCCTGCTCGCGTCCATACTTGCGGCGGTCTTCCAAGTAGAGATTGCGGGTAATGGCGAACAGGTATGCCCGCAAAGTGGGCTGGCGCAAATCATCCCAGCGCAGCCAGGCCCGCACGAAGGCTTCGCTGGTAAGGTCTTGGGCCAGGTGAACATCACCGCACAGCCAAAAGGCAAAACGCTGAACAGCGGGGGCGTACCGTTCGTAGACTTGATGAAATTCCATCAACGCTTCCATGCAGTATATGCAGGCGAAGCCAGAAAGTTACAAAGGGACTTTATTGGATGCGGCGGGGACAGCAGAGTAACCGGCCCGCCATGCAATATTGCAGATTGCGACTGCCGCTGGGCAGTTGACGTAGATCAGGAGGTCTTCTGATAATGCAACGCCACAATGCCAGACCGGAAAGTTCGCGTCTCCACCAGCTTCAGCGCATGCACACCGCCGTCCTCAAACAGGCGCGGGCCTTGGCCGGCAATCACCGGGTGCACGACGAAGCGGTACTCGTCAATCAGCCCCCAGCGAGCCACTTGCGAACCCAGATCCAACCCGCCAATCGAAACAACCTTGCCCGGTTGCTCCTTCCATTTCAGCACTTCTTCGCGCAAACCTTCGCGCCGCAGCGTAGCATTCACCCACTCGGCCCGTTCCAATGTCTTGGAGAAGACGATCTTCTGCAGTGCATCAAAGGCCAGGGCAAACTCATTCTCACTGTCACTACCGGACTGGGCCACGCCCACTTCATGCCAGTAGGGGTACATCAAGTCATAGGTCTTGCGGCCCATAATCTCAGCATCAGTCTCTTGCAAGAGCTGGGTGAAATACTGCATGGTTTCATCGTCCGGAATCCCCGACTCATGGCCGCAGTAACCGTCTATGGTAATGTTGATGGCAAAGATTACTTTTCCCATTTGTTGCTCTCCTACATCTGCTAATCGCTATCCACTAGTCGGCAGTTTCGGCATTTCTGGGCCGGGGACGCCCAGGTATTCAGCCAGGGCGGCCCGGGTGGCAATGCGGTCATCCCAGGGGTATTCGATCTCACCGAAGCACATCGACTGCTCGTGGCCCTTGCCCAAGACCATCACCAGGTCGCCAGGCTGGGCCTGCAGCAGGGCGAAGGAGATTGCCGCGCCCCGGTCGCGCACGCGGAAGAAGCTCTTGCCCTCGGCGCCGCCCTTATGCCGCGCGCCGGCGGCCATCTCTTCCAAGATGCCGTCCAGCGACTCGCTGCGCGGGTCCTCGGCGGTCAGCACACTGACGTCGGCCAGCTCAGCGGCGGCCTCGGCCATCATGCGCCGCTTGGCCTTGTCGCGCAGGCCGGCGGAGCCGAAGACGGCGATGACCCTACCCTCGGTGAGCTGGCGGCCCGCCTTCAGGGCGGCAATCAAGGCGAAGGGCGTATGGGCGAAGTCCACAATGGTGCTGAAGTCCTGGCCCATCTCGATCCGCTCCATGCGGCCCGGCACGCCCTGCAGGGCGGCGAGACCCTGCTGCGCCGCCTCTACTGGCAGCCCGAGGCCGACCACCGTGGCGCCAATCGCGGCCAAGGCGTTGGAGACATTGTAGGCGCCAAACATGGGTGTCTGCACCGGAAAACGCAGTCCGCCAGGACCTACAGCGGTGAAGCGGAGGCTGCCCGGCTGGTTGACCACATCCTCGGCGCGCAGATCGGCCTCAGCATGCAGGCCGTAGGCCAGCTGCGGGGCGCTCACTCGGGCAGCCAGCCCCGCATAGGAGCGGTCGTCACGGTTGAGCACCGCCAGGCGGCCCACTGGGCGCGTTTTATCGGCCGGCTGCGCCAGTCCATCAAAGAGCCTGGCCTTGGCATCGAAATAGGCCTCGTAGGTGCCGTGGTCGTTCAGGTGCTCGTGAGTGATGTTGGTCACCACGCCAATATCAAATTCTGCGGGACGCGCGCCGCGCTGCTGGGCCAGGCCGATCGAGGTCATCTCCAACACGGCGTGGCTCAGCCCGGCGTCGGCCATTTGGCGCAGGTAGGCTTGGGTGTCAAAAGCTTCCGGCGTGGTGACGTGGAAGCCGGTGTCCAGCACCTGCTCGCCGATCTGGGCGTTGACCGTGGAGATCATGCCGGTATCCAAGCCAGCCGCTTGCAGGATCTGGTAGATAAAGTTGGACGTGGTGGTCTTGCCATCCGTGCCGGTCACGCCGATCATGGTCAGCGCGCGGGCCGGGTAGCCGTAGAAGGCCGCTGAGGCCGCCGCCAGGGCGGCGCGCGCATCGGGCACCTGGATGTGCGGGATCGGTAGCTGCACGCCGGGGCGCTCGCCGACCACGGCCACCGCCCCGCGCGCCAGCACCTCATCGAGGAACTGGTAACGGTCCACGCCCTGCACAATGGCGAAGAAGACGTCGCCCGGCTTGACCAGGCGCGAATCCAAGGCCAAGCCGCCAACCGGCACATCCGGCAGGGCTGCCTGGGTGATCTCCCTTAGCAGTTCAGATAAGCTGAGCATGATGACCCGCCCATGATAACAAAAGGACGCCCATTGCTGGGCGTCCTGTAAGCTCTCGGCAAAAGATCAGCGCAGGTTCTGGCGCATGGAGCTGAGCTGGCCGGACACAGAACCGTCCAGGACCTTATCACCCACGCGCACCACAATGCCGCCCAAGATGTTGGGGTCGACCTTGAAGCTGACCTCACCCTTGCCGCCAATTGCGGCCAGGACCTGCTTCTGCACATCGTCCTGCTCGGACTTGCTGAGCGGCAGGGCGCTGGTGACCGTGGCGGCCGCGCCGCTGACGCTGGCGCCCTCCAGCACAGTCACCTTGCCGGACTTGACGCCGGAGAAGAATTCATCGATGAGGGCTTTCTGCTTCTTCTCGTCCATCGCCTCGCCGATCAGCTTCTGAGCGGCGGCAATCGCCAGGGCGCCGACCTGACCGCGCACATCGCTAAGCACGCGGGCGCGCTCAGCGTCGACCTCCGCCAAGGCTTCCTCGCGGGCTTTGCCAGCGGTGGCTTCGGCGGCGCTGCGGATCTGTTTGGCTTGCTCTTCAGCGCGGGCAGTAACCTCGCGGGCCTCGGCAGCTGCCTTGGTACGAGCGTCATTCAGCAGCTTTTCAGCTTCCTTCTCGGCGTTGGCACGCGCCTCGGCAGCGATGGCAGCGTCTTCAAGACCCTTGCTGATGGTCTCGCGGCGGCGCTCCAACATGTTGGTGATGGGTGTGAACACCCAAGCGCGCAAAGCGATCAGCAACAGCAAAAAGCTGCAGATCTGAACGATCAGAAAACCCAGATTAATACCTAAGGCTTCCAATGTAGGGCTCCTTTCCTATCGTGTCTCTCGCCTGTCCGCTTAGACGAACAGAACGAGCATGGCTACCACCAGGCAGTAAATGGCGATAGCTTCAGTGAACACGATACCCAGAATCATGCTGGTTTGGATGGTGCCCGCGGCGTCCGGGTTGCGGGCAATGCCCTGCACGCCGCCATAAGCAGCCAAACCCACGCCCAAGCCGGCGCCCATCGCGCCGATCATGGCAATTCCTGCACCAATCATTTTTGCGGCATCAGCTTCCATGTTTCTTCAACCTCCATCAAAGATGAGACAATTTTTTAGTGATGTTCTTCTTCGCCGTGATGCGAATGGGTGGCCTGAGCCATAAAGATCATGGTGAGCATACCGAACACCACAGCCTGAATCAGACCGACACCAAATTCCAGCAGCAACACACCGGTCTGAGCCGCGACCGGAACAAGCGTACCGATAACCAACAGCAAGATCATGCCGGCGAAGATATTGCCGAACAGACGGAAAGAGAACGAAATGATCTTGGAGAATTCCGAGACGATCTCGAAGATACCGACGATGAAATCGATCTTGCCCATGCCGGGCTTGCCCAGCGCACGGATGTTGATGAACTTCTCAAAGTAGCCCAGCCCCAGAGAGCGGACACCGATAACCTGAATGGCCATGAAAGAAACGATGGCCAGACCCACGGTGAAGTTCAGGTCTGTGGCCGCAGCCCGCACGAAAGGCGCCATAATGGCGCCGCAGCTGGTGACACCGTTGACCGCCACCACCGGCAGGCTGCCAATGCGGAAGAGCTCGTCCTGGGTGCAGTCGTTGGCGATGTCCAGATCGTGGTCGACATGATGGGCATGCTCGTAAGTGGCTTCGTTGATCACGCCGATACTGTCCACGCCGGGGATGAGTTCCATCCAGTTGACGGTCAGCACCAGCAGGGTGATGGTGGCAAAGATGGGGAAGATGGTCTTGGCCCACTTACCGGCAGTGCCTTCGGTCAAGTTGTAAATGCCTTCGAGCAGGGCTTCGATGACGCCGACGATGCCGGTGAAAACCTGCTTGCCAGACTTAAGCGCCGGGCGAATGACGAAAAAGGCCACGCCCAGCAGCAAAATGTCGGCGATGATGACGGCCAACATGGTATTGGTCAGGTAAAAAGGCTCGCCAGTGAAGGGGAACGTGAACAAGGTGCCGGTGATCGGCTCTGCAGGCAACTGAATGTACGGGCGCAGAGGGGGAATCTTCCCTACCAAGTAAACATTAAGGGCAATAATCGCCAGAGCAATCCAGCGCTTAACCCCATACTTCCACTTGCGGGGGGCTTCTTCTTTAGCCACTAGCCGCGTCCTCCTCGTCTTTCGGTAAATTAGTGGGGACAAAGCGCTTGGTAATCACGCGCGTGACCCACAGCATAGCCATTAGCGTAACGGGCACACTTGCACACACCAAACCGAAAGTGTACATGTGGTTTTCCACTGCAAAGTAGTTGTCTAGCCATAATCCGGCGAACAGAGCTAGGAAAATGATAGCAACTGTGAGGAGCCCGGCCAAGCCAGCCGCCGCCAACAAAGCCAGGGAAATCGGACTGCGGGCCTCACTCTGCCCGGGTTTGTTGGCTTGGCCCATCGTTCGAGAATTGTATCACAATCGAAAAAGCTGTCAATAAAACCGGTGAGGCGGGCTAGAAAAGCCCGCCGGCGCCGGAAGCGGCCCAGTTGTACCAGGGCGCAATAACCACACCCAGGATAAGCACCAAGACAATCGAGACCACCAAAGTGGCCGCCTGCGGGCGGCTGGGCGCAATCACCGCCTCGCCCTTGGGTTCATCCAGGTAGGCCACTTTCAGCACGATCAAGTAGTAGTACAGGCCTACGATCGAGTTGAGCACGCCCACCACAGCCAGCCAGATCAGGCCGGCTTGCACCGCGGCAGAGAAGGCCAGCACCTTGGCGATAAAGCCGCCCAGGGGCGGGATGCCGGCCAGCGAGAGGAAGGAGAGCAGCAAAGCCAGCGCCAACATGGGGTTGCGGCGATGCAGGCCCGCAAAATCGGCGATCTCGTCTGAACCGGTGACGTTGGAAACCACGATCACCACCGCAAAGGCGGCGATCTGCGTGACGGTGTAGACCAGCAGGTAATAGACTACGCTGAGCACGCCCAGCTCCGAAGCGGCGGCCACGGCCAGCAGCGAATAGCCGGCATGCGCCACAGAGGAGTAGGCTAGCAGGCGTTTGATATTGTGCTGGCTAAGGGCGATCAGGTTGCCGATGGTCATGGTGAGGGCCGAACCGACGGCAATCACGTTCTGCCATTCCGGCTGAATGCTGGGGAAAGCCGCCAGCATCACCCGCATCAGCACCGCCAGACCGGCCGCCTTGGAGGCAGTGGAGAGGAAGGCGGTGATGGGTGTGGGGGACCCTTCGTAGACATCCGGCGCCCAGAAGTGCAGCGGCGCCATGGAGACTTTGAAACCGAAGCCGACCAGCACCAACAGCAGGGCGCCGACCATGACCGGAACGGGCACACCAGAGGCAGCCACACCGCTGGCGATGCCGTACAGGTTGGTGGTGCCGGCAAAGCCGTAGAGCAGGCTGAAGCCGTACAGCATGATGCCGGTGGTCACCGCGCCAAACAGCAGGTACTTGAAGCCCGCTTCGTTGGACTTGGGGTCGTTGGTCACGAAACCCGCCAGAATGTAGAGGGGGATGGAGGTGGTCTCGATAGCCAGGAAGAGCATGACCAGGTCGGCAGAGGCGCCCATCAGGGTCATGCCCATGGTGGAGGCCAGCAGCAGGATGTAGTACTCGCCCTTGTACCAGAGTTTCTGCCAGCCCACGCTCAGCAGGGTGACCAGCAGAGCCGAGAACAAGAAGATGACCTTGAAGATGAAGGCCAGCCAGTCATGGCGCAGCATGCCGCCCCACAGCAACTGGGGTTGGGCGCCGGGTTGGGCAAAGGCGATGGTGGCCAACAGGGTCAGGCCCAGGCCGCCAATCGTGATCCAGGCCGGCAGGGGGCTCTTCTTGCCGTGCAGCACCAAGTCGGCAACAAAAACCACCACCATCAGCAACAGCAGGGCAATCTCCGGGAGGATAGCCAACAGCATGTCAGCAGTAATCGAAGAAAACATTTATGCGCCTCCCAGCAGGGCCAGCACGGCATTCACGCCGTGCTGCACCATGGGCATAATCACGTTGGGGTAAATACCGATGGCAATCATAATGAAGCACAGGATGCCGATCGCCAGCTTTTCCGAAGGCTTGACATCGTGCATGTGGCCTTCCAGGTCCGCCGGCAGTTCACCGAAGAAGACCTGCCCCACCGCCCGCAGGATGTAAGCGGCGGTGACGGCGATGGAAACCACACTGATGATGGCGATCCAGGGGTAATTGGCGGCCCACAGGCCCATGAAGATGGGGAACTCGGCGATAAAGCCGGAGAAGCCGGGCATGCCCATCGAGACCAGACCGCCGATGATGAAGCCCACGCCGGCGAAGGGCATGATCTTCATCAGGCCGCCCAGCTTGGGAATTTCACGGGTGTGGGCCTGGTCGTAGATCATGCCGACCACGGCGAAGAAGAGGGCAGTCATCACGCCGTGCGAAACCATCTGCACGCTGGCGCCTACCAGGCCGTTGTAGTCCAGCGTGGCGAAGCCCATCGCCACCAGGCCCATGTGCGAGACAGAAGAGTAACCGATCATGTACTTGAAGTCAGTTTGGGTCATGGCAATAAAGGCGCCGTAGACTACGTTGACCAGTGTGAGCAGGATGATCCACCACATGTGGGTCTGGGCGCCGATAGGCAACAGCATAATGCCGACGCGCAGGGCAGCAAAAGCGCCCAGCTTCATCAGCACGCCGGCGTGGAACATGGACACCGCCGTGGGGGCCGCCACGTGGCCGACCGGGCTCCAGTTGTGGAAGGGGAAGATGCCACCCAGAACGGCGAAGCCGAAGAAGACGAAGGGGAACCACAGGTTCTGAAAAGCCGGCGAGAAGTTGGCCGTCGCCAGCAGGGTCATGTCAAAGGTGTTAAGGCCAGAGGCGAAGTACATCGCCAAGGCGCCAACCAGGGCGATCACCGAGCCGACGAAGAGGTACAGCGTCAGCTTCATCGCCGCGTATTCCCGGGTCTGCTTCCAGCCCCACATCGCGATCAGTAGGTACATGGGGAAGACGGCGATCTCATAGAAGAAGAACAGGGCGAACATGTCCAGCGCCACAAAGACGCCAAAGACGCCGCTGGCCAGGATGAACAGGAAGGCGAAGAATTCGCGCACGCGGTCTTCGATGCGTTGTGAAATGATCACGCCGGTGAAAATCACCACGCCGGTCAGCAGCACCAAGGGGGCGCTGATGCCGTCCACACCCAGCTTGAACGAGATGCCCAGGGCCGGCAACCAGGCGTAGTCTTCAATGAATTGATATTGCGGCCCAGCGGCATCAAAGCCGAAGTAGACCGCCAGCGTCAACAGGAAGGTGACGAAAGCCGCACCCAGCGCGAAGCGATAGATCAGGTCGCGGTTCTTGGGGGGCAGGAAAAGCATCACCGCGCCGGCCAAAATGGGCAGCAGAACGATGGCGCTGAGGAGATAGGGGATTTGCATCAATTCACCTTATGTCCGACTAGCCAAAGATTTTCAACATGGCTTGATTAATGACGTCCAGCAGCCAGGCCGGCCAAATGCCGAGCCAGAGCATCAGCACGACCAGCGGGGAAAGCACCAGCAGCTCGCGGCGGGTGACATCCTCAAAGTGGCCTGCCTGGCCTTCGGCCACACGCCACTTCTCGTTGAGCGGGCCGTGCAGGGTCTTGGCGATGCCCTTCAGGATGTAGGCGCCGGTAAAGAGCAGGCCCAGCATGCTGAGGGCGGTGTAGAACGTGAAGATAGGCCAGGTGCCGCGCACCACCAGGAATTCCGAAACAAAGCCATTGAGCCCGGGCAGGCCCAAGGAAGCCATGGAACTGAGGATCAGCAGGGCGCCGAAGACCGGGACGATGGCGAACAAGCCGCCCCACTCTTCCAGATTGCGAGTATGGGTGCGCTCGTAGATGATGCCGACCATGAAGAACATGGCGGCGGCTGAAATGCCGTGGTTGAACATCTGCAGCACGGCGCCGTTGACGGCGATGTTGGCGCTCTCGGTGCCCGCAGCGAAGGCCGCCGCGGCGATGCCGAGGACCACGAAGCCCATGTGGTTGACCGAAGAGTAGGCCACCAGGCGCTTGAAGTCAGTTTGAGCGAAAGCCGAGAAGGCGCCGAAGATGATGGCGGCGGTGGCCAAGGCGGCCAGCACCGGGGCATACTGCTGGGCCTGCTCCGGGTAGAGCGGCAGCACCAGGCGCAGGAAACCGTAAGCGCCCAGCTTGAGCAGTACGCCCGCCAGGATCATGGAACCGGCCGTGGGCGCTTCAGTGTGCGCATCGGGCAGCCAGGTGTGGAAAGGCCAGATGGGCACTTTGATCGCAAAGGCAACCGCGAAGGCCCAGAAAGCCACGGCCTTGACCGTGCCGATCTCATAGCCAAAAAGCGTGCCGGTCAGGGCCGGCCAGCTCTGGTAGAGGGCAAGCAGGTCGAAGCTGCCGGACACCACGCCCAGCATTTGAATAGCGGCCAGCAGGCCCAGGGAGCCCGCCATGGTGTAGACCATGAACTTGAAGGCGGCGTAGCGGCGGGAAGGCATCTTGATGCCGTTCCACAGCTGGCGCTCGCCGCCCTTGCTGCCCCACTGGTCGATCAGGAAATACATCGGCACCAGGCCGATTTCCCAGAAGACGAAGAAGAGCAGCAGGTCCAGCGACAGGAAGACGCCCAGCATGCCGGTTTCCAGGGCCAGGAAAAGAGCCATATAGGCCTTGACCTTGTCATCCACATTGAAAGAGGCCAGAATCGCCAGCGGAGTCAAGATGACGGTGAGCAGCACCATGCTGAGGGACAGGCCGTCAATCCCGAGGTGATAGCTGGCATTGATGGCCGGGAACCACACGTGCTGCTCCTGCATACGGAAACCGTCCACCTCCGGCGCGGCGCCGAAGCCGAACCAAGCGATCAGCGTAAAGACCAGCGGCACCAAGCTGAGAGCAAAGGCCACCCGGCGGGTCAGGTCTTTGTTCTGCCCGGGCAGCAAAAGCACCACCAGAGCCGCCAGCAAGGGGCTGAACAAAATCAGGGAGAGGATGTTTTGATTAATAAAGTCCATGGTCGCCTATTGCAAGATGTTGAGCAGGTAATAGAAGAAGCCGCCAAAGACCACCAGCGCCACCCACAGCAGGTACTGCTGCACCTGGCCGGTTTGGAGGATGCGCAGCAGGCGGCCCACGGCTTGGGTGATCCTGGCCAGCAAATCGGCTGCGTAGTCGATCACGGGGCCCTCGAACTTGTTGCGGAAGATCAGGCCCAGGCCCATGGCGCCGCGGGCGGCGCGGTGCAGCAGGCCGTCAATCACCACACCGTCCAGGAAGCGATAGCTGAAGTTCTCGGAAAAAGCCTGAGCGGGTTTGACAAAGATGCGCTGGTAGAGTTCGTCGAAGTAATACTTGTTTTCCAGCAGGGTGTAGACCGGGCCCAGCGCCTTGCGCAGCGGGTCGGTCTGGCCGGCATTGCGATAGACCAGATAACCCAGGCCCAAGCCGCCGAGAGCCACCACCAGCGAGACGATCAGCGGGATCCAGTTGAAGTCCACCGCAGAGGGATGCTCCAGCAGGGCGCCACCCAGGAAGTGGTGGAACCAGTTGGGGAGCAAGCCGCCGATCAGCGGGAAGTGCTCGGGGATGCCGACCCAGCCGGCGGCCACGGCAAAGACTGAGAGCACCACCAGCGGCACGGTCATGGCCGGGACATTCTCGCTGGCATGCTCGGCTTCCTTGGTGCGCGGCTTGCCGAGGAAGGTCAGCGTGATCTGGCGCATGGTGTAGAAGGCGGTCAGCAGCGCTGCCAGGGCCAGGACGATGAACACAGCGAAATGGCCGTGGGCAAACGCGTCGGCCAGGATCTCGTCTTTGGACCAGAAGCCCGAAGTGAGCAGCGGGAAGCCGGACAAGGCCAAACCGCCGATCAGGAAGGTCCAGAAAGTGATCGGCATCTTGTCCTTCAGGCCGCCCATGTTGAACATGTCCTGCGGGTCGACCTTGTGGTCCCCGGTATGCAGCACGCCGTGCTCCACGCCGTGGATCACTGAACCCGAGCCGAGGAAGAGCAGCGCCTTGAAGAAGGCGTGGGTCACCAGGTGGAAGGCGGCCGCCACGTAAGCGCCGATGCCGAGAGCGGCGATCATGTAGCCCAGCTGCGAAATGGTGGAGTAGGCCAGGACGCGCTTGATGTCGCGCTGGGCCACGGCGATGGTGGCGGCGAAGAGCGCCGTGAAGGCGCCGATGAAGGCCATGATGGTCATGGCCGTGGTCAGCTCGCCGTGGTGCCAGCCGGCGGAGATGAGCGGGAACATGCGCAGCACCATATAAATGCCAGCCGAGACCATCGTGGCGGCATGGATCATGGCCGAAACCGGGGTCGGGCCTTCCATGGCGTCCGGCAACCAGACGTGCAGCGGCCACTGGGCGGATTTGCCCACCGTGCCGATGAAGAGCAGAATGCTGATCAGCCCAGCCAGCGACAGCCCGCCGATAAAGCTGGGGCTGTGGGCCAGCATGTCGAGCACTTCGGCGTTGTAGAGAATGTCACGGAAGTTCAGCGTGCCGGTGGCAGCGTATAACGCCACGATGCCCAGCAGCATGAAGACATCGCCGATGCGAGTGGTCATGAAGGCTTTCATGGCCGCATCGCGGGCGGAAGGCTTGGCGTACCAGAAGCCGATCAGCAGATAGGAACACAAACCCATGATCTCCCAGCCGACGAAGAGCGTCAGCAGGTTGTCTGAGACTACCAAGGTATACATACCAAAGGCGAACAAGGCGATGAAAGCGAAGAAACGCGCATACATCGGCTCAACCGAAGGCACCGTGTGCCCTGGATGCTTCGCATCCTTGGCACCGTGCGGCGGCAGGCCGGGGTGGTCGTGGTCACCTTTGGGCTGGCCAAAGTTGTGATAGCCGATGCTGTAGATGAAGATCATCAGCACAGTCCAGTTCACGAAGAACAGGACGATGGCTGAGAGCGGGTCGATCATCACGCCGATCGACAAGAAGCCGTCCGCTAGGGGCAGCCAGTTGATGGCCGAGGCGAAGACGTGCTCGCCAAAGTGGTCCACACCCAGTGCAGCCATGAAGACCAGCATGCCCAGCAGCCAGGAAATGGCGGCGGCGGCCACGCCCACCGTATGGCTGAGGGCGTTGTTGCGGCGCGTGAAGAGCAGAATAAGGAAGAACGCCAGCAGGGGCGGCAGCGGGATTAACCAGATCAGTATTTCAGTCGTCACAAGCGCCTACCACTTCATCAGATTGATTTCGTCGGCCGCGATGGTCTTGCGGCTGTTGTAGATCGAGATAAACAGCGCCAGGCCCACAGCCACTTCGGCGGCCGCCACGGCGAAGACCATGATGGCGAAGATCTGGCCGCCAATCTCTGCTGGGGCCAGGTAACGCCAAAAGGCGACGATATTAATATTGACGGCGTTCAGCATCAGCTCCACGCTCATCAAAATCGCCACGGCATTTTTGCGGGCCACGGCGCCAAACAGGCCCAGCGCGAACAGGCCGGCGGCCAGGTACAGATACCAAGAAAGCGGAATCATAGTTCTCCTACTCACCCTTCTTCGGCGCGCGGGCAACATACAGGGCGCCGATCAGCGCCGCCAGGAGCAGAACCGAAGCCACTTCAAAGGGGATCACAAAGCCTTGCGGGGAGAGGAAAGCCACACCAATCTCCACCAATTCATTCCAGCTGGCGGGCAAAGCAGGAGCCAGCGATGTGACCGCCGGCCATTGCCCCAGCATAATAATGAGGGCGAAGCCGAACAATGAGGAGAGCAGCATGCCCCAGCCGAAGACGCTGTTCATGGTGATTGCCTCGCCGGTCACGTCGCCACGCGTGAGCATGACGGCGAAGATCATTAAGATGGCGATGGCGCCGATGTAGACGATGATCTGCACCACCGCCAGGAAGCCGGCGTTCAGCAAGACGAACAGCACCGCCACACCGAACAGCACCAGGATCAGATACAGCGCCGCATGCACCAGGTTGGAGCGCGTCACCATCATGAACCCGGAGAACAGGATGAGGAAGCCGATAAAAAGAAAGATGCCTTGTTCAACAGTCATAAACCAAATTGCTCCTGGGCGGCTGCCTAAGCCGGCTTGGCCACCGGGCGTTTCTTGAACTTGACACGCTGTTTAGCCTGACGGCGGGTCATAGCCGAGCTAATCACGTAGCCGATCGCCAGCACCACCAGATTGGCGATGAGCAAGACCGGAATACGCAGCGCAGTTTCAGAGAAGATCTTGTCCAAAAAGGCGGTCAGGATCAGCAAAGCCAGCGCCACCGGGGTGAGGAACTTCCAGTTGAAGGCCAGCATGTGGTCGATACGGATGCGCGGCAGCGTGCTGCGCACCCACATAATGATGAAGTAGCCGAAGATGCTCTTGAGCATCAAATAGAAGAGACCCAGGATGGGGGCCTGCTCCGCCCACGGGCCGCGCCAACCGCCCAGGAAGAAGATCGCGAAGAGCACGCCGACCGTGAAGGCATGCAGGAATTCGGCGGCGAAGAACAGGCCGAACTTCATGCCGGTGTATTCGGTGTGGTAGCCGGCCACGATCTCGGATTCGGCTTCCAGCAGGTCGAAGGGCGTGCGGCCCAGCTCGGCGATGGAAGAGATCAGGAAGACGACCGCCGCGGCGGGGGCCAGGAAAATGAACCAGGTGTCCTGGGCCGTGACCATGTGCACCATGCCCATGCCGCGGGCCAGCAGCACCGGCACCAGCATGGTCAGCAGCATGGGCACCTCATAGGAGATCAGCTGCGCCACAGCGCGGAAGGCGCCCAGCAGGGCGTACTTGTTGTTCGAGGACCAGCCCGCCATCAGCACCGAGAGGATGCCGAAAGAGCCGACCGCAGCGATGTAGAGCACGCCGACGTTCAGGTCGGTGCCGATCCAGCCGGGGGCAAAAGGCACCACCGCCCAGATGAGCAGCACCGCCACCATCGAAAGGATGGGGGCGATGTTGAAGACCAGCCGGTCCGCCTTCTCAGGCACGACGTCTTCTTTAGTCAGGAGCTTGACGATGTCCGCCAGAGTCTGCAGCAGGCCGTAGGGGCCGGCGCGGTTGGGACCCAAGCGGTCCTGAAAGCGGGCGGCCACCTTGCGCTCCACCCAGATAAGGAAGATGACCAGGATCAAGCCAAAGGAGGCGACCACGATCACACCCAGCAGGGTGTAGATGAAGGTCACCCAGGCCTCAGGCAGGTTGAGGCTGATCAGCAGGTCCAGGATCCATTGACCAATTACTGCGACGGGGTCTTGCCAAAACGACATGTTTTTCTCGGCTCCTCAGGCAACAAAAAAGAAGGCCGGCAGATCAACACCAGCCTTCTTCCTGTGAACTAAGTCCATTCCAGGGCGCCTTTGCGCCAAGCGTAAAACAGACCGCCAACCAGAATAAGAATAAAGATGATTCCCTCGACCACCGCGAAAAGCGGCAGCATATCGAAAGCCACGGCAAAGGGGAACAGGAAGGCGACTTCGATATCAAAGATCAGGAAGATGAGGGCGTAGATGTAGTACTGCACCTTAAACTGCACCCAAGTATCGCCCACGGTTTCCATGCCGCACTCGTAGGTGTCCAGCTTGATGGCGTTGGGCTTGCTTGGCGCCAGGAATTTGGCGACCACGATGGGCAGCAGAGGAAAAACCGCCGCCATAGCGACAAAAATTCCGATAAATATCCAAGTGTTTTGCATAACTTCCTTATTTACCGCAAAGAGGCTTGGGATTTGAGGTGACGAACTCCGAAAAATAGACTTTGTGGATTTTACCACAGGTTGCCGTTTGTGCAACTTTCCGCAAACGAAACTACGCAAAACTACGGAATTGCCGATGCCTGATCACCGCTGCTGATCTATTCGCACCGCCCCAATAAGATACCCGGGGGTCGGGGGTCCTTCGCTGCCCTCAAGATGAAGGACTGGGCAGGGACAGAGTGCAAGGTGGGCGACTGCAGGTCACTCCGCTGCGATCAGGAGGCACGGCTGGGCGGACAGGCGACAGATGCCGCCAGGCGCCCGCGGAATTGCCGAGCGTGATGAGCTACGCTATACTGACCTGACCACCCGAAAGAGGAGAATTCAATGGCTGAAAGCAGTAAGTTTAGACTTACCTATGCCACCATGTTCGATCCCCCGGAAGAATTGCACACGGGGTACGAAAAGGCAGTGGAAACGATGCGCGCGGCCGCCGGGCAGGACCACCCGATGTGGATCGGCGGCCAGGACGTGTTCACCAGCAAGAAATCCGAAGACAGCTCGCCGATCGACACCAGCCTGATGTTGGGCACTTTTCAGGACGGCGGCCCGGCCGAGGCCGAACTGGCCATGCAGGCCGCCAAGCAGGCCGCCAAGGACTGGGGCCGGCGGCCCTGGCAGGAACGCGTGGCCTTGGTGCGCAAAGCGGCCGAGATCATTGACCAGCGCGTCTACCAGATCGCGGCGGTGATCTCGCTGGAAGGTGGCAAGACGCGCATGGAAGCCCTGGCCGACGCGGCCGAGACCTCTGATCTGATGCGCTATGCCTGCGACCAGATGGAAGCCAACAACGGCTTCATCGTAGAAATGGGCCAAGACCCGCTCAAAGGCTATCAGGCGCGCAACACCTCCAAGCTGCGTCCCTATGGCGTGTGGGTGGTGATCAGCCCGTTCAATTTCCCAGCGGCGCTGACCGGCGGCCCGATGGGCGCGGCGCTGATCGCCGGCAACACAGTCGTATATAAGCCGGCCGAAGTGACCCCGTGGACCTCGCGCCTGCTGGCCGAGTGTTTCCGGGATGCCGGCTTCCCGGACGGCGTGGTCAACTACGTCACCGGCCGCGGCTCCGTGATCGGCCAGGCGCTGATCGACAACCCACTGACCGACGGCGTGACCTTCACCGGCTCGGTGGATGTGGGCATGGGCATTTACCGCAGCTTCGCCGCCGGTCGCTACCCGCGGCCGACCATCCTGGAGATGGGCGGCAAGAATCCGGCGGTGGTCTCGCGCAATGCGGACCTGGAGCGCGCCGTGCAGGGCCTGTACCGCTCGGCCTTCGGCAACCAAGGCCAGAAGTGCTCGGCAGCCTCACGTATATATGTAGAAGAGCCGGTGTACGAGGAGTTGGTGGCCAAGCTGGCCGAAGTGACCCGCGGTCTGAATATCGGCGACCCGACCCGCAAAGAAGTCTTCCTCGGCCCGGTGGTCAACCAAAGCGCCTACGAGAGCTTCAAGGGCTATACCGAGGAGCTCTCCCAGGCCGGCGAGTTCGTCACCGGCGGCAAAGTGCTGACCGAGGGCGAGCTGGGCAAAGGCTACTTCTGCGAGCCGACCATCGCCGCCAACGTGCCGCTGGAGCACCGCCTGTGGAAGCACGAGATGTTCCTGCCGATCACCATGGTGCACAAGATCAAGAACCTGGAAGAGGGCATGGCCCTGGCCAACGATGTCGACTTCGGCCTGACCGCCGGCTTTTACGGCGCGCCGGATGAAGCCGCCTGGTTCTTTGAGAACATCGAGGCCGGCGTGACCTACGCCAACCGGCCGCAGGGCGCCACCACCGGCGCCTGGCCCGGCTTCCAGCCGTTCGGCGGCTGGAAGGGCTCTGGCTCCACTGGCAAGAACGCCGGTGGCCACTACTACGTGCAGGAATACATGCGCGAGCAGGTCAATACGGTCATCGAGTAATGCGACGCCTGGCGAAGTTCGCGCTGTGGTCTGGGCTGTTTGGTCTGTTCCTGACCTTCGCCGCCTACAGCGTGGGCCAGCTCCAACTGGAGATCGCCGGTGGCTCACTGGCGCTGCTGCTCTTCGCCTGGCTGATATTGCGCAAGCCGGAAAGGCCGTTCCAGGCGGAACGGCCTTTCCGCACCTTGCGCAAGCTGGGTCTGCTGGGCCGCCCTCACCACCCCGAAGATTAAGTGAAACTTAGCGCTGAGAAACCAACGGACGCGGGGGATATAATCTTGGCTTGAGAAACCCGGCCTGCGGGCCACCAAGGATATGCAATGAACCGAAAACGCCTGTTGTTCATCATCCCCCTCAGCCTGTTGGCCTTGGCGCTCAGCGCCTGCGGCGGCAGCCCCAGCGCCGATTCATCTTCTCTGGTGCTGACCGAGGCCGCCTTGATCTATGAGCAAAGCCTGACGCAAACGGCTCAGGCCGCGCCGCCCACGGCCACCCCCACGGAAGTGCCGCCCACTGCGACCAATACCCCGGAACTGCCCACGCTCACCCCGACCGTGACCGGCACGCCGTCCACGGCTACACCACTGCCGACCCAACCACCGGCGAGTGGCGGCGGGGGCGGGGCCAGCTTGGGCTGCCTGCGCGCCGAGCTGACCTACGAAACCATCCCCGATGGCACCCAGATGGAGATCAGTCAAAGTTTCAGCAAGCGCTGGGTGCTGAAGAACGTGGGCACCTGCCCGTGGACTCCCGCCTTTGCCGCCATTTTTGTGGACGGCGAACTGATGGGCGCCGAATCGGTGCAGGGCTTTGAAGACTACATTGATAAAGATATCTACCCCGGCGAACGCATCGATATGAGCATCGCCATGCAGGCGCCCAACGAGCGCGGTACCTACCGCGGCTACTGGATGCTGCGCAGCGACTCCGGCACCATCTTTGGCCTGGGCCCGGACGGGCGCGGCTGGTTCTGGGTGGAGATCTTTGCCCAAGACTAGGCTGTGATCGGTTGTGCAAACAAAAACACTCGCCGGAGGTCGGCGAGTGTTTTTTAATCGCAAGACTTTCTATACCAGTGAGTATTACTCCATCTAGCAGGAACGTTATGAGAACATGAGCAATCCGAAAGAAATTCTGATCGCAGCCCCATTCAGCGCCGAGCAAATCGACGAGTTGCGCCAGATGGCGCCAGACTACCAGGTGCGCAACCTACCCAAGAGCGACAATCAGTCCATCCCCGAGGATACCTGGGAGCATGCCGAGGTACTGTATGCCACCCGCGCCCTGCCCACCCCGGAGCAGGCGCCCAACCTGAAGTGGATCCAGTTCCATGTGGCCGGGATCGACGCCTACTTGGGCGCGCCGATCATGGCCAGGGAAGGCCTGCAGGTCACCACGCTGAGCGGGGCCAACTCGCCCCAAGTCGCAGAGCATGCGCTGACCTTGCTGCTGGCGCTGGGTCACCGCCTGCCGGAAATGCTGGCAGACCAGGGCCGCAGCCATTGGTCTGCGGAACGCCTGACGCGCTTTGTGCCCAGCGAACTGGCGGGCAGCACCGTGGGCATTGTGGGCTATGGCGCGGTGGGTCAGCGGCTGGCCCAGCTGCTGCAGCCCTTTGGCTGCACGCTGCTGGCCAGCCGCCGCGACCTGTTGAACGTAGACAAGGCCGGCTACCAAGCCGAGGGCACCGGCGACCCACAAGGGGAATTGCTGCGGCGCCTGTATCCCGGCAAGGCGATCCGCAGTTTATTGAAAGAATGTGACTTCGTAGTGGTGACTGTGCCGCTGACCGCCGAGACGCGCGGCTTGTTGGGCGCCAGGCAGCTGGAAGCGATGAAGCCCGGCGCGTTCCTGGTGGATGTCTCGCGCGGCGGCGTGGTGGACCACACCGCCCTGGCAGCCGCGCTGGACAAAGGTCAGTTGGCCGGCGCCGGCCTGGACGTTTTCCCCGAGGAACCCCTGCCGGCCGACAGCCCGCTGTGGGCCATGCCCAACGTGATCGTCTCTCCCCATGTGGCCGGGCTTAGCGCACACTACACGGCCCGCGCCTTCGAGCTATTCAAGCAAAACTTACAGCGCTACCTGGCTGGCGAGGAATTGATCAGCAGCGCAGACCTTGAACGGGGGTATTGATGGTTTCAGAAATCAAGGCGGTCATCTTCGACCTGGGCGGCACCCTGATCTATAGCGATCAGGCATGGCCGGACCTGATGCAAACCGCCATGCAGGAATTGCTCAACTATTTGCAAGACCAGGGCCTCTCAATAAAAACAGATCGTTTTCTGAAGGAATTCGACGCGCGCCTGCAGGCTTATTACGTCCAGCGCGATGCGGAATTTGTGGAATACACCACCGCGCATGTTTTGCGCACCCTGCTGGCCGATATGGATCAACCCGCCCTGACTGAAGTGCAGATGACTACCGCGCTGCGCCAGTTGTATGCCGTCTCTCAGGCGCATTGGCAGCCCGAAGAGGATGCCCTGCCCACGCTGGATCGGCTGCAGGCCACCGGCTGCCGCATGGGCATCATCTCCAACGCCAGCGACGACGCCGATGTGCAAACCCTGGTGGACAAGGCCGGTCTGCGCAGCTATATGGACTTCGTGCTCAGCTCGGCGGCCTGCGGCATCCGCAAACCCAACCCGCTGATCTTCCAGACCGGGCTGGACGAATGGGGCTTGGCCCCCGCCCAGGTGGCCATGGTGGGTGATACCTTAGGCGCCGACATTCTGGGGGCGCGCAATGCTGGCTTGTACAGCATCTGGATCACGCGGCGGGCCGACAAAGCGGCCAACCGCGACCACGCCGATACCGTCCAGCCGGATGCGGTGATCGCCACGTTGGCTGAACTGCCCGGGCTGCTCAGCAACAGTTAACCTGCCTGCTTGGGCCCTGCTTAGACCGAGTCTATAGGTTCTTTAGGCTCTTTTTAGGGCGCTTAGATTAACAAATCTCAGGGATTCGGGGAATCTATGGCATAATTCCGCGAATTAAGCCCTATAATGCTCATACTATGAAGGCCGCATCGTGTTACGGTGCGGTTCTGGTTGGTCTGGATTCTGACACTACACAGATAACCAGCAAGAGCGTTAGGTTTCCGAGGAGGTGATTTGCCGCAAGGAACATGTGACACAGATCTACCCCGACTATCCCACTTTCAAAGTTTACGGAGGAGAAAATATGTACCGTAATCGCATTTTGGCGCTGTTCAGTGGCCTGATTATCCTCAGCCTGCTGTTGGGCGCCTGCGCGGCTCCTGCTCCGGCAGCGACCGAGGTTGCGACCGAAGATGATGTTGCAACCGAAGAAGCGACCGAAGAGGCCGCTCCCCAGACCACCCGCCGTGGTGGCTGGCTGGATGAGATCGGCATGAAGGTTGTTGGCGCCGACTCCGCGATCACCCAGATCGCGGCTGGCGACATCGACATCTACACGTCGAACCTGTCCCGCCCCCAGGACGTTCAGGCTTCTGACGCCGCTGGTTTGGAGCGCTCGTTCCAGTATGGTATCTACTACGAGCTGACCTTCAATCCCGCGGAGTTCTCGACCGGCGTCTACAACCCGTTCACCAACCAGGCCATCCGCAAGGCCATGAACAACCTGATTGACCGCGACTACATCAACCAGGAAGTTTATGGCGGCTTGGGCACGCCGAAGTTCTTCTCGTTCGTGTCCGCCTTCCCGGATTATGCCCGCCACGTGGACGTGATCCGTGGTCTGGAAGCTGACCTGGCTTACGACCCGGCCCGCGCCGAAGCGGAAATCTCCGCTGCGCTGGAAGCCGATGGCGCTGAACTGGTCAATGGTGTGTGGAGCCACAGTGGCGCCCCGCTGAACCTGATCTTCCTGATCCGCAGCGACTCCGACGGCACCCGCGTGCCGGTGGGCGATTATGTCGCCAACCAGCTCGAGTCGATCGGTTTCGAAGTGACCCGCCAGTACGGCACCTCCTCGGAGTTGGCCGCCCTGTGGGTAAGCGGTAACGCCGCTGACGGCCTGTGGCACATCTACACCGGTGCCTGGGGCGTGGGTGGTATCACCCGCGACGATGCTGGCGACTTCCAGTTCTTCGATTCTCCGGACAGCGCTTACGGCTTCACCACCCTGTGGCAGTCGTTTGGCAACCACATCGATCCTGAGTATCAGGCCCTGGCGAATGACCTGGCCAATGCTGCTTACTCCAACCTGGATGAGCGCAAGGAAATGGTGGGCCGCGCCCTGCAGTACTCTGCTGAGCACGCTTTCCATGTCTGGTTGATCGACGGTCAGGCCTTCAGCCCCTGGCAGCCGAACGTCTCCGTGGCGTTCGACTTGGCCGCTGGTGTGGACATCAACCCCCTGACCACCTTCACCCTGCGCTTCGATGATCGCGAGGGCGGCACCCTGCAGTGGGGTACCCCTGACCTGTTCGTCGAGCCCGCCAACCCGATTGGTGGTAGCAACTGGACCTACGACAACCAATGGCAGCTGCTAACGCGTGACTCCGCTGTGTTGCTGAACCCGCACACCGGTATCCCGCTGCCGCAGCGCATTGCTGGCGCTGAGGTTTACGCTCAGGAAGGTCTGCCCATCGGCACCACCTATGACTGGGTCGACCTGAGCTTCGTGGATGGCAATGAAGTCCCGGCTGAGGCCTGGATCGATTGGGATCCCGTTGCTGAAACCTTCATCACCGTGGGTGAGGCTTACCCGGATGGTCTGTCCTCCCTGATCAAGACCGTGGTGACCTACCCCTCCGAACTGTATGACCGCACCTGGCACGATGGCAGCCCGATGACCGTGGCTGACTTCATCATGCCGGCGATCATGACCTTTGCCACCGGCACCGAGGGCAGCAGCATCTACGATGAAGCTGCCGCTGGCGGCCTGGCTGCCTTCAAGGGCGGCTTCAAGGGTTGGAACATCACCTCCACCGATCCTCTGACGATTGAGTACTACACCGATGTGTGGACTCAGGACGCTGAGCTGATCGCTGGCGCCGGCGCCGCCACCCTGTGGCCGGAATACGGCTACGGCAACTCTGGCTGGCACGCGATCGCTGCTGCCAACCTGGCTGAAGCCGCTGGCGACCTGGCCTACACGCCTGACAAGGCTGTGGTTCAGGAAACCGAGCAGACCAACTTTGTGGGTGGCCCCAGCCTGGAAATCCTGGCTGGCTACCTGCAGCAGGCTGCTGACGAAGGCTACGTGCCTTTCGCCGCCGTCTTGGGTGATTACATCACCGCTGACGAGGCGAGCGCCCGCTACAACAACCTGCTCGGCTTCTACGCCGACCATGGCCATGTGTGGGCGGGTGTCGGTCCGTACATCCTGGATCAGGCCTTCTTGGTAGAGAAGACCGCCGTCCTGGTGCACAACGCCGACTACACTGACTTGGCTGACAAATGGTCCTCCTTCGCTGCGCCGAAGGTTGCCACCACTGAGATCGATGGTTCCGCCCGCGTCACCGTGGGTGAGGAAGCCACCTTCGATGTGTTGGTCTCCTTTGCTGGTGATGCGTACCCGGCCAACGAGATCAGCAGCGTCAGCTACCTGCTGTACGACGCTGAGGGTGCCTTGGTTGAGACTGGCGAAGCCACTCCGGTTGCTGATGGTCATTACACCGTCACCCTGAGCGGCGCCTCCACCTCCGCCCTGGGCGCTGGCTCCAACAAGCTCGAAGTGGCTGTTGTGGTCATCCCGGTCAGCATCCCGGCCTTTGCCACCTTCGACTTCGTGACCGAGTAATTCACGAACTAGAAGCGTAAAAGCCAAACAAAGAGGCAGGGCGAACGCCCTGCCTCTTTTGTTTAACCCACCGAATCATTTCTCATTGTGCAAATGTTGTTTTTTGGTATGATTGATTATCTGCCCCCTTACCACGGAGCAAGGAGAGATCTCTATGAGCGTTGATGTGACAAGCCTCGAGGCTCAGCCAGGCGCACCTCAAGAACAAGTGACAAAGAAGGGGTCTGGCCGAGCAAGCACTCTGGTACGCGTTACCAAATACACCGCAGTTAAGACGATCACGTTGTTTATTAGTGTGGTGATTGCCGTATACCTAACCATACTTATCGCGAATATGGGCGGTTATGTGGACCAGATCGTACGCGGTCAAATCCGCGAGTTCATCGGCCAGCAGTTGCGCGCCAACCAAGAATACCAATTGATGGACCCTGCTGAAAAGAATGCTTTCTTTCTGAGCCAAGTGGAACGTGCTGAAAAACGCTATGGCCTCGACCGCCCCTTTGCCGTCCGCAGCCTGGCGTTTCTGTGGAATGCGATTCGCATGGATTTCGGCACCGCGCAGCTGATGTCGAGCGATACCGGCTCCCGGCAGGTGAGTTTGATCATTCTAGACCGGCTTGGGCCTACTTTGTTACTGCTGGGAGCATCCAATCTGATACTTTTCTTCGTAAGTATTGGCTTGGCCCTGGCGCTCTCAAGGTCTTATGGCAATATCTGGGACAAGCTGATCATCGCTTTCTCGCCCACCTCGTCTGCCCCATCGTGGTTTTACGGGCTTTTCCTCATTCTGCTTTTCGCGGCTGTCCTCAAGTGGTTGCCGTTTGGTGGCATGATCGATTCGCCGCCGCCGCGCGATCAGTTGGGGTATGCGCTGAATGTAGCCAAGCACTTGATCCTACCGACTGCGGCGATCATCACCAGCTCCATTTTTATCAGTATTTACAATTGGCGCACCTTCTTCCTGATCTACTCCAGTGAAGACTACGTGGAAATGGCCAAGGCCAAAGGCCTCGGCGATCGAGATATCCAAAACCGCTACATCCTGCGGCCGACTTTGCCGACGATCATCACCAGCTTTGCCTTGTTGGTGATCTCGCTTTGGACCGGTCTGATCCTGACCGAGGGTGTATTCCAGTGGCCCGGTTTGGGGCGCACATACATCACCGCCATCGGCCTGTACGACACGCCAGTGATCGTAGCGATTACGATTATTTACGCTTATTTACTGGCGCTGACCGTATTCTTGCTGGATTTTGTGTACGCTCTGGTAGACCCTCGGGTCAAAATCGGCGATTAAAAAAAGACAAACAAGGTAAGGTGCCTATTCCATGGAAGGTTTACGCAACGGTTTTAAACAGCTGATCAAATACCCCTCAGCGCTGATTGGGCTGATCTTGATCGCGCTGCTCGTGCTCACTTCGATCTTGACGGTGATCTTCATTCCGCGCAACGAAGCGATTCGTCTGTGGCGCGGCGGCGAGGCGATCTGGGGCCACAACCCCAAGACGGCCCCACCCGCCTGGACCAATATCTTCCGCTCCAAGAAATTGCCGGAAACCATCCTCCTTAACCCCAGCAGCCCTAATGTCGAGAGCCAGGTTTCTGAGCGTGCTACGGGTGAAGCCTTGCTGGTGACCTATGCCTTTGATTACACAGCAGATGAGGCGCCCCAAGATATCGTCTTCAACTTTAGCGCAAGCTTTAAGAGCCGCAATCCCTTTGTAAGCATCTTCTGGATCACCCCGGATGGCCGGGAAATCCGTCTGATCGAACAAGGCATCAACTACAACACCACTTACCGTGTGGTGCAAGATACCAAGCTTCAACGACGCTTGGGTGGATTAAGTCCTGAGATCGGTCTCTTCGATAATCCTGAAACCGAAGCGGTAGATGTGCTCAAAGGCACTTATCAGATCGTGATCGACGGCATCAGCTTTGAAGAAGGCTCGCAGATCACCAGATCTGACGTGGTCCTGCACGGCAAGGTGCATGGCCTCTTCGGCACGGACAACCAGCGCCGCGACCTGACCATCGCCATCTTGTGGGGCACCCCCATCGCTTTGGCTTTCGGTCTGGTGGCTTCTTTCGGCACTTCGATTTTCTCGATGATCTTTGCCGCCATCGGCGTGTGGTTTGGCGGATGGGTGGACGAATTGATCCAGCGCATTACTGAGATCAGCATCAATATGCCCCTGCTCAGCATCCTGATCATGATCGGCACCTTTTACTCTCGCAGTATTTGGGTGATTCTGGTCGTAACTGTGGCTCTAAATATCTTCAGCGGGGCGATTAAGAGTTATCGCGCCATCTTTTTGCAAGTCAAAGAGGCGCCTTACATTGAGGCGGCCAAGACCTACGGCGCCAGCAGTGGCCGCATCATCTTCAGCTACATGATCCCGCGAGTCACCCCCCTGCTGATCCCGGGGTTGGTACTGGGCGTGCCCACCTTCGTATTCCTGGAAGCCACGCTGGCGGCGCTGAACCTGGGCGATCCGGTGCTGCCCACTTGGGGCAAAGTGATCTACGATGCCTGGCAAACGGGCGGCGCGGTGTACAACGGCTTTTACTACTGGATCCTGGAGCCGGCAGCCCTGCTGATTGTGACCGGTCTGGCTTTTGCCATGGTAGGTTTTGCCATGGACCGGGTCTTCAATCCCCGCCTGCGGGATATTTAATCCTTTCAATAAGAAAGAACACTATCGCACATGAAGAACGACGTACTACTCGATGTAGAGAACTTGAAACTGTTTTTTCGCACCTCTAAAGGGATCGTGCAGGCCGTGGATGGCGTCGATTTCCAGATGCCGTCCAACCAGGCTGTGGTGGTCATCGGCGAATCGGGTTGCGGCAAGACCTCTTTTGCCAAAGCGCTGTTACGCCTTACCCCCCGCAACATTCATGAATACAGCGGGCATGTGCGCCTCAATGGCATGGACACCATGGCTTTGGACGACGAAGCTTTCCGCGAAGATGTGCGCTGGGTCAAGATCTCGATGGTGCCGCAAGCGGCCATGAATTCGCTGAACCCGGTGCTAAAGGTGGGTGACCAGGTAGCCGAGCCACTCATCATCCACATGGGGATGAGTCAAAAAAACGCTTTAGAGACCGCCAAAGAAATGTTCAAGAAGGTGGGCGTTCCTGTGGACTTTCTGGACCGCTACGCTTTCGAGTTGAGCGGCGGCATGCGCCAACGCGTGGCGATCGCCATGGCACTGGTGACCAACCCGCAACTGGTGGTGCTGGACGAGCCCACCTCGGCGCTGGACCTGCTGACCCAGGCCAACATCATGAACCTCCTCAAGCGCGTCAAAAAAGAGACGGATGCCAGTTTCATCCTGATCACGCACGACATCGCCACGTCCAGCGAGCTGGCTGACCGGGTGGTGGTGATGTACGCCGGGCAGATCGTGGAAGATGCCGATGCCCGGCGCTTCTTCGAGGATCCGCTGCACCCCTATTCACAAAAGCTGATGGCCAGCGTGCCGCGCCTGCGCGCCACGGTGGAACCGGAATACATCACCGGGCAGCCGCCCAGCCTGATCAACCCGCCCACCGGCTGCCGATTTGCAGCCCGTTGTACCCAACGTTTTGACAAATGTGATCAAGACCCGCCGCTCTTTGAACAAGAGGGCCGTCAAGTAAAATGCTGGTTGTACGAACCCGGTCGCAAGGAGCGCAAAAAGTAATGGCAACAAAGACAAAGAAGGCGGCCCAGGCCGCCAGCCCAAATGGCAAAGCCAGCGAGACCTTGCTTTCCATCAAAGATCTGCGTGTTTGGTTTGAACTGCGCCGCTTCGGCTTTGGCAACGCCGGTTATGTACGCGCGGTGGATAACGTGTCCTTTGACTTGCACCAGGGTGAGGCGATCGCCATTGTGGGCGAAAGTGGCTGCGGTAAATCCAGCCTGATGAAAACCATTCTGGGCATCAACAAGCCCACTGAGGGTTCTATCGTTTTTGAAGGCCGCGATATCAGCAAGTTCAACCGTGAAGACTTGTCCTGGTACAGCGCCCAGGTGGGCTATGTACAGCAGGACCCCTTTGGTTCGCTGCCGCCTTTCATGACCATCGAGCGCATTCTGGAAGAGCCGCTGATCATTCACGGCGTGAATGACAAAGAAGAGCGCATGCGCCGCATTTACAAAGTGATGGAAGAGGTAAAACTGACGCCCCAAGCGGAGGTGTTGCCCAAATTCCCGCACCAGATCAGCGGCGGCCAGGCGCAGCGCGTGGTGATCGCCCGGGCGATGATTCTGGAGCCCAAGTTGATCGTGGCCGATGAGCCGGTCTCGATGCTGGATGCCTCTGTGCGCGTGGAGATCTTGAAGTTGCTGCGCGGCCTGCAAGAAAGCCACAACCTGGCAGTCATCTACATCACGCATGACCTCTCGACCGTGCGCTACTTCTCTGAGCGCATCTTCGTGATGTATGCTGGCCAGCTGATCGAAAAAGCCAAGATGGGGGCGCTGCTGAAGAATGCCCGCCATCCCTATACCCAGGCGCTGTTAGCGGCCACTTCCGACCCGGATGCCGACAATGCCCTGCACTACAAAGATGTACCCCCTGGCGAGCCGCCCAGCCTGGTGAAACCCCCCACCGGCTGCCGCTTCCACCCGCGCTGCCCCCACTTCATGGAAGGGCTGTGTGATGTGGAAGAGCCCCCGGAAACCCAACCCGAGAGCAATTACCTAACCTTGTGCTGGCTGTATGACCCAGAGCTTGAGGTAAAACTTGCTGCAGTTAAGCGCTAAGCAATATTTGGTCTACGGCTTTCTGATGGTCCTGTTTGGATTCGTCATGCCCTACATGTTCGTCCTGGGCATAGTCAAGATCAACTTTTTCTTAGCCTTCTTATCCTACGGCGCTTCGCTGGTTGGGATGCTTTTTGGCATGATCGGCGTTGCCATGATCGGTGTGCAGCGCATTAAAAAACGAAAAGAAGAAGACTATTACGAAGACCGCGAAGGTCAATAGAAAAACGGGCCGATGGCCCGTTTTTTATTCCTTGGCGCCCTGGCGCAGAAGTTTGTAGGACTCGTAGCGGGCGGGATGCAAGTCGCCCGTTTCCACGGCAGCGCGCACCGCACAGCCGGGCTCATCAAAATGATGGCAGCTGCGATACTGACAGTGGTGAATCAGGGCTCGCAATTCAGGGAAATAGCCGTCCAGTTCCTCAGGTTCAATATCCCAAAGTGCCAGCGCCTTCAAACCCGGTGTGTCGGCCACATAGCCGCCGGCAGCCAGCTTGAACAGCCGGCGTTCCACGGTAGTGTGCTTGCCCTTGCCTGAACTTTGCTGCACTTCGCCCACGCGCAGGTCCAGGCCGGGTTCCACCAGGTTCATCAGGCTGGATTTGCCCACGCCGGAGGGCCCGGCCAGCACAGACAGTTTACCGTGCAACAGCTGGCGCAGTTCCTCCACTCCCTGCCCGGTGGCCGCCGAGGCATAGATCAGGCCATAACCCAGGCCGGCGTAATGGCCAAACTGCTCTTCGGCGGCTGCCTGGCCAACTACATCGACCTTGTTGGCCACCACTGTGGCGGGGATCTGCTGGGCTTCGGCCACCACCAGAAAACGGTCCAGCATGCGCAGCCGCGGTTGCGGGTTGGCGCAGGCGAACACGAATAGGGCCTGGTCCGGGTTGGCGACGATGACCTGTTCGTACAGCCCATTGGGGCGCGGGTCCTGGCGCACCAGCGCCCGGCTGCGCGGTTCGACCGACTCGATCATCGCCTCCACGCCCCCGCCAGGGTGCGAGACCTCCACCCGGTCGCCCAAGGCGACGATGTCGCCCGTGGCGCGGCCCTTTTTGAGGCGGCCGCGCAGCCGGGCGACAATATGTTCGTCGCCAGTCTCCACTGTGTAGAAACCCGATTGCGAGCTGACGACCAGACCGTGGCTGATGGTCATGCTTAGGGCGAAGGTGTGATCACTGTGGAACTGTCTGAGCCGGCGGTTTCCGTAGCCTGCGCCTGCAGGGTTTCGTCGAAGTAGACCGGGTCCAAGACGCCGAAGCTGGTCTCCCACGGATACAAGGTGCCTGGACTACCGAAGAAGTAATAGCTGGCCACACGGCGCCAGACTGGGGCCGCAAATTCCGAGCCGTCGCCGATGTTCTCGATCAGCACCGCAATCGCAATATCCGGCTGGTTCTGACGGCCGGCATTGGTGTAACCAATGAACCAGGCATGCGGATCAAGGCCCTGGCCAGCGGTGGCAGTGCCGGTCTTTCCGTGCACGGGGATACCGAGGCCGGAGAATTGGCGGAAAGCCGTGCCGCGCGGGTTGGCGGTGACCATGCCCATCGCCGTTTGCAGGTTGGCCAGGGTGTCTCCGCTGATCGGCAGGCTGCCGCGCGCCTGAGGTTCAAAGCTCAACAAGGCGGTCCCGTTGGCGTCCACCACGCGGTCCACCAATAGAGGCTGGTAGAGCGTGCCCCCATTGCCCACCGCAGCCGCATAGACCACGGCCTGCAACGGCGTGATGGTGGTGGTGCCCTGGCCAAAAGCCTGCTGCACGGCCTGGTTGCGGCCGGTGTCACCGTCTTCGATGCTGGGGGCGGACAGGGTGCCGGCCGATTCCGGCACGCCCTGGATGCCGGTCAGGGCCCCCAGGCCAAAGCCGCGCGACATCTCGGTGATGGCGTCTTCCTGGCCGGCGTTGAAGAGATCCAGGCCGATCTGGTAGTACCAGGGATTGCAGGAGCGCATCAGGCCCTGCAAATAGTTAAGCACACCGTCGGCAGGCAACTCACGCGCCACCGTCCAGTTGTCCAGCACGATGCCGGAAAGGCCGAACCACTGCTGGGTGCAGTCCAGGGTGTCCTCCGGCGTGTACAGGCCGCTTTCCAGGCCGGCGGCGAAGGTGATCACCTTGAAAATAGAGCCTGGAGGATATTGGCCCTGGGTGGCGCGGTTGAAAAAGCGCTGCTGATTGTCCGGGAAGTAATTGTTCCAGAAGCTGTTGGCGTTGTTGGGGTCTGCCCAGTTTTGGTTGAAGCCGGGAGAGGAGACCATCGCCAAAATGCGGCCGGTGTCGCGCTCCATCACCACGATGGCGCCGCTAAAGTCCTTGATAGCGTCCTGTGCCTGGCGCTGCAGCTGCACGTCGATGGTGGAGTAGATCGAGGCGGCGGGTTGCGAAGCGGCCTGGGCCAGCTGCGTCACCACGGCGCCGTTGGGATCCAGTACGTAAAGGGTTCCCCCGCGGGTGCCGGACAAGTATTCCTCTCCCCAAGCTTCCAGCCCCATGCGCCCCACCCAATCATGGCTTTGGTAGCCCAGTGGGATGTAGGTGGAGATCTCTTCGGCCGGGATGGCGCCGTAAAAGCCCACGGCTTGGGGGGCTGCAGCACCATTAAAGTACAGGCGGGTGTTGTATTCAAAATAGTAGATCCCGCTCAGGCCTTCCCAGCTGCCGGCCCGCGCTTGAAATTCTTCGCGTGAGACCTCAGCGATCGGCACGTAATAGGGTTCCTCGCCCTCCTCGGGGAAGAGCAGCGCGCTGACCTCGCCGGCCGGGCGCTGGCCGACGCGGGCCAGTTCAGAGACGACTTGGCTGACATCGTCGTCGGCAATGCTCCAGGGAAAGGCGCCCACCGCTACGGCGGTGGTATTGGCCGCGATCGGCTCGCCGTCTCGGTCGTAGATGATGCCGCGGGTCGGCACGCTGCGCTCCAGGCTAAGCGTGTTGCCGCCGGCCAGCTCCGGCAGAATGATGCGGTCATCCCACACCACCAGCCAGCGATCGCCTTCCAACTCCAGGTCCATCTGCGTATCGCGGGTGATGGCGCCCACCACCGCCGAATTCAGTGTCACGCGGTAACCCACCTGGGCCGTGCGCGGGTGGGTCAGCTGTTGCAAAATCTCGTACTGTACGCCAAATAGATTGGTTTGGGTGGCGACCATGGCGTAGCGCGCCAGGAAATCTTCTTCAGTGACCGCCGAGCGGCTGGCCGGGGTCAGCATTTGGTACATGGCAGCGTAATCGCCCTCGTTCCAGGCATCCAGGTAAGCGCGCACGGCCCCCTCAGGGTCTGGCGCAGAGGCCACGCTGATCACCGGCGTGGGCAGTTCTTGGGCGCCGGGGGCGCCGCAGGCAACCAGCAATAAGGTCAAAAGAAGCAGGTATAGGGGTTTCATTGGCGCCATTCCAAAATAGCTTCGCTCACCGGACATTGGTAATTCAGATGAGCCTGGCAAGCCGCGGGCAAGTCCTGCGGCAAAGAGAGGTCGAATTTTTCCATAGTGCGCTTCAGGTGACATAGGGGCAGGCCAATCACATTGGCCCGGCAGCCCTGCAATTCCTCTACGGGGTGGAAGCCCGCATGTTGTATCGCATAAGCCCCGGCCTTGTCCAGAGGGTCTCCCGTGGCGATGTAAGCCTCCACCTCAGCCTGCGTGTAATCACGCATCGGCACGCTGGTGTCAGCTACATCGCTGTGCAGCTGGCCGTCCATCGTGCGCAACACAGCGATGCCGCTGAAGACCGAATGCTGGCGGCCGCGCAGCTCGGCCAGCATCTGGCGCGCTTCTTGCTCATCGGCTGGTTTGCCCAGAATACGCTGGCCCTGGGCCACGCTGGTATCGGCGGCCAAAACGATCACATCCTGCCCGGCAAAGCGCTCGGCAACCTTGGCGGCCTTCTCCTCTGCCAGGCGGCGCACATAAGCACGCGGGTCTTCGCCGGGGAGAACATCTTCATTTATATCGGCGGCGAGGACTTCAAAGGGCTGGCGGGTCAAAGCCAGCAATTCTTTACGGCGCGGGGAGCTGGATGCAAGAATGAGGGTTTTGGGCATGAGCAATCCAGCGATTCTAGCATATCCACCTTACAGACGGATGAAGAGCCCCAAAGCCGTTGTAAAATCTGGCAACGCAGTCTTCTAATTCGAAAGGCCAGCATGCAAGCACTTAAAGAGCGCATATTAAAAGAGGGCCAAAACCTGGGCAACGGGATTTTGAAGGTGGATGGCTTTATTAACCACCAGGTGGACGCCCAATTGATGAACGCCTGCGGACAGGAATTTGCCCGTCTGTTTGGTTCGATAGGTGCCAGCAAAGTACTGACCGCCGAGATCTCTGGGATCGCCCCGGCGTTGACCACCGCCCAACACTTGGGCATCCCCGTGGTCTATGCCCGCAAACACAAGCCGATCACCATGCCGGACCAGGTGTTCCTGACCCTGGCGCCCTCGCACACTAAGGGCCGCACGGTAGAGCTGATCGTTTCGCCGGAATACCTGGCCAGCGGTGAGCGCGTGCTGATCATTGACGACTTCCTCGCCTCGGGCAGCACCATCCTGGGCCTGGCCCGCCTGGCGCAGACCGCCGGCGCCCAGATCGTGGGCGTGGGCGCCCTGGTGGAAAAGACCTTTGAAGGCGGCCGCCAGGCCCTGCAAAGTCTGGACGTGCCGATCCACTCGCTGGCGGCCATCAGCCGCATGGAAGACGAGATCATCGAGTTTGCCGAATGATCGTAATCCTGGACTTCGGTTCACAGACATCGCAGCTGATCGCCCGGCGTTTGCGCGAGGCGCAGGTCTACTGCCAGCTGTTCCCCTGCGATGCCCCGGCGGAAGAGGTGCTGGCCGCGCAACCCCTGGGCTTTATCCTCTCCGGTGGGCCGGCTTCGGTGTACGCTCCCGGCGCCCCGCAGCTGCCGGACTACGTGCTGACCAGCGGCAAGCCCGTGCTGGGCATCTGCTACGGCATGCAGGCGCTGACGCATGCGCTGGGCGGCACAGTGGCCGCTTCCGGGCAGCGCGAATACGGGGCAGCCGAGATCCACAGCACCACGGAAAACCCGCTGTTGGATGGCGCGCAACGCGTGTGGATGTCTCACGGAGACCGGATCGAGCAGGCGCCGCTCGGGTTCGTGCCGATCGCCAGCAGCGACAACGCCCCTGTGGCGGCCATGGCCGACCTGCAGCGTAAGCTGTTTGGCGTGCAGTTCCACCCCGAGGTGCAGCACACTCCAGGCGGCCAGGAGCTGTTGCGGCGTTTTGCTGTGCAGGTGTGCGCCGCGCCGGCCCACTGGACCCCGGAGGGAATTGTGGAGCAGTCTGTGGCCGCCATCCGCCGGCAGGTCGGTGGGCAGGCCGTGCTGGCCGCCATCAGCGGCGGCGTGGATTCCAGCGTGGCCTCGGCCTTGGTACACCGCGCGATTGGCGACCAACTGGTCGCCATTTTTGTAGACAATGGCCTGCTGCGCCAGGGGGAGCGCCAACAGGTGACCCAGGCGCTGCAAAGCGGCCTGGGGATCGAGCTGGTGGTGGTGGACGCCGCCGCACAGTTCCTGGCGGACCTGGCGGGGGTCACAGACCCGGAGGAAAAGCGCCGCCGGATCGGCGAGCGCTTCATCCGCATCTTTGAAGAGCAGGCCAAGACCCTGGGCCAACCGCCCTTCCTCCTGCAAGGCACCATCTATCCGGATGTGATCGAATCACGCGCGCCGGAGCGCCAGCACGCCGAACGGATCAAAACGCACCACAACGTGGGCGGCCTGCCCGAGGATATGCAGTTCGAGTTGGTCGAGCCGCTGCGCTACCTATTCAAGGATGAAGTGCGCCAGGTGGGGCTGCAGCTGGGCCTGCCCGTTGAATTGGTCTGGCGCCAGCCGTTCCCCGGGCCTGGGCTGGCGGTGCGCTGCCTGGGCGAGGTGACCGCCCAACGCCTGGAGCGCCTGCGCGGGGCGGATGCCATCTTCACCAGCGAGCTGCAGGCCGCCGGACTATTGGGCGTGGCAGGCGCGGCGCTGGCGCAGGCCTTCGCCGTGCTGCTGCCGGTGTACAGCGTGGGGGTGATGGGCGACCAGCGCACCTACCAGGAATGCGTGGCCCTGCGGGCAGTGAGCAGCCAGGACTACATGACCGCCGACTGGGCCCGGCTGCCGGAGGATCTGCTGGCCCGCGTCTCCAGCCGCATCGTCAACGAGGTGCAGGGCATAAACCGCGTGGTCTACGACATCAGCAGCAAGCCGCCGGCCACCATCGAATGGGAGTGATGTGGATATCCGAAGGGTGCCAGCAGCATCCTTTTTGGTTAAACTAGCTGAACTGTAACCATTGCTCTGCGGGTTTCGTATTATTGTATGAACATGGATATTTGGGTCACATAAGGAGAAACCGATGGATTTTGGAAGAGTGTTAACCCGTTCCTGGGAAATCATTTGGAAGAACAAGGTGCTGTGGCTGTTTGGCATCTTAGCCTCTTGCGCCAGCGGCGGGGGTGGTGGGGGCGGCGGATTTGGAGGCGGTTCCGGCTGGGATGCTGATACAACCCCAGGCACACTGCCGCCCCAATTCGAGCAGTTCGGCCGCGGCGTGGAGGAGTTCTTCACCAACGGCGGCTGGGTGCTGATCGTGGGGTTGGTCTGCCTGATCGTGCTGATCAGCCTGATCGCGTGGGCCATCGGCATCTTCGGCAAGGTTGGCCTGATCCGCGCTGTGCTGCGCGCCGAAAGTGACCGCCCCATTTCCTTCCGCACCATCTTTGAAGACGCCAAGGTGGAGTGGATGCCCGCTCTGGGCCTCAACCTGTTGCTGGCTCTTATCGCGCTGGGCGGCACGCTGGTGATCGTGGCCATCGGCCTGCCGCTGGGGGTCCTGACCCTGGGCATCGGCCTGATCTGCCTGGTGTGTCTGGCCGTGCCGCTGGCGATCGCCTTCAACATCTACAGTGAACTGGCCAACGTGGCCTTGGTGAAAGACCGCCAGGGCGTGAGCGCCGCGCTGAGCAAGGCCTGGGAGACGCTGCGCAGCCAGCCGGGACCGGTGATCATGCTGGCGGTGATCCTGTTCATTGTGGGGTTGGTGGCCGGCGTGGTGATCGCTTTGCCGCTGCTGGTGATCTTCATCCCCTTCTTTTTTACCATCTTCAACGACGCCAACACGCTGGGCCAGAGTTTTCTGGTGGCGATTGGCCTGTTCGTACTGATGCTGCCGCTGGTGCTGTTGCTGCAAGGCATCCTGACCAGCTATGTGCAAAGTGCCTGGACGCTGGGCTACTTGGAATTGGACACCCCGGCGGCTCCACAGATCGTGGAGCCGGCCCCCAAACCACGCCGCCCGCGCACCCCGAAGGCGGCCGCGTAACTTGAACCCACTGCAATCTCTGCTCCAAATCCCGTGGTTGCTGCGCACCCGCCGCAACCACGGGCTGGAGCATGCCAGCATTCACATCCTGACCGCCCGGCGCAGCCATAGCGGCCTGGCGGGGCATTCGGATGCCGGCGGTTTCTGGCTGATCGGTGAGGTCCAGACCGAAATCGTGGAAGCGGCCGTGCAGGAAGCCCTGCAGCGTTTCCGCGCCGGCCAAGCCGGGCTGGCGGTGCACCCCAACTGCGGCACCAACCTGGTGACCGCCGCGGCGGTCACCGGCGGCATGGGCAATCTGGCCCTGCGCGGCAGCCAGCGCAACACTTGGGCTCTGCGCCTGCCGCTGGCCCTGCTGGCCAGCGTACTAGGCCTGCTGCTGGCCCGCCCGCTGGGCGGCTGGCTGCAAAAATACATCACCACCAGCGCCGACATGGGCGACCTGCAAGTCATCAGCATTCGGCGCAGCCAGCGCGGCCGCACCACCCTGCACCGCGTGGAAACCTTCAGTTCATGAGCGCCCCCAGCATCTACCTGTTCCACGGGGACGACGAGCCGGCCATCAAGGCAGCTACCGCCGCCTTGGTTACCCAACTGGGCGACCCCAGCACGGCGGAGATGAACACAGCCCATTTCGAGGGCAGCCTCTCACTGGACGCGCTGACCGGGGCCGCCATGGCAATGCCCTTCCTCAGCGCCCGGCGGGTGGTCAGCGTGCTGGGAGCCGCCAAAACCTTCAACGCCGCCGAGCCGCGCGCCGCCTTCATCCGCTTTCTGGAGCAAATTCCCGCCAGCACGGCCTTTGTGATCCAGGAGTTTGCCGCACTGGACGCCAAACATTGGCTGCTGAAGTGGGTGCAGGCTGCCGGCTCACGCGCCCAGGTCCAGCGGTTCGAACTGCCCAAAGGTCCGCAAATGGCGGCCTGGCTGCAGCAGCGCACCACCGAACTGGGTGGGACGCTGCAGCCGCAGGCCGCCGTGGCGCTGGTGCAGCTGCTGGGCAGCGACAAGCTGGCTGCGGACGGTGAACTGGCTAAATTGCTGGCCTATGTGGACTACAGCCGTCCTATTCAAGCGCAGGACGTACAGCTGCTGTGCCAGCCGATCGGTGAGCAAGGCGACTTCTTCGGCCTGCTCGATTCGCTGGTGGGCGGCAACCCGGCCCAGGCCATGAACCGGCTGGAAACCCTGCTGCAAGAGCGCGACCATATTCTGTTCTTCTTCAGCCTGGTGGGCCATTTTCGGCTTCTGGTGCAAACCCGCCAACTGATGGATGCCGGCCTCAAAGCGCCAGAGATCGCCAAGGAGTTGAGCATCCACCCCTTCCGGGCGGAAAAGCTGGCCGGGCAGGCGCGCCGTTTTTCGGCGCGGGCACTCAAGGCACTCTATCAGCGCTTATTTACACTCGATCAGGAAATGAAGACGGGGAAGATCGAACCCAGCCTGGCGATGGAAACCTTTGTGGCCGCCCTCAGCGTGCCAACGGCTTAACCCGGCCCTCGGGCGCCACCGAACCCAACCAAAGATAATTGGGCAGCAAGGCAGGTTTGGCCTCCACCCGCAGGCCGGCAATGCGCCCGCCGGCGGCGGGCAGCAAGCTGGGGTGCACCAGGCACAAACTGGGATCTTGCCCATAGCGGTGGCGATAGCGTTCCGCCGCCCACAGCACGCGGGCCTCCGGGCTCATACTGGTGTCTTCGATCAAAAACAATTCGCCGAGTTCCATAATGAACTCCTTCATGGGAGCCAACGAGCGCTCCCATGAAGATACTATCGGCCCGATATTGGAGAAGTCTAAGAATTGCGCGGCGCAGTTAAGCGCGGGATGAAAGCCGGCGTACGCTCTTTATAGGCCTGATAGGCCCGGCCAAAGGCCTTTTCCAGCTTGCGCTCCTCGAACCAGGACCCCACCACAAAGTACAGCGTGATCGCCACGATCAACGCCAGTGTGTTCGAGCTCATCCAAGGCAGCAGCCACAAGACCAGCAGGCTGCCAGTATACAGCGGGTGGCGCACGCGGGCGTACACGCCGCCAGTCACCAGGCCTCCCGGCGCGGCAGGGCCGGCCAGCTGGCTAAAGCCCAGAAAGTCAGCGATACCTGTTTGGCGCAGCGAGGCGGCCAGCAACCCCAGCCCGGCCAGCTGGCCCAGCAAGCTGAAAGGCAAGGCCCAGACCGGCAGGCGGTACAGCAGGCCGTCCGGCAGCCAAGCGACCAAGACCAGCACGGGCAGCAGGCTGACCAGGCCGACTACATTGAAGAACAGCCGATAGCAGCGCTGCACAACCGCGGCGCCCAAGCGCCGGGTTGCCCAATCTTTGACGCCAGCCCCTGCCAGCAGCGAGTGCAACACTGCATACAAACCAAAGGCCAGCAGGATCCCCCCAGCAGAGGAGAGATTCATGGCAGGGCCAGCTCCCAAACACGCTCAAACTCGCCCAAGTATTCCGCCGCCAGCAACGGACTTCCGATCACCAGCACATTCTCGTCATTGTGCCGCTCGGCACTGTTGCTGAAGTTGTACGAACCGGTCACCACAATGCTCTCGTCGATGATCAGCACTTTGTGATGCATGGCGCCGCGCTCCCCATCCAGACGCACGTCCAAGCCAGCTTCAATGAAGCCATGATATTCGCCGCCGGTGTTGTTGAGGCCCTGCTCCTCGTCCATCACGCCGTAGATCTGCACACCGCGCTGGGCGGCGGCGTGCACCGCGGCAGCCAGATCGTCTGAGGTGAAAGAAAAGGCCATGAAATAGATGCTCTCTTCGGCGGCATTGACCAGAGCCACCAAACGGCGCAGCACGCCGTCCTCCGGGGCAAAGTAGGTCTCCACGCGCAGCTCGCCAAAATACCACTGTGGATAAGGTGTATTGGCCGGAGAAAGATCGCCAAAGTCAAAGCCGAGGAACATTTCCTCAAATTCGGTCAGGTAATTCTCGGCCAGCTCGGGCGAAACAATCCGCAGCAGGTTGTTGCGGTTGAAGTAAGCGCCGCTGACGTTGTAGTTCATCGACCCGGTCCAGACCTCCTGGCGGTCAATGATGGTGAACTTGTTGTGCATAAAATCCTGGTCGCGGTCATCCACCACGGCAATGCCTGCGGCCTGCAGTTCTTGCAGTTCCGTCCGGCGACGCAGGTTGTCGCTCTCCACCACCAGGCGCACCAGCACCCCGCGCTGGTGCGCGTCCAGCAGAGCGTCACGCACGCTCCACAGATCCAGGTCGTAGATGGCCATGTCCACACTGACCTTGGCGGCGGCGATGGCCGCCGCCAAGTGTGCATCTGGACCGCCGCGCACACTCTGGGCGTGCGGGCTTTGTGGATCGCTAAAATACACGCTGATCAGAGGCGCTTCGCCGGCTGCCTCCGGCGGCTGAGGCGCGGCGGGCTGGGGACTGCAAGCCAGCAGCAGGGCGAACAAGACAAAAAGGCCAATGTAGGTACGCAAGCCAACATTATAATGAGACCCACTGACAATGGACAACCAGACCTATTCCGTAGAGATCGCCGGGCTGACCCGGGAACTGCCCCTGGTGGAAGTCGCCCCCGGCGTGACCATTGCGCTGCTCAATATCTTGGGCGATACTGCTTTAGTGCGCGCCAGCGCCCAAGCCCTGGCCGAGAAACTGGCCAGCGTGGAGTACGACACGCTGGTCACCGCCGAAGCCAAAAGTATTCCGCTGACCCATGTGCTGGCCGAAGTGACCGAAAAGCCATACGTGGTGCTGCGCAAGAGCTACAAGCTCTACATGGGCGAGGCCATACAAGCTGAGACGGTCTCCATCACCACCGGCGCCCCGCAGACCCTGTACCTGGACGCCAAAGACCGCGGCCTGGTGAGCGGCAAGCGCGTGGTGCTGGTGGACGATGTAGTCAGCACCGGGTCCACTCAGCAGGGCATGCGAGCCGTGATGGAAAAGGCCGGGGCGCAGGTCGCAGCAGAAGCGGCTATCTTCACCGAAGGCGACCAGGCCAAGTGGGCGCACATCATCGCCCTGGGCCATCTGCCTATCTTTTTGCAAGATTCCTAAGTATCAATTGCCTCCCCTTTTCGTTCTGTAAGCAGGAGTGAATGCCATGCAAAAGAAATCTATTTTGATGCTTGTTTTGGCCGTATTGGTTGTGGCGCAGATCGCCTGTGGTTTCAACTACAGCACCGCCAACATTGCTGACGCCTACATGAGCCTGGACAGCGAAGGCACCCAAGGCACCAGCGTGTACAGCGACGAGGCTGTCTTTTACGCGATTGTGGACCTGGCCAACGCACCCGACGGTACAGAAGTGACCGCCGCCTGGATCGCGGCAGACGTGGAGGGTGAAGAACCCAACCTGCTGATCGACGAGGTCTCCATCACCAGCGGCAGCACCGTGCTGGTCTTCGACCTGGCCAATGAAGTCGGTTTCCTGTGGCCGGCCGGCGCCTATCAGGTGGAGATATACCTGAACGGCGAACTGGACACCACGCTGAATTTCCAAGTACAATAAGGGCACAGACCAACCCAACAAAAACAGCCGCGCATGCGCGGCTGTTTTTGTTACCTCTTCTGTCGCTGACGGTTAGCGCAGCCCCATCTTCTCCATCGCCTCGCGCAGCGTGGCCTGCACCAGCGGACGGGCGCGCTCGGTGCCTTCATCCAGCACTTTGACCACATAGCCGGCATCTTTCTGCAGCTCCACACGGCGAGCGCGCAGCGGCGCCAAGTAGTCGTTGAGCGCTTCGGCCAAGCGACGTTTGACTTCCACGTCGCCCACCTTGCCCTGACGATAACGCGTTTTGAAGTCCTCCACTTCGTCAGTGTTGGGGTTAAAGACCTCATGGTATTCGAAGACCGGGTTGCCCTCGACTGTGCCAGGGTCGGTGGCGCGCAGACGGGTCGGGTCGGTGTACATGCTCATCACTTTCTTGGTGGTCTCTTCCGACGTGTCGCCCAGGCGGATGGTATTGCCGTAAGAGTTGTGCATGGTGCGGTTGTCGGTGCCGGGCAAACGGGCGGTTTTGGTCAGCAGCCCTTCCGGCTCCGGGAAGGTTTCGCCGTACTGGGTATTGAAGCGCCGGGCGATCTCGCGGGTCAGCTCGATGTGCGGCAGCTGGTCCTCGCCTACCGGCACCAGGTTGGCCTTGTAGATCAGGATATCGGCACTTTGCAGCACCGGGTAGGTTAGCAAGCCCAGCGAGGGGTTGAGCTTGAGCTGCTGGATCTGCTCCTTGTAGGTCGGCACGCGCTCCAGGCGGGCCACGGTGGTGAGCATGCCGAACAGCAGCGAGAGCTGGGCATGCTCCATCAGCGCCGATTGGCGTACGAAGGTGGCCTTGGCCGGGTCCAGGCCCGAAGCCAGCCAGTCCACCATCACGTCGGTAATGTTGGACTGGATGCGACCGGGGTGCTCAAAGTCCGTGGTCAGCACGTGCAGGTCGGCAATGAGGAAATAGCACTCATAGTCGTCCTGCATCTTGCCCCACTGCTCCAGGGTGCCCACCAGGTGGCCGATGTGGCGCGGGCCGGTGGGCCGATGCCCGGTAAGAATGCGCCCTTTTGTCAGTACCATTGCTCTACCTCCAGAGAAATAAAATTCGTCCTCAATCACATGATTGAAATCATGTGATTGAGGACGAATAGGGATCCGTGGTGCCACCTCAGTTAATCAGCCGTATGGGCTGATTCGCTTGAAGCCCGCTAACGGGGGCGAACCGGCGGCAGCTACTGGAAATCCGTTCACTGCGCAACTCGGCGGTCCATTCCAAGCCGGCGTGGGGGCAGGCTTTCAGCGCTTCCTGCTCTCTGTGCCTTCGTTTCGGCGTGTACTTGTCCGCTTCGCGGTCTTTGCTTATTGAGTAAGGATTATGCGGGCGAAAGCAAGGCTTGTCAAGCCAGGCTAGTCGCACCATTCGGCATAACCGTAGTTTTCCATAGTCTGCAGCAACTGACTGCCCGCTTCGCTGCTGAAACCACAGAAGTCGGCCCGCGCCGCCGCCAGCTGATAGGGCACGAACAGCGGCAATGCAGGAATACGTTGTGCAAAGATGTTCTGCGCCAAGGCCTGGGCTTCGGCGTAGCCGGGCTCACCCGGCAGGCTGCTCAGCGCGGCCTGGCAGGCGGCATCGTACTCCGCATCCGCCCAGCCGGTAATGTTCCAGCCGCCCCAGCTGTAGCGATAGGTCAACAGGTCCTGCCCGGGGATGGCCTCGCTCAGGTACAGGTAGCAGGCTGGTCGGTCGCTGTGCGGCCAAGCGAACTGGGCCAGCTGGAAACGACGGCCAAAAACAGCCCCATCCGGCCCCGGCGCAAAGGCCTCGGCCGCCGGGCCGGTTTGCACATCCAGCGCAATGCCGCAGTCATCCAGGCTGGAGCGCAGCAGGCCGGCGATCGCCGCCGCGGCCAGGCTGTCGCTGGTGATCAGAGTTAGCTGCAGCGGCACGCCAAAGGCAGCGCCTGGGTAGAACTGGTTGACGCGCGTGCCTTCCGGGCCAGCCAGCCAGCCAATCTCCTCCAGCAAGGCACTGCCTTCACTGGGGGAATAGGGAATGCCGTAGCCGGCCGCGATCAGATGCTCCGGCTGATAGCTGTTAAGCACCTGCCCCTGGCCAAAGGCCAGTTGATCAACCATGGCCTGGCGGTCGATGCACATGGCGATGGCTTCACGCATGCGCACATCGCCGAACCAATCTGGGTTGTCCTGGAAGACATTAAAGCCATCGTCATGGCTGATCTCACGGATGCCGAAGCTGAGCTGCTCCCAGCGCCCGCTGGAAGCATAATGCAGCTGCGCCCCGGCCGCCTGCAGCGCTTCAGCCTGGTCGGCCAAAGCGTCAGCGGGCAGCAGCAAGTCACAATTGCCATTTTGCAGGTCCGCCGCGCTGTGCACGCCAAAAATAATATTGAGGGTGCTGAACTTGGGCAACCCTTCCGCAGCCCGGAAGTAGTTGGGGTTGCGCTCCAGCACAATGCGCTGGCCGGGCTGCCATTCGCGTAGGCTGTAGGCGCCCCAACCCAGCGGCTGGCGGCTGCTGGCCTGGGCCGTGAGCAAGTCGGCGGCAGAGCTGCCGCCCCAGGCGTGGAGCGGCAGCGGCGTCCAAAAGTGGGTTTGGTAGCCCTGGTCCAGGTAGCCCGGCAGCCCCTGCCACACAGCGCGCTCGCCTTCGGCAGTGTAGCTGGCGGTGCGCTGCACCAGACTTTTGTCGCCCGGCGTGGCTGGGTCGGCGGCGAGTTCAAAGGAATACAGCGAGTCGGCGGCGGTCAACGGCGCCCCATCCGCCCAGGTCAGGCCCGGCAGCAGCATGAAGGTCACGCTGAGCTGGTCCATCTGTACCTCACCCTCGCGGTATTCGATAACACAGTTGCCGTCCCGGCAGCCTGCCGGGCGGATGCGCAGGCCCGGCTCAAGTGGGCGCACCTGGCCGTCGGCGTCCACCACCAGGGTGCCGCGGCCCACGCTGACTGCCTGCAAAGTCGCCCCGCCGTTATCCAGGCTGGGCACGCTCTGCAAGATCACCGCTTGCGGCTGGTAGCCCTGGCTGTCAAAGGGGCCGTCGTAGATCGCCTGGCGCACCAAGCGCGCCGCGGCGGAATTGTCCGCATACAGATATAACGAAGCCGGCTCGGTCGCCGCGCAAATATTGAGGGTCTGCGGGCCAGCCGGGGTGGGTGTGGCGCTGGGCTCCGGCGGGGTTACTGGACCAGGGCCGGCGCAAGCGGCCAGCAGCAGGGCAAAAACGATGAATGCAATCAAGTACCAGGGAGATTTGGCGATAGGCATGCAGGGGATTATATCGGCTGGCCTGGACTTGCGGGCTGGCGCCCTGGCCATGCTAGAATCGCCCTCTATGCCAAATGAATGCTTTATTTGTGTGGATGTCGAAACCGCCGGCCCCAACCCGGCCGATTATTCGATGCTTTCGCTGGGCGCCGTGCTGGTCAGCGATGTGCAGCAAGAGTTCTATGCCGAGTTCAAGCCAGTCAACATGAACAACACGGCCGAAGCGCAGAGCGTGCATGGCTTGTCGCTGGAAGCGCTGGCCCAAACCGGCCTGGAGCCTGCCGAGGGCCTGCAACGCTTCGCCAATTGGCTGGCCCAAGTCTGCCAGGGGCAGCCGCCGGTCTTCGTGGCCTTTAACGCGCCCTTCGACTGGATGTTCGTGGCCGATTATTTTCACCACTACCTGGGCAGCAACCCCTTCGGCCACCGCGCCATAGATATCAAGGCCGTCTACATGGGCCTGCACGGCGGGCCGTGGGCCGAGGCCAGTTTCCAGCAGGTCAGCCAGCGCTACGGCCTGCCTGAGATGCTTAACCACAATGCGCTGGACGACGCGCGCCAAACCGCAGTCATGTTTGCCGCTATACTGGCTAAGATCAAGGAGAGCCGCCATGTCTGAACCTTCTGCCGCCCTGCAACGTATCATCGAATCCGCCCAGCGCCTGGGCGTACAGCTGGACGAGAGCGCCGCCCTGCAATGGCTGACGGCCGTCGCCGCCGGCGACGGCCAGGACAGCGACGTGGTCGTGGACGTAAAGGAAGGCGTCTTCGGCCACCGCCTGACCATGCTGGACTTCAGCTCGGAGGAGCTGGCCCACTTCCGCAAGATGGGCAAGCTGGTCGAGTTTGACGACGTTCCCGGCCAGGTGGAGACCGCCTTGGCGCTCTCCGGCTCGGCGGCCCAGTCCAAGATCCAAACCTACCCGGGCGACGCCGATTTCTTCGAGCGCGTCAACATCATCGCCCCCAGCCGTGAAGAGGCCTGCGATATTCTCGGCAGGCTGATCCGTGACAAGGCGCTCAGCACACTGAGGGGACCGGGCTACGAGCTGATCGAGATCAAAATGGGCAACTACCCGCAGGATGTGCAGCGCGAGGGCAAGAAGCTGCCGGCCGGCTCGCCCATCTCCTGGAATGCGACCGAGGTGCAGGCCGGCCAGATTGAGCTGCAAGACGCTGATGGCAACCCGCTGACGCTGACCTGGCAGCAGGCTGTGCAAGACCCCGGCTGGTGCAAGCTGGACTGGGTGGTGGCTGACCAGGCCCACCGCCAGCTGGTGAACGCCAGCAACATGCTGGACGCCACCTGGGAGGCGCCGGACGGCACGATCACGCCGCTGGACGGCTACCTGGACCCTTACTTCCAGGAGGTCTATCTGGAGGCCAGCTCCATCCCCTTGTTCACCAAGCTGGCCAAGCAGGTGGACGCCGACGCGCTGGACGAATATGTGCGCCAGTTGGAGAAAGAGGTACGCAAGTACACCACCAAGGACCCCAATTTCGGCAAAGCTGCCAAGCGCATGTACAACATCTTCCGCCTGACCGGGCGCTATGAGGAAGCCGCCTTCCTGCGCGAGCTCTTCGACGAACCCGCCACAGTGCTGTACCAGGTCTGGTCTCTGATCCGCACGATTGACGACTGCTTTACGCCCGACTCGTCGATCGAACTGGACACCCTGCTGGGCCAGACCGACAAACTGATCCTCAGCGTGGTGCAGGCCCTGGAAGGCCCGGAAGAGCAGGAAATCGTTCGCGAGCTGCTGCAGCTGCGCGACGTACTTTCGCGTGAGCGCGTCCATGAGCAGCTCTCGCCCAAGGCCGAATCAGCCCGGGCTGAGTTGATCAATCTGGTCAACAACTTCTATTACGAGCGCATGACTGGCGTGCCGACCATCAAAGAATACATGGACGGCTTGGGAAGCTAGCGAGCCTAGATGGAGACCCCGCAGCTCGGCCATCCCAGCATCCAGGCTGCTTTTGAGGCCCTGCAAGCCGGCGACAAAGCCGCCTGGTTCGCCCAGTTCAGCGCCGACGCCGAACTGCTGGACGACGGGCAGCCGCTGGCCTTCCGCCCCTTCTTCGAGAACGCCATCGGCCACGAACGTTTCGTGAGCATCGACGCGGTCAGCCTGGATGGTCATGAACTGATCGGCACCATCGAAACCGAGCAATGGGGCAGTTTCAAAGCCTATTTTCGCTTCAGTTTGAATGCCGAGGGCAAGCTCAATAAGCTCGAGATTGGCCGGGCGGATTAACCTCACTCCCGCTCGGCCAGTGCGGCGAACAAGGCCAGCAGCTTAGGCCAGCCCGCTGCGTAGCTGGGGGCGAACTCCGGCACGCCGGCGGCGGCCCAGCCGCTGTGGGTCAGCGTCAGCAGCGTACCGCCGGCCACCTCGATCAAGATCACATCCACCTCGGTGGCCGCTTTGTAGGCCTCGCCCTTCCAGGTGAAGCTGAAGCGTGCTGGCGGCTGCAAGACGGTCAGCGAGCCGATCTGAAATTCTTCGCCGTTGGCAAAGGTTTCATAAAAGCGCCCACCCAGCTCAGGCACGAAGTGGATCTGGCCGGGAGCAGTGTGCTCCGGCGCAAAGCTGTAGCCTTGCAGCGGCCACCATTCGTTGACCCGGTGGACAAAGACGTCAAAGACTTTGGCCGGGCTGGCTTGGATCTGGATGTGGGCGCTGACGCGGTCCATCAGAATCTTCCTCTAAAGTGAAGTCTCGGCGTTTTTGCAAACCAGACACGAGCGAATGACTGGCGTCTTATTCGCGAATTTCCGTCACCAAATCCACATAGGCGTCGAGGTCGGGCGGATGCGCCCAATCCACTGGACCTTTGTCAAAGCGATACGCCAGACGCGGCAGTATGATCTTGCCCCAGGCGCGCCGGAAATACTCAATGCGCTGCTCCCACTGGCCGCCTTGACCAAAACCATCCTCACAGAAGTGCAGGCGAGTGCCATTTGCTAACGGCTCGAGGCGTACAGTCACATGGGTGTGCTGTGGGCGCACTTCGTCCAATTCGGGCGGCGCATTCCAGGTAAACGAGAGCATGTGCGGGCGTTGCAAGGCCAGGAAGACCACACCCTCGCCGCCGCGCGAACCCGGTGGGGCGTCCAGGTTGAAGTACATCTCATAAGCTCCGCCGGGCCGGGGTTCTATTTTGGATTCCGGGGCAAAGAAGCTATGCGCCGCAGTCCAGGCATCCCAGACTTCTTCAGGCGTGGCTTTTAGATCCAACTGAAAACGAATGCGGCGTTCCATGGTTGCCTCACGTGTTCATTATAAAAGGCAATTAAAATCTACCCAGCAACCCGCGCTGTATAATTCATCTGCTTTGGCCGATCTCTTTGACCACGCGCTGAAACAGCGCCTCGACCGCGAAGCCCCACTGGCGGCACGCATGCGCCCGCGCCGGCTGGAAGAATACGTGGGCCAGCAGGAGATCCTCGGCGAAGGCCGCCTGCTGCGCCGCGCCATTGAGGCTGACCGGCTGTTCGCTTCCATCATCCTGTGGGGGCCGCCAGGCGTGGGCAAGACCACCCTGGCGATGGTCATCGCCAACCACACCCAATCGCACTTCGAAACCCTCTCGGCCGTGATGGCTGGCAAAGCCGAGCTGCGCCAGGTGCTGGACGAGGCCAAAGAACGCCGCCGGCTGTACAACATGCGCACCATCCTGTTCGTGGACGAGGTGCACCGCTGGAACAAAGCCCAGCAGGACGCTCTGCTGCCGCATGTCGAGAACGGCACCATCACCCTGATCGGCGCCACTACCGAGAACCCTTATTTCGAGGTCAACGGCGCGCTGGTCTCCCGCTCGCGCATCTTCCAGCTGCACCCCCTGACCGACGCTGAAGTGCGCCAAGTGATGCAAATGGCGCTGGACGACCCCGAGCGCGGCTACGGTGGCCGCAGCATCCAGCTGCACGACGAGGCGGCCGCCCACTTCATCCGCGTGGCCGGCGGCGATGCCCGCAATGCACTCAATGCTCTGGAGCTTGCCGTGGAGAGCACCTCACCCGACGCCAGCGGCGTGATCCAGATCAGCCTATCGGTGGCGCAGGAATCGATCCAGCGCCGCGCTGTGCTGTATGACAAGGATGGCGACGCCCACTACGACACGATCTCGGCTTTCATCAAGTCGGTGCGCGGCTCGGACCCGGACGCCGCCCTGTACTGGTTGGCCAAAATGCTCTACTCAGGCGAGGACCCGCGCTTCATCCTGCGCCGCCTGGTGATCCTGGCCGGCGAAGACATTGGCCTGGGCGACCCGTTGGGCCTGGTGGTCGCCAACGCCGCCGCCCAATCCTTCGATTTCATCGGTCTGCCGGAGGGCATTTTCCCCATCGTGCACGCCACGCTGTATCTCTCCACGGCGCCCAAGTCCAACAGCGCTCTGGGCTACTTTGCCGCCTACCAGAAGATCGAAGCTGAAGGCAAAGTGGACGTGCCGGACCCGCTGCGCGACAAGAACCGGGACGGCAAGGCGCTGGGCCATGGCCAGGGCTATGTCTATCCGCATGACGAGCCGGAGCATTTTGCCCCGCAGCAATACCTGCCCAAGGACGTGCTGGGCACCTATTTTTATGACCCGTCCGAGCAGGGCTATGAAGCCGAGGTCAAAGCGCGCCTGGCGCGCTGGCGCGAAGCTCAACGGCTGGCGCTCAACATCACTCGCAGCGAGCAGCTGCCCACCCCAGGCCACGACGAAGCCGAAGAGATCAAGCGCCGCCACAAGAGCGGCGGGAGCCGCTAGCATGCCGCTTGTCTTGTTGATCCGCCACGGCGAAAACGATTTCGTCAAAACCGGGCGCGCCGCCGGGCGCCTACCGGGCGTGCACCTCAACGCCCGCGGCCAGGCCCAGGCCGCCGCGCTGGCCGGCGCCCTGGCCAAGCCGCAGCTGGCGGCGGTGTACAGCAGCCCGCTGGAGCGCGCCCGTGAGACGGCTGCACCGCTGGCCAAGGCCCACGGCCTCAAAGTGCACATCCGCCGTGACCTGCAGGAAACCGACCTGGGTGAGTGGCAGGGCCGCCTGCTCAAAGACATGCGCCGCGAGAAGTCCTGGAAGGTCTTGCAGCAGGCGCCTTCGCGTTTCCGCTTCCCTGGCGGTGAAAGTATCCCAGAGCAGCAGCTGCGCCTGGCCAAGCAGATCGAAGCGATCTGCGCCGGCCACGGCCCCAAGGACATTATCGCCTGCGTCAGCCATGCCGACCCGATCAAGCTGATCATTGCCCACTACCTGGGCCTGCCGCTGGACCAGTACCAACGACTCTCTGTGGACACGGCCTCAGTCAGCACGCTCTTTATCGGCGAGGCGGGCGCCCAGCTGCTCAATCTGAACTGGAAAGCTGGTAGTTAGTAATTAGTTATCAGGTAATAAGCTAGTAAGTGACGCTCTGATATACTGGATTACCAACAGCTACACTGACCCTACAAGCTAAAAATGCTTTATCTGGAAGAATAATTCCCCGTATGCCTAAACCCATCGAGCTTCGCCCTGTAGACCACATCACCACCGACGCGATTGGCGCCCCCGGCCAGCGCGTCTTTTACATCCAGGCCTGGAAAGACGACCGCATCATCACCCTGGTGTGTGAGAAGACCCAGATTCAGAGCCTGGCGGTGGGTGTGGAGCAGTTCCTGGCGGAGATCAACACCAAGCACGCCGACCTGGCTGACGCCTCGGCCGACTACGACGAAGACCAGATGCATATCCACCCGCCGGTGGATCCCATTTTCCGCGTCGGCCAGTTGGGCTTGGGCTACGATCCAGACGGCGACCTGGTGGCCCTGGAACTTCGTGAACTGCCCGAAGGCCAGCAGGAGCCGGATGAACTCGGCCTGGCACGTTTGTGGTGCACACGCTCGCAGATCCGCGCCCTGGCCAATTGGGGCATCGAGATCGCCTCGCGCGGCCGCCCGGTCTGCCCGCAATGCGGCCAGCCGATGGACCCAGCCGGCCACTTCTGCGCCCGCAAAAATGGGCACAAGCATTGATCAGGAATCGGGATTAGTGCTTAGGGGTTAGCAATTCGCAGCTCCAGCCCATAAGCAAATCGAACACCTGATTCCCAGGCAACCTCAGCTCGAAATTTCGAGTAACATCACAATACGGAGGCGCGTTACCCTGCTATGAAAAAGCACATTCTGCTAGCCCTCGGCCTGTTACTCTCCGCCTGCGCTTCCGCCCCGGCTGGCCAAGCCAACGTCGAAGCCAACCAACCCAGCGCGACTGGCAGCCAGGCGACAGCCGCCAGCCCAGCCACGGCTGAGGCCAGCCCTACTGTAGAGTCCAGCCCAACAGCTGTGCCGCTGCCTTACAGCGGCCCCAACCCGCGCCTGGCCATAGTGAGATGGGATGAAGAGAGCGAGGTGGTTTTTCTCGATGTGATCGAATTGGGCAGTGAAGAGCTTGTCGCCAGCATTCCCGTAGAGGGCGCGTGGAGAATGGTTCTTTCTCCCGACGGCAGCATGCTGTTCAGTTCCCACAGTAAAGGCCCCGGCACTGTGTATGACCTGGATAGCGGCGAAAGCCGCGTGATTGACCTCTCCGGCATCATAGCCGAGGATGCTGACCTCGTTCACGCGGCTTGGGCGCCCAGCCAACAATGGCTGAGTTTGGGCGTACTGAACCCCCACAGCCGTGATTCTCTGTGGCTGTACAGTCTACAAACCGATCAACTCACCTATATTGACCAATTTACGCGCGCATATTCTGCCAATCGAATTGCGCCAATTAGCTGGTCTGCCGATGACACTGTGAGCTATATCCGCGATGTAGATGGAGTCCCGCGCATCACCTATGATTCCACCACCGGCCAGCATACGGTCTGGCCGATGCCAAACGCCCAAACGCGTTCTGATTTGATCAAGCATAGTGGCCTGACCCCAGACTCCTATCGGTGTGAGATCTGCGTACTCCCGCAACTGGGCCTGGTGCACGATTACATCTCCCTCCAAGAAAGCCCGCTGCAATATTATTATCAGCTCTACGATTTCGATAAAGTGGAGCTGCTTGCCTATGTGGCCACCTTCGATACGCAACGGGAAGACTGGCTGGAGTACAGCATAGAGGTGCTGAATTTGTTCCCGCTGCAGGACCGCGGAGATTATCTGCTTTTTGTAGAAGAGCGCTCTGGTTTATTCAGCAATGGTGACTATCTACAACGTTATTACGCCGCTTGGAACCCCTCGGGTGAAATGCCGTTTACGGTAGTGGAAGGCGAGCCGGCCAATACGCTGCCAGACGTGATACCCATGGCGGTCAGCCCGGATGGGAGCAGCTTTGTGGGCTTGCGCCTGGCTGGCATGGATGAGTATGGAGGCACTTTCAGAGTGGTTAGTGCGTTGGTGGTGGACCTGGCCACAGCAGAGGTGCTCTATGAGTATCCCCTTCCTGACGCGGCTTACTTTTATCCGCCCTACATAGAGGGGATCCACGTAGTCTGGCCTGGGAAGTGAGCAGTAAAAACATTAGTCAACCAATTGACCAAGCGACAGCAATCGCCATTCTCCAAAGCGGCGAATTCAAGATTACCGGTCAATTCACTTGGGGCAGCAATTACACTTTCTTGGTGGAAGTGGCACAGCCCGGCGGCGACCCGCTGGAAGCGGTCTACAAACCCCAGCGCGGCGAGCGGCCGCTGTGGGATTTTCCCGAAGACAGTCTGGCTGGCCGCGAAGTGGCCGCCTGGCTGGTCAGCCAAGCATTGGGCTGGGGCTTGGTGCCGCCCACCGTCTTTCGAGATGATGGACCGCTGGGTCCGGGCTCTCTGCAACTGCACATTCCTCATGACCCCGAACAGCACTATTTCACTTTTGACGACGCCACGCGCCAGCAACTGCGCCCAACAGCAGCCTTTGACCTGCTGATCAACAACGCCGACCGCAAGGGCGGCCACATCCTGCTGGACCCGGCCGGTAAACTGTGGCTGATCGACCACGGCATCAGCTTCCATGCCGAGCCCAAGCTGCGCACCGTCATCTGGGACTTTGCCGGCCAGCCGCTGCCGGATGAGGTGACCGCCGGGCTGGAACGGCTGGCCGCTGACGGCCAACTGCGCACGCGATTGGCCGCCTACCTCAGCGAAGAAGAACTGGCCGCACTGGAGGCTCGGCGGGCCGCCCTGCTGGTCGCGGGGCGCTACCCAGCCCAACCGGAAGATCAGCGCAGCGTGCCCTGGCCGCCCGTTTGAAACGGCCAGGTTGACGCCGACGAGGGATTGCCAGCCCAAGCCTGATTAGCCGCTATACTGGCTGGAGCTTAATGGCCTCGCTGTAGGGGCGGGTCTAAGACCCGCCCACTATTGAAGCAATTTGGCTCTCAGGCAGAACGGTTTCAGACCGTCCCCTACGATGCGAACCAAGCCGTCCCAAGGCAAGACACCCCGCGGCATGATAATAATTAATACTATGCCACCACGAGTACAATCTGTTTAATGAACAAATCACATGCGGCCCTGGGTGGGGCAAACATCGCATGAAACGCTGGCAATTTTGTGGCGCTTGCGCCGCCTGGGAGAAACTAGCGCTACTGTGCATCGCCTACAATTCTCCACGGCAAGGATGCTTACTGTGAAGCGTTGGCAATTCTGGCTCGGCTTGGCCATCAGCGCCTTTTTTCTGTGGCTGGTGCTGCGCGACCTGCATTTGGATGACTTCATGGCGCAGGTGCAGTCCGCCAACTACTGGTGGCTGCTGCCGGGCGTGGGCGTTTATCTGCTGGCGGTGTGGGCGCGCGCCTGGCGCTGGCACTATCTGCTGCGCCCGCTGAAGGCCGTGCCCACCGCGACCATGTTCCCCATTGTAGCCATCGGCTACATGGGCAACAACATCTATCCGGCCCGGGCCGGCGAGATCCTGCGCGCCGTGGTGCTCAAGCGCCGCGAGGGCGTGCCCGTCTCGGCCTCGTTGGCCACCATTATTGTCGAACGCATCTTCGACGGCGTGGTCATGCTGGCCTTCATCTTCGTCAATCTGGGCGAACTGGCCGAACTGGGCGGGGCCGGCAGCCTGCTGGGCGGCCTCAACATTCAGCAAATTGCCTTTTGGGGCAGCCTGGTCTTCTTCGGCGCGCTGCTGGTCTTCCTGCTGGCCGCCATGTTTCCCGCGGCCAGCCTGCGCCTGCTGGCCGCCCTGGCCCGCCTAGCTCCGGCCCGCTTGCGCCAGCAGCTGCTCTCCCTGGGCGAGCGCTTCTTGGGCGGCCTGGCCTCGCTGCGCTCCCCGCTGGAGATTCTGATGGTCTTCTTGACCTCAGTGGTCATCTGGCTGCTGGAGACGGGCAAATATTGGTTCGTGATGCACGCCTTCAACTTCGAGGTCAGTTTCTTCGCCCTGATGCTGATGAACGGCGTGGTTAACCTGGCCACCACCATCCCCTCGGCTCCTGGTTACATCGGCACCTTCGACGCGCCGGGCATCGCCGTGCTGGAGGCCTACGGCGTGCCAGCCGCGGTGGCCAGCAGCTACACCTTCGTCCTGCACATCGCCCTGTGGCTGCCCATCACTCTGCTGGGCGCCTACTACCTGGCCCGTGAGGGCATCCGCTGGGGCGAAGTGCCCGCCGAGGAGCCGGCATGAAGATCGCTATCATCGGGGCCGGCTTCGGCGGTATGGCTGCGGCCTACGACTTGCGCCGCGCCGGGCATGCGGTCACCATCTACGAAGCCGCCGAGCAGGCCGGCGGGCTGGCGGCGGGCTTCAAGCAGCCAGGCTGGGACTGGTGGGTGGACAAGTTCTATCACCACTGGTTCGCCTCAGACAAACACATGCTGGGCCTGATCGAAGAATTGGGCTGGAGCGACCAAGTGCTCTTCCCGCGGCCCTACACGGTCATGTATCACCAAGGGCGTGATGACGATGGGCGCTTTTACCCTTTCGACTCGATCCTGGCCGCGCTGCTCTACCCCGGCCTGGGCTGGGGGCTGGACAAGATCCGCTTCGGCCTGGTCGGTCTGTACCTGCGCCTGAGCAGCAATTGGCGGCCGCTGGAAAAAACCACCGTGGACGCCTGGATGCGCAAGTGGGCCGGGGATCGCGTGTATGAGCGCATGTGGCTGCCGTTGGTGCAGGGCAAGTTCGGCCCCTATGCCAAAGATGTGAACATGGCCTGGTTGTGGGCTCGCCTGCACGCCCGCACCACCCGATTAGGCACTTTCGAGGGCGGTTTCCAAGCCTTCGCCGACCAGTTCGCCGCCCACCTGAGCGAGATGGGTGTGCGCATCCTCTTCAATGCCCGCGCCGAGCGCATCGCCACTGCGGCGGGCGGCGGCCTGACCCTGACGGTGAACAGCGCCGAGCAGCACTTCGACCAGGCGTTGGTAACCACTTCGCCAGGGCTGCTGGCCAAGCTGGCTCCGCAGCTGCCCGAAGACTATCTGCGCGGCTTGCTGGGCCTGCACAGCATGGGCGCGGTGGTGATGACCCTGGCGCTGGACCGCCAGCTATCGGCAGAGGGCTATTACTGGTACAACATCCCCAAGAGCGCTGGTTTCCCCTTCCTGGCGCTGGTGGAGCACACCAACTTCGTGCCCGCCGAGCATTTTGGCGGCGACCACATCATTTACTGCGGCGATTATCTGGAAGTGGGCCACGAATATTTCTCGCTGAGCGAAGAGGAACTGCTGGAGCGCTTCATCCCCGGCATCCAGCGCGTCAACCCCGACTTCCGCCGCGAGTGGGTCAAAGGCGTCTGGGTGCACAAGACCCACTACGCCCAGCCGGTGCCTCTGGTCGACCACTCGGCCAACATCCCGGACATCCGCACCCCGCTGCCGGGGCTGTACTTCGCCAGCATGTCACAGGTCTACCCTTGGGACCGCGGCACCAACTTCGCCGTGGAGATCGGCCGCAAGGCGGCCGGGATCATGGGGCAGCAGGTCTGACCATCAGGCAACCCACTTAGTGTAAAATTTTGCTAACCAACTTGGTTCAGGGAGAAGAAATGGCAAATAGACTGTATAAGCTGGAAATGCCAGAAGAATTCGAGCAGGCATTCTCAGATCCTGACCATAATTTGGCTGGTAAGACGAATTGGAACGATCAGGATTTGGTAGCAGTGCCGAAGGCAATAAAAGAGCTTGTTAATACTAGACACTTAAATCTAAACAACAATAGGCTAGCAGAACTTCCACCAGAGATCGGAACCCTTAAGAAATTATCCTTTTTAGATTTAACTATGAATTGTTTGTCAGACCTCCCTGGGGAGTTTCGAAACTTACAAGAACTCGACTACCTTTTGCTCTCGCATAATAGATTTCAGGCAATTCCAAAGGAAATATTTGCTCTCGATAATCTAGGTCACCTCGATTTGTCTAACAACTATCTAACCCAGATACCTGACGAAATAGTAAAACTGAAAAACTTAATAAGTTTGAATTTATCAAATAACCAGATACGAAACCTTCCAGAGCGCTTAGCAGAACTTAAGCTCTTTCATCTAGACGTAAGTAACAATTTGCTCACCAGCCTGCCGTTTGATGAGACTTGGTTGGATATGAACGGTTTCCAACACTCGGATGGCTCGACTGGTCCGACGTATGAACATCTTATATTTTATGGAAATCCATTGTTACCGGTTCCTCCAGAGGCATTTAACATGGGCGAAGAAGGTGACTTCACTATAGGTTGGGTCTCTTACTTCCAGAAGCTAAAGCAGTGATTGTTTAGGCAACTATCCCAACTGCGGATAGCGCTTCAGATTGTACATATCCTGCCTAACGGCGTTTCACCGCTCAAACACCATCAAACTGAAATCAAAATCATTGCGCTCGCTGGCGGCGAAGTCCTGCTGCGAGACCAGCCGCCATTCCTGCTCGTCGAAGGCGGGGAAGAATGTGTCGGCTTCCACCTCGGCGTGGACGCGGGTGAGATACAGGCGGGCAGCCAGCGGCAGCGCCGCGGCGAAAATCTGCCCGCCGCCGATGATGAAGAGCTCCTCCTCGCCGGCGGCCGCGGCCAGCCGGATGCCTGCGTCCAGCGAGCCGGCTACCTGGGCATCCGCCGGCTGGAAATCCGGGTCGCGCGAGAGCACGATGAGTTGCCGACCCGGTAGCTTGCCGGCGGTGGCTTCGTAAGTCACTCGCCCCATCAGCACATGATGGCCCATGGTCAGGCGGCGGAAATGGCGCAGGTCATCGCCCAGGTGCCAGGGCATACCGCCGCGCAGGCCAATGCCGCCGCGGCGGTCCATGGCGACCACCAGGGAAATGCGCATCTATACGGCCACCGGCGCTTTGATGTGCGGATGGGCCTGGTAGTCCAGCAGGGTGAAGTCGCTGTAGTCGAAGTCGAAGATGGAGCGCACCGCCGGGTTCAGCTGCATACGCGGCAGGGGATAAGCTTCTCGAGTCAATTGTAGGCGGGCTTGCTCAAAATGATTGCTGTACAAGTGGCAGTCGCCCAGGCTGATGATCAGCTCGCCGGGCGCCAAATGGCAGACTTGGGCCATCATCAAATTCAACAGAGCATAGGAGGCGATGTTGAAGGGCAGGCCAAGGAAGATGTCAGCGGAGCGCTGGTACATCTGACAAGAAAGTTTGCCTTCAGCCACATAGAACTGGAACAGCAGGTGGCAGGGTGGCAAGGCCATCTGCTCCAACTGGCCCACGTTCCAGGCGCTGACCATTAGGCGCCGCGAGTTCGGGTTGCGGCGGATCTGCGCGACCACTTCGGCGATCTGGTCCACCGCGCCGCCATCCGCCGCCGGCCAGCTGCGCCACTGCACGCCGTACACCGGGCCCAACTCGCCCTGCGCGTCGGCCCACTCGTCCCAAATGCGCACGCCGTTCTCTTTGAGGTAGGCAATGTTGCTCTCGCCGCGCAGGAACCAGAGCAATTCGTAAATGATCGATTTGAGGTGCAGTTTCTTGGTGGTCAGCAGGGGGAAGCCCGCCGCCAGATCGAAGCGCAGTTGGCGGCCAAAGACGGAACGCGTGCCGGTGCCAGTGCGGTCGCCTTTTTCGGCTCCGTCCTCGAGTACTTCACGCATCAGGTCGAGGTAGCTTTGCATAGGTCTATACGATTATACGGAATTTTCCATCTTCATGAATCTCTAAACGTCTTTGCGAAGCAGCCGCAAGCTGCTGAAGCAATCCCCGATTCGTTGTCGGAGATTGCTTCGTCGTACTTGCGTAGCAAGTACTCCTCGCAATGACAGGTTAGTGGTTGGCCAGCAGCTCACGCGCCGCGGCGATGTCACGCTGGATCTGGGCCAGCAGCGTCTCCACGCCCTCGAAGCGCTGCTCGGCGCGCAAGCGGGCCAGGAAATCCAGCTGCAGCTGCTGGCCGTAGAACTCACCGCCGGAATAGTCCAGCAAGTGCGCCTCGACCACCGGAGCCGGGGTGCCGTCTTCGAAGGTGGGGCGTAGGCCAATGTTGGTCACCGCGCCCCATGCCTGCTCACCCAGACGCGCCTGGGTCACATACACCCCGTTGGCGGGCAGGGCCAGCTTGTCGTCCACCGCCACGTTGGCGGTGGGGATGCCGATGCCCCGGCCGCGCTGCGCGCCGGCGACCACTTCGCCCGCCAGGGCAAAGGGCCGGCCCAGCAGCCGGGCCGCTGCGGCCACATCGCCCTCGGCGATCAGGCCGCGGATGCGCGAGGACGACACCGGCGCGCCGTCCAGTTCCAAGGCGGGCACAGGGTGCAGGCTGAAGCCCAGTTCGGCGCCCAAAGTTTGCAGGGCAGCGAAGTCGCCTTCGCGGTTGCGCCCCAGGGCAAAGTCGTGCCCCACCCAAAGCTTTTCCAGGCCCAGGTGCCCTTTTAGCACCTGCACAAAATCACGGGCGCTGGTGGCCGCGGTTTCACGGGTGAAAGGGTGACGCACCAATACATCCACGCCCAGGGCGGCCAACTGCTCGGCCTGCTGCTGCGGAGTATTCAAATAAAAACGGCTGCGCGGGCCGCGCAGCACTTCTTCAGGGTGGGGATCAAAGGTAAGCACAACTGCCGGGGCGTCCTTGGCGTGCGCTCCGGCAGTCAGTTGCTTGAGGATCTGCTGGTGACCCAGGTGCACGCCGTCAAAGGCGCCGATGGTCAGCCAGGCATTTTGGATATTGGCGGCTTGCAGCGAGGCGAAGTGCTGCATGCAGGCCTCCTAGGACATGAAGACTTTGCGCGGCTGCCACTCCGCGCCGTCCACTTCGATCACAGCGACCAAGTCGCCCTGCTCGCTGACAGCACGCGCCAGACCGGTGGCCTCGGCCGCGGCGGGAATGCGGTGACCGTTGCGCACCTTCTCCAGCATCTCAGCGTCCAGCTCCACTGCCGGCCAGTCAGCCAAGGCTTCGGCCGCCGGGATCAGGTATTGCGCCCAGTTGCCGGTCTCAAAGGCTTCCCGCAGGCGGTGCAAAGAGACCGCGTCACGCAAGGTGAAGCGGCCGCTGCGCGTGCGGCGCAAGCCCACCAGGTGGGCGCCGGTGCCCAGTTTCTCGCCAATGTCGTTGGCCAGCGAGCGAATGTAAGTGCCAGACGAGCAGTGCACATCCACCACCACTTCGGGCAAAGCCCATTCCAGCAGTTCCAGGCTGTGCACCTGGATGATGCGCGGCGGCAGTTCCACATCTTCGCCGCGGCGGGCCATGTCGTAGGCTCGCTGGCCCTGCACGCGTACCGCCGAATAGGCCGGCGGGGTCTGCTCGATCTCGCCAGTAAATTGTTCCAGCAGCTTGGTGAACTCTTCGCGTTCGATGTCCACCGGCACTTCCGGGCTGGTGAAGGCGCCTTCCGCATCATAGGTGTCGGTGGAGGAGCCCAGACGGATGGTGGCCTGGTAGCGCTTGTCCTCTGCAGAGACAAACTCGCTCAAGCGCACCGCCGGGCCGATCAGCACCACCAGCACGCCAGAGGCGCGCGGGTCCAGCGTGCCGGTGTGGCCGGCGCGGCGGATGCCGGTGCCGCGGCGGATGATCTGCACCACATCGTGCGAGGTCAGCCCAACGGGCTTATCCACCACCAGCACACCGGAAACCAGGTTACTCACATCATTTTGCCCCGGCTCCCCGCGGCCGCCCCCGGGAGTGTACTGAAAGTTGTTTTGCATCTAAAGGTCGTCCTTTATCCTTTATTGTTTTTATGCTGCGACGGCTTGCAAGGCCGCTCGAGTGGCTTGCAAGACTTGTTCCTGTACTTTCGCCAGGCTGCCGGAAAGATTGGCGCCAGCCGCGGCCATGTGGCCCCCGCCGCCAAACTGGGCAGCAATCCGCGAGACATCAATCGCTCCCCGGCTGCGCCAGCTCATCTTGACCTGGTTGTCATGCTGCTCCACAAAGAGCACCACCACCGCGGCCCCCTCGACAAAAGCGATGTTATTGACCAGCTCAGCGTCATCGTTGGCCGGGTAGCCCGCCGCCTGGCGGTCCGCCAGGGTCAGGCTGGCCCAGACCAGTTCGCCTTCGCGCTGCAAGCTGCTCAGCCCGGCGCCCCAGTAGCGCAAAGCTTCAAAAGAGCGGCGCAGCAAGGCGCGCTCGTACAGCTCCGGCAGGCCGGCGCCGCGCTCTACCAGATCGGCGGCAATGCGCAGAGCCTGGGGGTTCATGTTGGAGGTGTGGAAGCCGATCGTATCGGTGAGGATGCCGGTCAAGAGCGCTTCGGGCACGCCCGGGGCGAAGTCCAGCCCCAGGGCGGGCAAATGCTCGGCCAGCATGGCGCAGGTGGCCACGGAGTCCGGGTCGATCAGGTTTAGTTCGCCAAAGCGCGTATTGGTAATGTGGTGGTCAATATTCAGGTGTACCTGGGGGTGCTGGCGCAGGGCTTCGCCGGTGCGTTCCTGGGCGGCGGCGTCCACGGCCACCACCAAGTCCACCGTGCCTTGCGCGGCGCGGGCGATCTGCTCCACGCCGGGCAAATGGTCAAAGCCATCGGGCAGGCCGTCGCTCAGCACCATTTGCACTTGCTTGCCGGCGGCCTGCAAGGCCAGGCCCAGACCCAACACAGAGCAAATCGCGTCGCCATCCGGGCGCACATGAGAAACGACCAGCAGGCTCTGCGCATCTTGCAGACGCTGGCGTGCCTGATCCAACAGTGATCTATCCATTCTTGTCCGTGTCGTTATCCTTGTTGAGGGTGGCGATCAAGCTCTCAATGCGCTCTGCGTTTTCGGGCGTAGGGTCCCAGACAAAGCGCAGGCGTGGGAAGACGCGCAGATCGCTGCGCTTGGCCAGCTGCGTGCGCAGGAAACCGGAGGCGTGCTGCAAGCCAGCCAAAATCTCCTGGCTGCGCTCCACGCCTTCCAGGGCAGAAACGAAGACATTGGCCTGGCTGAGCTCGCGATCCACACGCACATCCGTGATGAACACGCCCTGCAGGCGCGGGTCAGTTACCTCGAAGAGCAACATCTCCGCGAGCATTTCCTGAATCCCTTTGGCAATTCGAGCAGCTCGAGATTGTGAGACCATGGCAACCCTGTAATGACTAAACGAGCCGCGTCAAAAGCCGTTACTGCACGGCAACCAGTTCACGAATGTAGCACTGGATGATGTCACCCTCTTTGAAGTCATCGAATTCTTTAAGATTAATGCCGCAGTCAAACCCCTCACGCACTTCTTTGACATCGTCCTTTTCGTGTTTGAGGGAGGAGAGTTCGCCATCGAAGATAACCTTATCGTCGCGCACGATGCGCACCAGGGCCCCACGGCGCAGTTCACCTTCGGTCACGCGACAGCCGGCGATCTTGCCGAAACGGCTGATCTTGAAGACCTGCTGCACCAGGGCCTTGCCCAACAAGCGCTCCTTGAGCTCCGGCTCCAGCATGCCCTTCAACGCCATTTCCACGTCTTCGGTCATGCGGTAGATGATGTCATAGAGGCGGATGGAGACGCCTTCGGCTTCAGCCTGGCGCTTCACCGCCGCATCAGCTTCTACATTGAAGCCCATCACGATCGCCTTGGAGGCGGCCGCCAGGGCCACATCGCTCTCGCTGATATGGCCGGTGCCGGTGTGCAGCACGTGCACGCCGATCTGGCCGACTTTGTCATCCGCCTTCATTTGCTCCAGCGAGGACACGATCGGCTCCAGGGAGCCTTGCACGTCAGCCTTGATCACCAAGCGCAGTTCGCGCACTTTGCCCGCCTGGTAGGCGGCAAACATGCTCTCCAGGGTCAGCGAACCGCCGGCCTGGCCTTTGTCCTGCTTCTCTTTCTCGGCACGTTCGCTCACCAGGGCACGCGCCTCGCGCTCAGCCTCTACGGTGCGGAAGGGTTCGCCCGCCGCGGGGACCTCATTCAGGCCCAACACGGAGATCGGCGTAGACGGACCGGCTTCTTCCAGCTTTTGGCCGGCGAAGTCAAACATGGCGCGCAGGCGGCCATAGGCCTGGCCCACCACCACAATATCGCCCAGTTTGAGGGTGCCGTTTTGCACCAGCAACGTGGCGATCACACCGCGCGAGGGGTCACGCTCGGATTCGATCACGGTGCCGAAGACCTCGCCAGCGGGGTTGGCCAAAATCTCGGTATTGTCGGCCACCAGTTGGATGGCTTCCAGCAGGTCCTGCAGGCCAACCTTCTCCTTGGCGGAGACGGGCACCACGATCGTGTCGCCGTCCCAATCGTCAGGGACCAGCCCATTCTCGGCCAGCTGCTGCTTGACGCGTTCCGCGTTGGCATTCGGCCGGTCGATTTTGGTCATGGCCACCACGATCGGCACACGTGCGGCGCGTGCATGCGCCAGCGCCTCTTTGGTCTGGGGCATCACGCCGTCATCGGCGGCCACCACCAGCACCACCACGTCGGCGCCCTGGGCGCCGCGTGAGCGCATGGCAGTAAAGGCGGCATGACCCGGTGTATCCAAGAACGTGATCAGGCGGTCTTTATGGGTCGCCTGGTAAGCGCCAATATGCTGGGTAATGCCGCCAGCTTCCTGGCTGACCACGGAGGTTTGGCGGATGGCATCCAGCAGAGTGGTTTTACCGTGGTCAACGTGGCCCAAAATAGTGACCACCGGTGCGCGCGGCTTCAGGCTGCTCTTGTCTTCGCTGGCGATCAGTTGGCGCCACAGGGGCACTTCGCCCGTATTGTCCTGGCCCTCCAGCTGGTCCAACTGCTGCATTGTGGCCTCAAAGCCCAGCTCCGAAGCCACAATCGCCGCGGTGTCGAAATCGATCTGCTGGTTGATATTGGCCATCACACCATTGGACATGAGGGTCTTGATGATCTGAATGGGACTGGCTTGCAGAGTATCAGCCAATTCGCGTACCGTCAGGCTGCCCGGCAATTCAATCGTCTTTATTTCTTTGTCAGTAAGGTTCTCAGCCATAAAACACCAATCCTTCTCCCCTGATCCCCTAAGCTAAGATTTTACCAAGCTTGGTTTGGAACCGAGGGCAGGTTCATACAAAAAATGCGACATAAGAGCAGCAAGGGCTCTTAGGGGGCGGCCTGGGCGAAGAATTCCGTCAGGCGAGTGCGGTCAGCCTCATTCAAGCTGGTGCGCAGCGCCTTGTCCAAGGCGCCACTCAAACCGCGTTGCCAGCAAGCTTCCTGCAGGTGCAGGTAAGCGCCGCGGCCGGGTTGCTTGCCTTGTGTGTCCACGAAGACGCCTTCGGGCGTGCGCACCAGGCGCACTAAGCCGGCTTTGGCCTCAACGGCCCGGCAGGCCACACAGGTGCGCTGTGGAACATGCTTGGCTCGGCGCGGAGACTGTTTCGCTTTCGCCATGGTCGCAGTTGGGCGACTGGGATGGCCGCTTTGACGGCCATCCCAGAGCGCAATCTCAAGCCAAGTCTTCCCATTCGTCCCGGCGAGGGATATAGGTGACATCCTCGTCTGGATCGTAGTCCAATTCACGGTACTTCTTCTTCTTGGCCTTCTTTTTCTTATCAGGCTCGGCTGGGCCGCTGCCTTTGGCAACTTTTTTGGCCTTGCCCAGCAGCTGTTCTTCGGTGCGAGCAAAGACCTCATCCACCGAAAGCGCCGGCACCTGAGCTTCGGGGGCCTGGCCGCCTTGCATCTGGGCCAGCAGCTTCTCGTCTTCCTCAGTCAGTTCAACCGGCTTCTCGTCCTCTTCGTACTCCTCCACCACACGCGCAACCGCCTCGGGCTGCTCGGCCACCACGGCCTCCGGCTCAGCCGGGGCTTCGGCCTGCGGCTCGGGCGCCGGTTCAGGTTCAGGTTCCGGCTCGGGCTCAGGGAAGACAAAGGCGTCCAGCTTTTCCTGGATGCTGGCGATGGCCGCCGGGCCGACACCTTCGATCTTCTGGATCAGGCTGCTGTCCAGCTTGAGCTGCAGCAGCAGATCGCCAATGGTGGAGAAGCCGTCGCCGCTGATCTTCATCGCCAGGCTGGGCGCCAGGCCCAGGTCCTCCAGCGGGATGGAGAAGGCTGCCTTGGGCAGCTGCGCCTCAATGGCAGCGCGCTCTTCGCGCTGGGCATCCAGAATGGCCTCACGGCGGTCCTGTTCCCCGCGCTCCAGGCGCTCCACAAAGCGGCTGAGCAGCGTGTACTCTTCGGGTGTGATCGGGCGGCCTTCGGACTTCTTGGCCAGGATCATTTCGATCTGCGGCAAGAGCTCGACCCAATCGGCATGTTCCTTGGCGAACTTAGCGTTGGCCTGCGCCTGATGCAGGGCATCAGCAGCGGCCTCGGTCAGGCTCTTGATGTCAATGCGCCAGCCGGTCAGCTTGGCGGCCAGGCGGGCGTTCTGCCCGTCGCGGCCGATGGCCAAACTCAGCTGGTCTTCCGGCACCACCACCGTGGCGGTCTTGTTGCCGTCCACGGCTTCGTCCAGGTAAACCCCGGCCACACGCGCCGGGCTGAGGGCCTTGGCGATGAACTGGGCCGGGTCGGTGTTCCATTCGATCACGTCGATCTTCTCGTCGTGAAGTTCACGCACGATGGCCTGGATGCGCACGCCGCGGATACCAACGCAGGCGCCCACCGGGTCAATCCCGGACTGCAGAGCAGAGACAGCCACCTTGGAGCGGTAGCCGGGTTCACGGGCGATGGAACGGATCTCCACCAGGCCCTGATAGATCTCAGGCACTTCGTCTTCCAGCAGGCGGCGCAGGAAGTCACGATGAGCACGCGAGAGGATGATCTCGGGACCGCGGGTGGTGTCTTTGATCTCCAGCAGCAAGGCGCGTACGCGGTCGTGCACGCGGAAGCGCTCGCCGGGGATCTGCTGACCACGCGGCATTTTGCCCTCGGCCTTGCGGTCCAGCGCCAGGGTGATCATGTGCGGGTTGGCCGCTTGCACGATGCCGTTGACGATCTCACCAGTGAGGTGTGAAAAGTATTCTTTCTGCGCCTCACGTTCCGCCTCGCGAATGCGCTGTTGGATCATCTGGCGGGCAGTTTGGGCCGCCACGCGGCCGAAGTTCTCTGGGGTGCTCTCCACCACCACGATATCGCTTAATTCAGCGTTGGGGTCGTATTTGCGGGCCACATCCAGCAGCACTTCGGTGCGCTCATCCATCACATCCTCCACCACTTCCTTCTCGGCAAAGATCTTGACTTCACCGGTGGTGTCATCGATGCTGGCCTGCACCAATTGGGCCTGCGAGGCATTGACCGTCTTGCGATAGGCCTGAATGAGGGCATCTTGCACAGCCTGCACAATGACCTCACGCGGCAACTGCTTATCATCCAGGACTTCGTTAAAAGCCAGGGAAAATTCCTTCTTCATCTCTGTATAACTCCTTGTGACCACCCCTAATTAAGCAGAAAAGTGGGGGTTGCCCACTTCCGGTCGTTGCTACTATGGGGTGCTGCCGAACGTAGAAATTGTAGCATCAAAAAATTTTGATGGCAAGGGAAAGCAAGCGCAATTTGCTTAATCTGCGGTGTGTAAAGTTTTTAGCAAACGCCAACCCATTTCGCTGATCTGCTGCAGGTGGCCCAGGTGGTCGTAATAGGTCCAATCACCGGCCACCGGCTCAACAATCTCATAACCCAGACGTTGGTACAAGCGCAGAGCATCCGGGTTGTCGTCGGCCACTTGCAGGCACACTTCCCGGAAGCCGCGCGCCCACAGGTCAGCCTCAGCATGGGCCAACAGCTGGCTGCCCAGGCCGCGACCGCGCAAGGCACGGCGCACACGGAAGGCGTGGATGTAGGCACGGCGGCGGCCATCGGCGGCATTGGGGTCTGCTTCGCTGTGCAGCTGCACGAAGACCTGCCCCAAGGCGGGGCCGCCGGGCAGCTCAGCCAGCCACATCAGGCTTTGGCCGGTCTGCATGCGGGCGAAGACCCGGGCATACACCCGGCGGAAATGGACGTACTCGCCCTCCCATTCCAAGGCGGGCAGGTCTGCAGCAGTCACCAGGCGGATCACCACACGCTGCAGCCAGGCTGGGTCAGCGTAAAGGCTAGCGGCCAGCTTCACGCAGCAGTTCCTCCAGCAAGGCCGCTTCCTGGCGGGCGCTGCGCACTTCGCCGTCCAGCCAGCCGGCCCGCAGCCTGGCCAGGATGTGTGCATAGGCTGGGCCGGGCGGCAGGCCGCGGCGGCGCAGCGCGTGCCCATCGGCCTGCGGCTGCACATGGCGCCAGCGGCGCGCATAGCGCGCCAACTGGGTGTCCAACGGGCTGCCAGCCGTCAGCCATAAGGCATACACGGCGGCCAGAGGCTGGCGCTCGAGGTGGCTCACCAGGGCGCTGGGCGACAACCGCGCCAGGCGACGGCGTTGGCTGTGCAGGTGGGCGGCGCCCAGGGTCAGCTGGCGCAGCTCGCCCGCAAAGCGCAGGCGCTCGGCGATGGCTTCCACTGCCTGCGGCGGCAGCCACATCAGCCACAGGGCCAGGTCGACCCTGGTGGCACTTTCGGCAGACAATCCCCAGTAAGCCGGGGGCTTGGCGCATGGTTGCAGCGCTGCAGCAGCCTGTTTGGGGAAGCTAAGTAGGGGGTGGATTGTGCCCAACACCCCAGTGCGCTGCATGGCCTGCAAGACCGCCACGCGTGACCGCTCTTGCAATGCAAGCTCGATCTCATGGAAAATACGCTCACCGGAAACCCGCTCCAGGGCCGACAGGTGGCGGGCCAGTTCCTGGCGGGTGGGCGCCGCCAGCCGGAAACCCAGGCGCCCGGCAAAGCGCAGGGCGCGCAGCATACGCGTAGGGTCGTCGACAAAAGACTGCGTATGCAGTGTGCGCACCAGGCCGCCGCGCAGGTCCGCCAGGCCGCCAAACGGATCGTATAAGCGACCGGCCTGCTCGCCGTTCAGAGACAGCGCCAGGGTGTTGATGCTGAAATCGCGGCGGGCCTGGTCTGCAGCCAGATCAGCCAGCTCCACCTGGGGGAGAGCTGCCGGCCGCGCATAGCGCTCGCGCCGGGCAGAAATCAGGTCAATATGGGTGGGCAGCTTGCCCTTGATCTCCGCCAATTGCGCAGGCCGCTGGGGCAGGAGCCAAACGGCTGTGCGAAAAGCCGGGTGGGTCTGCAAATCACCGCCCAGCTGCCTGACCAGCTTGCGCCCAAACTGAATCGCGTCGCCTTCAATGACCACATCCAGGTCCAGGCTGGGGCGCGCCAAAAACAGGTCGCGCACAAAGCCGCCCACCAGGTACAGCGATCGGTCTTGCGCCTGGGCTGCGATCCAGTCCAGCAACCACCGCGCGGCAGGCGAAAGCGGCTTGCGCAGCCAGCTTGACAAGCTGGGCTGCAGGCGGCCGGCAGCATCCAGACGCGGTTCTCGAGGCAGGCGGGGAGAAACCATCCACCAATCATAGCCGAGGCCAGGGCGCCAGGCCAAGCAATGAGGCTAACGACTGGGCGTGTGTGTGGGCAGCGGGGTCAGGGTGTGGATGGCGGTGGGGCTGGACGGACCTAGTAGGTCGGGCGTATCAGGCTGGCCCTGCCAAGCCAGCAGGGCCAGCAACACCAGCAAGGCGACCAGGCCGGCACGCCATAAACTACGCCGGCGCCGGCTTCGCCGCGCTTGCAGCGGCGGGGTGGCAGGTGGCATGCCAACCACGATGGCGGTCAGGTCTCCCGGCAGACCCATCTTCAAGCCGCGCTGCACCAGGGCTTCAGCCGCATCCTCAATGGGACTTGCCGCCAGTGTCTCAGCGATCTCCCCGGGCAACAAGCCATCGCCCAGGCCGCTGGTGCACAGCAGCAGGCGGTCATTGGGCCGCAGGCGCATGCCTTGCTGGCGCAAGGAAGGCCGGCCGCCGCTGGCCGGGTGCAGGCGCAGGTCCACATCCAGCGGCGTTTTGGCGCCCAGATAGCCATGCAGCCCATCGGCGTCCTTGCGCGGCGCCGGCGCATTTTTCTCCGGCAGGCGCGGCAGGTTGAGCTGCTGCAGCCGCTCGCCGCGCATCAGGTAGAGGCGCGCATTGCCCACAGAGGCGGCATACAACCGGTCGCCCACCAGCCAGGCGCACAGGCAGGTACTGCCCATGCCCTTCCACTCGCGTCGGGTTTCGCTGCGCTGCAGGATCAACCGGCTGGCTTGGATAATGGCAGCCTGCAAGATGCCGCTGGGCTGGCTGGCATCGCTCTGCCCCACCAGGCGCGTCACCGCATCCACGGCCAGCTGGGCGGCCACCTGGCCGGCCCGGCTGGCGCCAATGCCGTCGGTGACCATGGTCAGCAGTGAGGGTTTGGGATCGGTTTCGCTGAGGGTGTAATGCTCGAGCGCATAACGGTCTTCATTCAGATGACCAATGGCGCGGGAAGCCACCGAGAGCGGGTATTGGGGCTGCTTAGAGGGGATCATCCTGGCTCGGATTGATCAGAAAGCGGAAAGCCACCCGGCCGATGTGCAGCAGATCCCCATCCTGCAGTTGGCTGCCTTCCGGCGAGATCGGCGCATAGTTGATCCAGGTGCCGGCTTGCGACCCCAGGTCGGCGACGCTATAAATGCCATCAGGCTGGCGGCTGATCTGCGTGTGCCGTCCGCTGATCGATTCATCCTGCAGCACCAAGTTGTTCTGGGCATCCCGCCCGACAAAGGTTTCGTTGCCAAAGATCGGGAAGACCTCAGCAGGCTGGTCAGCCTCCTGCACATTGAGGCGCTGCAACCAGGCCGGCGGCCGGTTGTCAGCCGCTTCCCCGCCCTCAAAGGGCAGCGGAACGATTGCATCCAATAGCGGCGTATCGCTCAGTGGGTCGGGGCCGGCGGCCGGCAGCGGCGTGACCCGCCGGCTGCGGCGGCGCGCCCCGGGCTGCCGCGGGCGCAGCCGTCCCGAAAGCACCAGGACCAGCAGGACCGCGCCGGCGGCCAACACCACGCCCCCGGCCATCAGCCAGGTGCCACCACGGTCCAGCAGGGTTTGCAGCCGGGAGGGTGGAATGCTGACGCCGATCTGCACCGGAATCTCGACGCTGCTGCCGATCAGCCCCAGGGTGTCCTGGGCTTCAACCCGCAATGTGACCGGCTGGCTGCTGGTGTAACCGCTCAGGTCCCAGACAAAGCGGGTGAAAGGCGCGCTGCGGTTTTCTGCCACCTGCACGCCATCCACGAAAAGCGTGGTGCGCTGCAAGCCGCGTTCAATATTGTCGGGAAATTCCACAATGATTTCCAGCGGCTGGCTAAAGGGTGAAAGCTGCTGCGGGTCGGCCTCGGACGGGCGGCGTTCAATCCGCACCGGTGGGGAAACCAGGATCGGGTTGGGTGGATCGATCTCCAGGTTAAAAATATGTGCAGCCGACGTAGCCTGGCCGGCTTGGCTGTCCATGCGCAGCTGCACCTCATGCGCGCCCGAACTGTGCAGGGTGGAATCATATTGGAAGAAGTAAGCCGAGCGGAAGCCGCGGAAATAATCCTCAGGGGCGGGGAAGACTTCGCCGCCCGAAAAGCCAAACCATTGGCCGCCGGTGGCCTGCGCCATGGCGGCCAACTGCAGGCTGGTCTCGCTGGAGAAACTGGAAACCGAGCCGATCTGCCAGATGAACAAGGGGATGCCCTGCTCAACCAATTGGGGCTGCCAACCGACCAGCACGCTCATATCTGCCAGAGAGGGCGAGCTGGTGACCCACCATACGGCGCTGCCCCCTCCTGGCCGGGGAGCGGGCTGGGCGGCGATTTGCAACGCCAGTTCCAACGGCTGCAGGTCCGCGGCGGGCGTGGGCGCAGGCAGCCAGTCCGTCAGAGCGGCGGACCACTGCGGCAAGGGCACGTCCGTGACCAGCGGGCCGGCGCTGGTCACCAGACCCATAATGCTGTCATTGGGCGGCACGCCACCGGCCCAGGTCAGCATGGCCTCGCGCACGTAGTCAAAGCGCGTGCGCGCCTGGGCATCGCGGATCGTAAAAGCGTCAGTGGGGCTGAGCGCCACGACAATGCGCAGCCCCGGCTGCACCTCACGCAACTGAGACAGCGGGCGCGGCAGGCCATTCTCCAAAACCTGGAAGTCCTCGACAGTTAAGCCGGGAATCGGCTGTCCTGCGGCGTCTCGTGCGCTGAAGTAGCCGAGAATTGTAGGGAAGGCTTCGGTTTCGAGCTGACTTAGGTGGAGTGTTGCCCCCGTTTGCGCAGCCGCCGGGTGGCTATGCCACAGGGCGGCCAGCACCATGGCCAGCGCAAGTAAAGTACGTTTCAACGCGCCGATTTTAGCATACGGCTTTGGTGATTTGGTCATGCCCCAAAATGGTAAGATGGCCGCGCGCATGGTTCGGACACCGAAACTTCAGACTCTGGTCAAAGCCGCCCGCCAATTGGGTCCGGCGGCGGTGTTGCCCTACGCTGGCTACCAGCTGCGCCTGCGCAGCGGCTGGCTGCGCAGGCAAACCCCGCCCGGCGGGCGCCCCCAGCCTGCTCCCCTGCCCGCTGCGCCGCAGGTGCTGCTGCAACCGGCGGCCGCCGCCCAAATCCGCCGCAGCCTGGGCCAAGACGGACAAAAGCGGCTGTTAGCAGACGCGCAGGCCGCGGCCAAAGGCCGCGCCCGTCTTTTTGATGGGCCAGAACGACCCTTGAAGCTGACTCCCAAAGAGCCGTTGGGGCACTGGTTGCGCTATCACAGTCATTTGCCGGACGGCAGCGACATCAAGCCCGTCTGGGAAGCGGGCCGCTTCGGCTGGGCGACGCGCCTGGCTCAGGCCTACTGGTTGAGCGGCGAGGAAAGCCATGCCGAGAGCTTTTGGCGACTGTTCGAGCGCTTCAATGCCGCCAACCCGGCCAACTGCGGCCCGCACTGGTCCTCGGCGCAGGAAGTGGCCCTGCGCCTGATCCACTGGGCTTACTGCTACAGCCTGCTGGCCGGCGCCGGGGCCAGCACGCCCGACCGGCAGGCGGCCCTGGTACAGGCCATGGCCCTGCACGCCGAGCGCATCCCGTCGACTTTAGACTATGCCCGCGCCCAGAACAACAATCACCTGCTGAGTGAAGGGCTGGGCCTGGCAACCGCCGCGGCGGCCCTGCCCAGCCACCCGCAGGCGGGCCGCTGGGCCCAGCAGGGTTGGGCCGCTTTTAATGAAGGCATTGCCCGCCAGGTGCATGCTGACGGCGCTTACGCCCAGCACAGCAGCAACTACCAGCGGCTGATGCTCAGCCTGACCTGCTGGGCGCAGATACTCGCTCGACACAGTGGTCAGCCCCTGTCCCTGGCCACCAGCCAGCGCCTGGCCGCGGCGGCCGGCTGGCTGCAGACCTTGTTGGACGAAGCCAGCGGCCAAGTCCCCAACTTGGGCCCCAACGACGGCGCCTATGTGCTGCCGCTCAGCGCTCTGCCGTTTGCGGACTTTCGGCCGGTGCTGCAAGCCGCCCATTTGGCCATCAGGGGCCAGGCCAGTTTGCCGCGCGGTGCCTGGAATGACCTGGCGCTCTGGCTGGGCTGGAAGCCAGGCCAAGCCCCCAAGCCCTCCAGCAAGACGTCCGGCCCTTTGCGGCTGCAAAGCGGCCGGGCCTGGGCCTATCTGCGCGCCGCTCGCTTTCAAGAGCGACCCGGCCACGCCGACCAGCTGCACTTGGACCTGTGGTGGCGCGGCCACAACCTGGCCGCCGACCCGGGCACCTACTTCTACACAGCCGCGGTCCCCTGGGACAATGCACTGGCGGGCAGCGCCGCGCACAATACGCTAACGATCGACGGGCGCGACCAGATGACCCGCGCCAGCCGCTTCTTATGGCTGGATTGGGCACAGGCCGAGGTGCTGGAGCAGCGCCGCGACCGCACCGGCCGGCTGGTATCGGCCGCCGCCCAACACGACGGCTACCGCAGCCTGGGCCTGCGCCACCGCCGCAGTGTGCAAGTGCGAGGCAGCCTGTGGAGTGTGCGCGACGAGGTGTACAGCACCCACCCCGCCACGAAGCGCTACCCAATGCGCCTGCACTGGCTGCTGCCGGACTGGCCGTGGGAGCTGCAGGGCAACCAGCTGGCCCTGCAGGGTCCAGACGGCACGATCCTGCTGGCTGTGTCTGGCGAACCGCTGGCCCCGGCGCTGTCCCTGTTGCGCGCCGGGCGGCGCCTGGCGGGCAAAGCCCAAGCGGCGCCCACGCTGGGCTGGTATTCGCCCAGCTACGCCAGCAAGCGACCAGCGCTGGCCCTGCTGGCGGATGTTGAAGCCGCCGCGCCGCTTACGCTGACTACCCAGTGGACGCTGCCGGACTGATATGCACATCCTGCTGATCCACCAAGCCTATGTAGACCTGGACCAGCCCGGTGGTACACGCCATGCTGAGTTCGCCCGCCACCTGGTGGCGCAGGGCCACCGCGTCACGGTCATCGCCAGCCCGGTCAGTTACCTGACCGGGGCAGAGCAGGCAGGCAGCCAGGCGACCCTGCCGGAAGGGCTGACCATTCTGCGGGCGGCCACCTACCGCGCCCTGCACCGCAGCTTTGTGCACCGCCTGCTCAGCTTTCTCTCTTTCACTGCCAGTGCTTTCTTTATTGGCCTGCGCGTGCGCAACGTAGACCTGGTTTGGGGCACTACGCCGCCCATCTTCCAGGCGGTCACCGCCTGGGCGCTGGCGAGGCTGAAACGGGCGCGCTTCTTGCTGGAGGTGCGCGACCTGTGGCCAGCCTTCGCGGTGGAAATCGGCGTGCTGCGCAACCGCCTGCTGATCCGGGCTTCGGAGTGGCTGGAACGCTTCCTCTATCGCCAAACCGATGTACTGATCGCCAATTCGCCCGGGTTTGTGGAGCACATCCGCCAGCGCAGCGGGCGCACAGCCGAATTGGTCCCTAATGGGGCCGACGAAGCCATGTTTGACCCCCGGGCGGACGGGGAGGCTTTCCGCCAGCGCCACGCTCTGCAGGGCAAGTTCCTGGTGCTGTACGCTGGGGCGCACGGCCTCTCCAACGACCTGGGGGTGGCGCTGGCCGCCGCCGACCAGCTGCGCGACCAGTCTAAGATACGCATCGTCCTATTGGGCGATGGCAAAGACAAACCGGCGCTGCAAGCCCAGGCGGCAGACTTGGGCCTGAACAATCTGGTCTTCCTGCCGCCGGTGCCCAAAGAGCAGATGGCCGAGGCGTTGGCCGCTGCCGACGCTTGTTTGGCGATCCTCAAGCCGCTCAAGCTCTACGCCACGGTCTACCCCAACAAGGTCTTCGATTACCTGGCCGCTGGCCGGCCGATCGTGCTGGCGATCGACGGCGTCATCCGCCAGGTGGTCGAAGCCGCCGAGGCGGGCCTCTTCGTGCCGCCAGGCAACCCAACCGCGCTGGCCGCAGCCATTCGCCAGATGGCTGCCGACCCGCAGCGGGCGCGTACCATGGGCCATGCCGGGCGCGCCTATCTGCAGGCGCACTTTTCGCGCAGGGCACTGGCCCGCCAGCTGCAAACGATTGTCGAAGCCCAGGGCTATAATGCCCGTGATGGGCAGGCATAATCCCCCAGAACTGAGTGAAAGTGAACTGCGCCGCCAGCTGCTGGAACGCCGGCGGGCAGACCGCGCCCGGCGCCTGCGGCGCTTCAGCCAGGACGGCGAACTGGCCGCCAGCCAGGCGGCCGCCGCCGAGCCGCCGCAAGGCGACCCGCTGAACGGCCCACAGGTACACCCCACGCCCGGCCTGCGCCTGGCCGGCGGGGCGCCCAGCCGCCTCGACCGGGCTTTGCTGGTCGTGGAAATCCTGGCGGTGTTGGGTCTGGTCTATATCTTCTTTAACGGGTTGAGCGTGCTGGACAACTTGAACAAAGAACTCTCGGCCGCTTTCCAGCTGGGCGGGGAGGCCAGCGCGGCGCCGCTCATCGGCCCGGTGGTGCTGCCCTCCGGCCACACCCCGCCCGGCCAGAGCGGCGCGGCGCGCCCGAACGAAGCCGAAATCCCCGAGCATTTGCGGCCGCAAATGCAAGCCTATCTGGCCTCGCTGCAGGCGCCTACTCCGGGGCCGGAGCAGGCGCTAGGCATCCGCATTGAGAGGATCGGGGTCAATGCGCCGGTGGTGCTGGGCGACGATTGGGAAGCGCTCAAACGCGGCGTGGGCCAGCACATTGGCAGCGCCAACCCCGGTCAGACCGGCAATCTGGTGCTGAGCGGGCACAACGATATTTACGGGGAGGTCTTTCGCCATCTGGATGAACTGCAGCCTGGCGACGAGATCGTGATCTTCACCGCCAGCCGCACCTACACTTACAAGATCGTGGAAACCCGCATCGTCGTCCCCACGGCGGTGGAAGTGCTGGCCCCCACCCCACAAGCCACACTAACCTTGATCAGCTGCTACCCTTACCGGGTGGATACGCAGCGCATTGTGGTGATTGGCGAGTTGAGCAGCAACTAAGGCACGAAGCGCCACAAGGGCAGGACGCGGTCTTCCCCAAACAAGTATTGGCTGTAGGGCTGCAAGTGCCCTTCCAGCATCGGGCCGTAGGGGTTGGTTTGGGTCAGGATGTACTCGTTGCCAAAGATGTAGTCCACGCCCAATTCAGCCAGGTACTGCGCGCCACGTTCGCCTTGCAGGGCATGCAAGTAATCCACTGTATTCATCAGGCCATCCATATTGACGATCGTGATCCCCTGGCTGAAATATCCCAGGTTGCCGGAGCCGGTAATCGCCACCCGCGCCCCCAGTTCTACATTGGCTTGCAACCAGTGGACGCGATGCAGATAAAAGTGATTGCGGCCATCCCCCGGCTGGCGAATGGCCGCCTGCAGATGACCGAGATAAAACAAGGTCAAGCCCAGGGCCGCCAGGCCGCCCAAGGCCGGCGTGAGCCGGCCTAGCGACGGCAGCAAGCGGCCCAACCAGCGCAGCAGCGCTGCCAACAGCAGACCCAGCCCAAGCAGCAGCCAGATCATCTGCGCCATCCAGTACCAGGGTTGCTGGGCCACTGAGCCGCCAAATTTGTAATAAGCAATTTGCAGGAAGCAACCCACAAAGAACGGCAGCAGACCCAGGGAAACCGCCGCCGAGCGCACAAACTTGCGCTCGGCCCAGACCAGGCTACTGGCCAGGGCGGCCAGCACGCCGCCCAGCCCCAGAAGTGCCATGCGTCGCGCCGGGACGGACACCGCCTGCCCCAGCCAGGTCAGCAGCCCTTCGGCCGCGGCATACAGCGAGGCGGTCGCCAACGACCAAGGGCCTAGTTCCGCATCGTCGGTGAAGAACTGGCCGCCAAAGTCCACCCAATTTTTAACTGGGAAGCCGTAGACCGTATTGCGCAGAGTCCCCCACCACAGTTTGACCTGCCCACTGACCGGCGTAGCCGTGCCGAAGGCCAGTAGGTTCCAGGCGACATAGACGGCCAGGGTCAGCGCCACCGGACCCAGAAAGGCGCCGGCCACCTGAACGCGCCAAGCCCAGGGGTTCCCTTGCAAGGCCGGCGAATTGGGCGGCTGCCAGGCGCGCAGCCACAGCCACACCCCACCCGCTGCCACAAAGAAGACGTTGTCCAGGCGGGCCAGCACCGCCAGGCTAGCCAGGCCGCCCAGCACCAGCAGGCCGCGCAAGTTCAGCCGCTCGTCGCGGGCGGCGGGCGTGCGCATCAGCGCGGCCCAGAAGAGCAGCAGGCAAAAGGCGTTCAGCCCGGCCTCTGTACCGGAATGCAATGCCAGGTCATGAATACGCGGCGCAATGATCCACAGCAAGCCAGCCAGAGCGCCGGCCCAGGCGGCGCCCTGGTGGCGCAACAGGCGATAGAGCAGGATGGCGCTGCCGGCACTGATCAGTGCCGAGAGCAGCATCAGGGCGCGCAACGGCAGCAGTACGTCCGATTGTGCCAGGGTGAACACAGGCGTGATCAGGAACAACCACAGCGGATGAAAGCCATTGGTGGGATTGATGCGATCAAAGGTAAAGCCGTAGCCTTCAGCCAGGTTGCGCGCCGCCTGGAAATAATAGAAGCCGTCGTCGGAGTTGTACCAGTCCAGAATGGTGTTGGGATTGCTCAGACTGAGGTAGATCTGCGGCAGCAGGGCTAATAAAAACACAAGGACTTCAAAGGGATGGTGGTTAAGCCAGGTGCGCAAACGAGCGAGCATCTCCCGAGTATAACGCGCCCATTCTGCGCAGACCCGCCCAGCGGTGATACACTGCCCCAGCCTATGCCCTCCCGAAAACCAACTACAAGCAAACTTCCGGCCCTGTTCGTCTACCTGCTGGCGCACTTCACCAGCGGCTTCGCCAATAAGCTGGTGCTGACCACTTACATTCTTTACCGGGTGGATGTGGCGCAGCTGGACCCACTGCAGTTGGTGCTGCTGGGCACCATCATGGAAGCGTCCATCTTCCTCTTCGAAATCCCCACCGGCGTGGTGGCAGACGTTTACAGCCGGCGGGTCTCGGTCATTGCTGGCTTTTTCCTGATTGGCCTGGGACACGCCATCGAGGCCCTGGCACCTTTATTTTGGGTGATCGCCCTTTCGCAGTTCGTTTGGGGCTTTGGCTCCACCTTCATCAGCGGCGCCTTCTCGGCCTGGGTTACCGATGAGGTGGGGACAAAAAATGCCGGTTCGGCTTTCCTGCGCGGCAACCAATTCAGCCTGGCGGGCAATTTGCTGGGCATTCCCTTTGGCGTTTTGCTGGGCTCCATGAGCCTCGGCCTGCCCTACCTGGTGGGCGGCGGATTGTATATGCTGCTGGCCTTGTTCCTGCTGCTTTTCATGCCGGAAACTGGCTTCAAACCCGTGCCGGCAGAGCAGCGTGAGGGTTGGCGCAGCATGTTCACCACCTTTAACAAAGGCCTGGCCGTGATCCGCGGCCGGCCGGCGCTGGTCACCTTTGCCTTGATCGGCCTGGTGCTCGGCTTGTACAGCGAAGCCTGGGACCGGCTCTCGCAGCCCTTCCTGCTGGAACGCTTTGAGTTCCCAGACTTGTTCGGTCTGTCGCTGGGCGCCATCGAGTGGCTGGGGATTCTGAATGTAGCCTTCATCCTGGCCAGTCTGGCGGCCAATTACATCGTCAAGCGCCGTGTGGACACCCAAAAAGGCGCCAATATTCTGCGCAGCTTGCAGGGCATTTATTTGGGCATGGTGGTTGCCATGCTGCTCTTCACGCTGACGCGCAATTTCTACCTGGCCATCGCCGCCATGATCACCTTCAACGGGTTGCGCGCAGTCAGCTTCCCGCTGATCACCGCCTGGATCAACCAGCAGATCGATTCCAAAGTGCGCGCCACGGTCTTGTCCATCACCGGACAGATTGATGCGCTGGGCGAGCTGGCCGGCGGCCCTATCCTGGGCGCCGTGGGCCGAAGCCTGTCGATGCAGGCCGCGCTGTGGGCCTCGGCGGCCACCCTCTCCACCACCGGGCCGCTGTTCGAGCGCATTCGCCGCCTGACCAGCCTGAAAAAGCCCGCAAAAAAGAAGAGCCGCTAACGCGGCTCTCTTTTGTTGTCGCTAGGGCAAGTACCAGCGCGCCCGCCAGTCACCCGAACCAGGCTCGGGTTCGAAGAAGTCGGCATTCAGGTGCACCATGTGCATAAACAGCTTTCCAGGCTTGAGCGGAAATGGCGTGCCGTCGGCGTACACAAAGCGGATCGGGCGCAAGCGGCCGGTCTCTTGCTCGTATTCGCCATTGACCGTGGACCAGTACAGGTCGCAGACCAAGCCGTCTCGCAGCAGTTTGACCCGACCAATGGTGCCTTCCATACTCACATCAAAGATGGTGCCGGCCTCATTGAGCTGTTGGTGCTCCACAAAGAAGACCATCACATTTTCAAAGTGCAGCGGCTGGCCGGTCAGCGCTTCGGTGCTCACTTCTTGCACCTCCGGCGTGGTATTGGTGTTCTGGTGGCGAAGGTAGGCGCCGCGGTCGGCGTCGTAGCTCCAGTAGGTTTGGTTGGCCACGTTGTAGAACATGGTCAGCGAGGTGGCCGGCGTGCAACCTTCGGGCGGCGCCTGCTGAAACAGATTGCCGGTCAGGTTGGGCGGGCCGTACAGGCCCACATTGTTGGCGGCGATCTCTTGCAGGCGGGTCACGTCGATACCGGCAGCGCCGATATCGCCTTCATTGGTGCTGGAAGCCTGGGCGCAGACCTGGATCTGGGCCAGCACTTCAGGGTCGGCGCCGGCGATGACTGTGCAGCCCTCAAAATAGCCACGCATGGTCTCGTAGACCAGACGGCCGGAGCGCACGCCCTCGATGCGGATGGCATGCCGCAAGCCCGCATCAATATCCAGCAGCTCACTGGCATCCTCCGGCAGCACAAAGCCGGCGGTCTGGCCGGTAGCCGGGTCAGCGTCGCTGTCGATGCTGTCATCGGCGCTGGCATTGGCGCCCACGAAGTAGAAGGTTTGCATGTTGCTGGGGATGCTGAAGCGCACCTGGTAGCGGTAGCCGTATTGCGGCTCCACTTGGAAGAAGTATCTGCCCGCGCCATCCGTGGTGGTGCTGCCGATCACCTGGCCCTGCAAGATCAGTTCAACACTGATGCCGGGCACGCCAGGTTCACCTTCGTCCTGCAGCGAGTTGCCGTTGTTGTCGTACCAAACCCTGTCGCCGATGATGAACTGGTTCTCAGTGGTCTCAGGGGTCTCAGAACCAGCCTGGTCGCCCAAGACCCGGTCCAGGTCAATCTCAGGGTAGCAGCCGTAGAACTGTGCATACAAGCGCGTGCTGCCTTCACCAATCCACCATTCGCTGACCCAGGCGACCCATTCCAGGCCCGTGGGCGGGCGCGTGGCCGCTGGAGGGAACTGCGAGATGGAAATGCCCACCACGCTCCACTCAGCCGCTTCGGGCACACACAGCGGCTGCCCAGTGAGCGGGTTGTAACCCGCCGGGAAGTCGTCGGGACCCATGCTGCTGGGCGCGGTAGCTGCAAAGCCGGCGTCCCGCTGTGCGCCGGCCTCGGTCAGCGTGAAGCTCTCCGTCTGGCCGCTGTTTGGGTCGGCGTCGCTGTCGGCGGCGTCATCGCCCGCATCCATTTGGGTGAACTGGTAGTCCGCAGACGGCTGGAAAGCCACGCGGTACTCCTCACCCACGGGCAAAGCGGTGAACTCATACCCACCAGCCGCATCGCTGCTTAGCTCATCCAGCATGTCCCCTTGCGCGTCCAGCAGGCGCACAGTCACTTCGGCCAAGGGCGGCTCGGCCAAGTCCTGCAGGCCATCCTGGTTCTCATCCAGCCAGGTAAAGCCGGTGATGCTGGCCGTGGCCGGTTCAGACGCATCTATTTCAGGCACGCTGGGCACGACCAATACCAAGCCGGCATCCACATCCGAGAGCTGGCTGTTGATCAGCATCACTTCAGTGCGCCCGCTGATCGGGTCCACATCACTGTCCAGGGCCGGGTCATCGCCCTGTCCCTGCTGGGTAAAGCCATAGCCTGACGGGATTTCGAATTCCAGATAATACGCTCCGGAATTTACTCCCTGCTGGCCGACTTGATAGGCCCCATCTGCTCCGGTTAGCGCGCTGGAGACCAGGCTGTTGTCTTCCGTGTTGTACAGTCGCACGGTCACGCCCTCAACCCCAGGCTCACCGGGGTCTTGGATGCCATTGGCGTTCTCGTCCAACCAGACCAAGTCGCCAGCAGCCACACAGCCGCCAAGCAGTACGGCCAATAAAAGGGTTAGGGCAATTTTCATCGATCGGTTACCGAAAATGTAGACATAGCACCTCTGCAAGGCGAATAAAGGAAGCGCGGCCCCCTGCCTATTCTAACATCCGGCTCCGTGGGCCAAAACCCACGGAAGCAGGCGTTATAATCATTTTTGGAGTTTCAATGAAAAAAGACCCTTTCAATTCGATCAAAAATCTCAGTGCAAACAACAAAACCTACCAGTATTACAGCTTGCACAGCCTGGAAGAAGCCGGCCTGACCCAGTTGGCGCGCCTGCCCTTCTCCATCAGGATTCTGCTGGAGGCGGTGCTGCGCAACTGCAACGGTCTGGATGTATTTGAAGACGACGTGCGCAACCTGGCGGGCTGGCAGCCGCAGGCCACCAGCCGCCCGGCGATGCCCTTCAAGCCCGCCCGCGTGCTGCTGCAGGACTTCACCGGTGTGCCGGCCATCGTAGACCTGGCCGCCATGCGGGATGCCATGGCCGCGCTGGGCGGCGACCCGGCCAAGATCAATCCGCTGGTGCCGGTGGACCTGGTGATCGACCATTCAGTGCAGGTGGACTTCTTCGCCTCGCCGGACGCCTTGCAGCGCAACGCAGAAATCGAATTCATGCGCAATCGCGAACGCTACGAGTTCCTGCATTGGGGCCAGCAGGCCTTCGACAATTTCCGCGTGGTGCCGCCCAACACCGGGATTGTGCACCAGGTCAACCTGGAATTTTTGGGCCAAGTGGTCATGACCAAAGAGCAGGACGGCGCCACCTGGGCTTTCCCCGACACCTTGGTGGGCACTGACTCACACACTACGATGATCAATGGCCTGGGCGTAGTGGCCTGGGGCGTGGGCGGCATCGAGGCCGAGGCGGCCATGCTGGGCCGCGCGGTGGATATGCTCGCCCCCGACGTCATCGGCTTCAAGCTGCACGGCAAGCTGCGCGAGGGCGTGACCCCCACCGACCTGACCCTGACCATCACCCAGACCCTGCGCAAGAAGGGCGTGGTGGACAAGTTCGTGGAGTTCTACGGCCCCGGCCTGGACTCGATGAGCCTGGCCGACCGAGCCATGATCGGCAACATGTCGCCGGAGAACGGCGCCACAATCACCTATTTCCCGGTGGATGCGGAGACACTGAGGTACCTGCGCCTGACCGCCCGCAGCGAAGAGCAGATCGCCCTGGTGGAAGCCTATTGCAAAGCCCAGGGCCTGTTCCGCGAGGCCAATTCGCCAGACCCGGACTATAGCGACGTATTGGAGCTGGATCTGAGCAGCGTGCAGCCCAGCCTGGCCGGGCCCAAACGCCCACAGGACCGCGTAACGCTTGATGACATGCGCGGCGAATTCCACAAAGCGCTGGTGGCCCCCAAGAGCGAGCGCGGTTTCGCCCTGGCGCCGGAAGAGCTGGAAAAGAAGGTGACCTTCGGCACCAACGGCTCGCAGGCCGAGATGGGCCACGGCGCGCTGGTCATCGCCGCGATCACTTCCTGCACCAACACCTCCAACCCCTCGGTGATGCTGGGCGCCGGCCTGCTGGCCAAGAAGGCCGTGGAACGCGGCCTGAAGGTCAAGCCTTACGTCAAGACCAGCCTGGCCCCCGGCTCCCGCGTGGTCACCGAATACCTAGAAAGCGCCGACCTGATGGAGCCGCTCTCCAAGCTGGGCTTCAACCTGGTGGGCTACGGCTGCACCACCTGCATTGGCAACTCCGGCCCGCTGGCCGGCGAGGTGGTCAAGGCCGTCACCGGCGGCGACCTGGTGGCCGCCGCTGTGCTCTCCGGCAACCGCAACTTTGAAGGCCGCATTCACCCCTACGCCCTGGCCAACTACCTGGCCTCGCCGCCGCTGGTAGTGGCTTACGCCCTGGCCGGCACGGTGGACATTGACCTAACCAATGACCCGCTAGGCATGGACGGCGATGGCAACCCGATCTACCTGCGTGACATTTGGCCCACCAGCGAAGAAGTGCGCCAGGCCATCGAAAGCAACGTGCGCCCGGAGATGTTCGCCGAACGCTATGCCAACGTCTTCACCGGCAACGAAACCTGGAACAACATCAGCGCCCACGAGAGTGAGCTGTACAACTGGGACGCTGATTCGACCTATATCCAGCAGCCGCCCTTCTTCGAAGGGCTGAGCCGTGAGCCCCAGCCGATCGGCGAGATCAGCGGGGCCCGCGCCCTGGCCATTTTGGGCGACTCGGTCACCACTGACCACATCTCTCCCGCCGGGGCGATCCCGGCCGACGGCCCGGCTGGCAAGTACCTACTGGAGCACGGTGTCACCGTACCCAACTTCAATTCCTTCGGCTCGCGGCGCGGCAACGACCGCGTGATGGCCCGCGGCACCTTTGCCAACATCCGCCTCAAGAACGCCATGGTGCCTGGCGTGGAGGGCGGCTTCACCGCCCACCAGCCCAGCGGCGAGCAGATGAGCATCTTTGACGCCTCAGCCAAATATAAAGAGGAAAGCGTGCCGCTGATCGTGCTGGCTGGCAAGGAATACGGTTCCGGCTCCAGCCGTGACTGGGCCGCCAAGGGGCCACTGCTGCTGGGCGTCAGCGCAGTCATCGCCGAATCCTTCGAGCGCATCCACCGCAGCAACCTGCTGGGTATGGGCATTTTGCCGCTGGTCTTCCAAACTGGGCAAAGTGCGGACAGCCTGGGCCTGGACGGCACCGAGAGCTTCAGCATCGCCGACATTACCGCCGATATGGCGCCGAATGCCGAATTGCAGGTGACCGCCACCAAGCCGGACGGCCGCCAGATCAGCTTCCAGGTGATCAGCAAGCTGAACACCGTCCAGGATGTTGAGGTTTATCGCCAGGGCGGCATTCTGCCGTCGGTGATCCGCGAGATGCTGTAAAGAAACGAATTTTGCAAATTCTCTAAACTTAGCTTTGTGTCTTTCTGAGCCAGTGGCGCAGCCGCGCCGCGAAGAAGTTTGTGTGCAATAACCAAAACCAAAGCCGGCTGACAAGAGACTTTGTCAGCCGGGTTTGATCTTTAACCAATTGTTTAAACTCTCAAAGCGATACAGCAGGCTGTGATTCAGTGTATTCCCTCTTGCAGGTGGTGCCGTCCGTCATCTCCAGGCGTGTAATCCATCAACCCTTGCGGCACATGCGGGTCGATCTCCAGTGCGCCAGAATCCATGGCTTCCCAGATGATCTCAAAAGGCGCCTTGCCTTGCTGCCATTTCTCCGCCATGACCACGCCGTGCCCGGGCAGCACGGTAAAAGCGATCTTGCGTGGGTCATCCGGGTTGAGCAATGACTCGGCCCGGCTGAAGGCGGCCTTGATGCCGCGCGCCTGAGCTTCGGTGGCGCACGAGACCAAATAGTGATAGTAAGGCGGGTCCAGCGGCACGTATTCCACTAGTTCCGGGTTGAAAGCCTTAACGCCGCGGTGTCCATGCAGCTTGGAGCGGATCACCGGCACTTCGGTCTTGACCCCGGCCACGGTCTCTTTGGAGATGCGCGGCAGGTGCTCGTCCATATCCATCATCTCAACCGCCTCGGATGAGGGCGGGTCGTTGCGTTTGCCATCCACATGGCGCACCTGCGCGCCGGAACCATCCGGGCGCACGCCAATGATCACGGCCAGGTCATCGTCGGTCAGGCGGCCCTTGTGCACCGGGCGGGCGCTGCCGGTCACCGTGGCGATCAACGCATTCAGGCGCGGGTCCCAGGTGGCGAAGCAACCTTCGCTGTACTGCTTGGCGACACCTTCGTTGACCGCCGGCACTTGTACCAGGTCTTCGATGCGCACCATATCCGTAAAAAAGCCGCGCGCCCCGATCTCGTTGCCCGCCCGGCGCATGGCTTCCGGGCTGCTCAGTGCTTCCCACTCGGGGAACTTGATCTCGGGTTGGATCAATTCATGATTGGTGACCTCGGTCGTGCTTTCGGTGGTGACGATGCGCAGGACAATGTCGCTGTAAAAGGCCTCGGCCGAGGTGTTGTGGCTGGCCGGGTACGCGCCCACCAGGTCAAAGTGATAGACCCGCTCCGGGCGCTCATCGCCCACCAGCAGCAGGATGCGGATGCTCTTGGCTTGCGCTTGCAGCATGCGCGCCAGCGAGAGGATCGGCCCGCCGCGCAGCCCCTGCTCGATCAGCACCTTGTAGGCCGTGGGCGACAGGCCCTCGAACTGAAAATCTTCTGCTGCCGGCGTTTCTTTGCCCAGCGCAGTCTGGAAACGGTCCATCCATTCGTCGAACTGGGCCGGGCTGATCTGGATGATGTTATAGACCACCGGGGAGCGCTTGAGGCCAAACTTGCGGCGGGCGGTGAAGAACAAAGCCTCCCGCCAGGAGACCGATTCACCAAATGCCGCGGTGGTGAAGAGCACGTCAATATCTTCGGCAGGCGGATCGCTGACCTGGTGGCCCAGCGCGGCGAAGCGCTCCAGCAGTCCCTGGCGAAAGTCCTCCAGCAAGGGCGTCATCGGGCCGGGAGTGAAAGCCAAGCCAATCTTGCGCAACCAGGCATGGGTTGGATTGGGCAAAAGTGAAGTCGATACTTGCATAACCAATACCTCTATAAGCAGTTTCGATTAACTATAATAACCGGGTGAAAGCAAAAAGCAACCAACACAGTTGCACAACTGTGAATGTTACAATCCCGCTCAGAAAGCGAAAGAACTATGCCCAACCAAGAACTTGACATCACTTCCGTTTCCTCCAACCCTGAATCCGACGGCCGCCGCGGCCTGCGCATCGTGCTGTGGTTCATCGCCGGTGCGCTGATCTTCTCCGCCCTATGCTGCCTGTGCACGCTGGTCGTGGCCTGGTTTGGCGGCGACTACATCATCGACTTCCTGCGCAGCTACTAAGCGCCCAAACCCAATCAAAAAGACCCGGACAGTTTGTCCGGGTCTTTTTGATTGGGTTTGGGCACATCTTGGGGACGAAGTCAGAGCAGACACACGTAGGGGCGAGGCATGCCTCGCCCTGCATAAGCCGAACTGCTACAAACGCTTGCGGAAGCGTGCAGCAAACTCCGCCTGCAGCTGGGCCAGGCCACCCAACGCCAACTGGCGCTCGTCTGGCGCACAGTCCAGCGCGGCGAATTCGTCCTCGTCCAGGACAAATTGGCGCCCATCCGGGTAAACCAGCAGATCCAGGGCGAAGTCACGGAAGGCCAGCTCGCCGGGGCGCAGCACGGCAGGGGCAGACACGTTGCAATACCAGCCTTTGAGGTGGTCGTCTTGCGGGTCGCGAATTTCAAAGATGTTGAACCAACGATCCAAATAGTAGGTTTCCAAAAAACGGTCACCCTGGTTCAATTGAATATCCATCAGTTTGCCGCTCTCGGCGTTAAAGGCCGCTTCGATCAGCACTTGGTTCGATGCTTCAGAGAGCAGTTTCCCTTGCCACTGGTAGAGCAGTTCGCCAGCCGGATTTTGTTTGAGCACCGTGATCTCAGTCATGGGGCAAGACCTGGATCGCTTCCACCGGGTCAAAGCTCAGGCTGAGCGGCTGGCCCAGAGGGGGCAGATTCACTTTAGAGGGCAATTCAATGGTCAGCCGCGTTTCACCCACGCTGATTTCGGCCTGCAGCTGGCTGCCGCGGAACTGCTTGCCCACCAGTTCGCCGCGCAGTTGGGCCGGGCCGTGCTCACCCAGCGCAAAAGCGTCCGGCCGGAAGAGCGCCATCACCGGGCCGGGCGCCGCGCCGGAGGGCGCCGGGAAGCGGCCCAACGGCGTTTGCAAAACAGCATCGTCGCCGAGCTCGCCTGGCAGCAGGTTGCTGAGGCCCAGGAAACGGGCCACGAAGGCCGAAGCCGGTTGGCGGTAGAGCTGCTCCGGTGCGGCCACCTGGGCCAGTTCACCGGCGTTAAGCAGCCCGGCCCGGTCGGCTACGGCATAAGCTTCTTCCTGGTCGTGCGTCACATAAATGCTGGTCTGGTCGGCGGCGTGCAGGATGGCCGCCAGGTCGCCCTGCAGGCGAGCCCGCAGGGCGCGGTCCAGCGAGCCCAGAGGCTCGTCCAGCATCAGCAGACGCGGCTGCGGAGCCAGGGCGCGTGCCAGGGCCACGCGCTGCTGCTCGCCGCCGGAGAGCGCGGTGACCTCGCGGCGTTCGAACCCGCCCAGGCCGACCAACGCCAACATCTCGGCCACCCGCCGTTCGACGCGCCCCGGCCGCCAGCCGGCCATTTGCAGGCCAAAGGCCACGTTGCCCGCCACATTGCGGTGCGGGAACAAGGCGAAGTCCTGGAACATCAGCCCGAAGCCGCGGCGGTGTGGGGGCACTTCGGTCAAATCCGCCCCATCCCACAGCACGCGGCCCTGGTCCGGCGTTTCCAGGCCGGCAATAATATTCAGCAGGGTGGATTTGCCGCTGCCGCTCGGCCCCAGCAAGGCCAGTACTTCACCAGTGTCCACCTGCAGGTCAATGCCTTGCAGCACGGGCACACCGTTATAAGCCTTGTGGATGTTCTCCAAGTTCAACATGCTCAGAATTCTCCCACATCGGCAATGCGCAGGCGTTCGATCAGCAGCATGCCAACCCCGGTGAACAGCATCAGCAGGGTGCTGAGGGCCATCGCCTGCCCATAGGTTTGCGCGCCAGGTTGGCCCAGCAAGCGGAAGATCAGCACCGGGATGGTGGGGTATTCCGGCCGGGCGATCAGCGCGCTGGCGCCAAATTCCCCGACCGAGACGGCGAAGGCAAACAGAGCCGAGACCAGCAGGGCACGGCCCACCAGCGGCAGGTCCACATGGCGCAGCACCTGGCCCGGGTCGGCGCCCAGCATGGCCGCCGCCTGGCGCAGCCGCGGCCGGATGCTGCGCAGCGCCGGGGTCAGGCTGCGCACCACAAAGGGCAACGCCACCAGGCTGTGGGCCAGCGGCACCAGCAGCGGTGAGGTGCGCAGGTCCAGCGGCGGCCGGTTGAGCGCCACAATGAATCCCAACCCTAGCGTCACGGCCGAGGTACCCAGCGGCAGCATCAGCAGCGGATCCAGCAGCCGGCTGCCCAGGTCCTGCTGGCGGGTGGCCAGCAGCCAGGCCGCCGGCAGCCCCACCGCCAGCGAAACCAGGATGGTGCCGCCGGCGTACAACAGCGAAGTTTGGATCGCTTGGGAGGGAGTGGCGAAGAAGATGTTGTCGCGCGGGTCCTCGCCCAGGCTGCGGTAATAGTCCAGCGTCAGACCGCCACCCTGCACCTGGGTCTGGCCGCGCTCCGGCGTCAGCCGAGAGATGGAACGCAGACCCAGGCCCAGCAACGGGGACAAGAAGAAGGCCACCAACACGGCCAGGTACAGCCCGGCCAACAGACGCCCGCCGGCGCCCAACCGGCGCGGCGCGGCGCGCGTAGAAGCCAGCTCCAGCGGGCGAGAAAGCCGGGCGGACAAGCGCGTGTACAGCGCGGTCAGCGCCAGCGTGCACAGCAGCTGCAGCAGCGCCAGCACGGCGGCCACCGGCAGATTAAACAAGGCGGTGGTTTGGTAATAGATCTCAGTTTCCAGTGTGGCAAAGCGCGGCCCGCCCAGCACCAGCACCACCCCAAACGAGGTGAAATTGAAGATAAAGACCAGCAGAGCCGCGGCGGCCAGCGCCGGGGCCAGCAGCGGCAGGCTTATGCGCAAGAAGACCTGCCAGGGCGCGGCCCCCAGGCTGCGGGCGGCTTGTTCGATGCGCGGGTTGAGCCGCCCCCAAAAGTCGCCCACCAAACGCAGCACGATGGTGGCGTTGTAAAAGACATGCGCCACCAGGATCGCCCCGAAAGTATTGACGAATTGCAGCGGAGGAGCCGGGAGTTGGAACAAGCTCATGGCGGCCTGGTTGACCCAGCCGCGCGGCCCCAGCAGGGCATCAAAGGCGGCGGCCACCACCAGCGTGGGCAGCACAAAAGGGATGCCGCTCAGAGCGCGCAGCAGGCTCTTGCCGCGGAGCTGGTAGCGAGCCAGCAGCCAGGCCGCGGGCAGCCCCACCGCCAAGGTCAGCAGCGTGGACAACGTAGCCTGCCAGAAGGTAAAGCCCAGCACGCTGCGTTGTGCAGGGCTGCCCAGCACGGCGGCCACAGCCTGCCCCAGCCCGCCGCCGCGCTGCAGGCTGAGGGTCAGGATGCTGCCCAACGGATAAAAATAGAAGAGGGCCAGAAAAACCAGCGGCAGCAGCCAGAGCAAAGCCAGCAGGGCTTTGCGCGGCGGCTTCACCGCAGCGTCCATCGCGTAGCGGTGCGCGGGAAATCTTGCTCGCGCCAGGCGAAGGCCTGCCCGATCCGCAAGCTATACACCTGCCCGCCCAAGATCGAGACCTGGTATTTCTGCTGATAGGCCTGATCCAGCTCTTGCAGCAGATCAGCCTCGGCTACCGTCTCGATCTGCCCCTCCAGAATCACGACCTCATCGCCGCTTTCCAAGTGCAGGCTGACCGAGGGATTGGCGGCCAAGTTGCGGCCCTTGCGAGAGCTGGTGCCACTGCTGAAGTAGAAATTGCCCTTATGCCACACGCCCCACACCGGGGCGGCATGCGGACGGTTTTTGGCCGCAGTGATCAACCAGTAGTTGCGGGCCGCACCCATGCGCTCTTCAATATACGACCAGGGCAGCAGGCCAGCTTCATCTCTGGCAATACCATAGCCCGGCATATACGGACGCGTGGCTTTAGGCTGAGTCATAGCTTCAGTTTATCGCAATACCGCATCGGTCCAGGCTGCCACCCATGCTTCGCGGTGGGCCGCAATCGCCTCAGGACTGACCAGGATCGGCTGCTGGGGCACCTCCAGGAAATCCACGAAGACATCAGCCAGCTGGGCGTTGGGGTTGACCGGGAAGACGAACATTTGCAGCGGCAAATCTTCCTGGAAGGTGGGCGAGAGCATAAAGTCCACCCAGGCCTCGGCCAGGGCGCGCTGTTGGGTGCCGCGCAGGATGCCGACGAACTCGATCTGACGGAAGCAGGTGTCGTCCGCCACCAGCGCAGCGGTCACCGGGCGCTCCAGCGGCTCCTCGGCGAAGATCAGGTCTACTGGTGGGCTGGAAGCGTAAGAGACCACAATCGGCCGCCCCCCGCCCCAGCGACTGAATTCGGTATAGAAGGCCGTGTCCCAGTCGCTGACCACGCGCAGGTCATTGGCCACCAAGCCGCGCCAAAAGTCCAGGTAACCCTCCTCGCCAAAGTGGCCGATGGTGGTCAGCAGGAAAGCCAGGCCCGGCGAAGAGCTGGCTGGGTTTTGCACCACCAGCAAACCAGCATATTCCGGTTTGAGCAGGTCTTCGAGACTGGCCGGGGGCTCAAGGTTATTTTCCTCAAAATAAGCAATATCGTAGTTGAGGCACACGTCACCATAGTCCACCGGCAAGGCCCCGTTATGCGGGTCGAGCTTGAAGTGGTCGGGAATCTCGGCCAGCACAGGCGAATCGTACGGCTCAAAGATGTCGCCCTCCAGCGCCCGGCTGAGGAAGGTGTTGTCCACGCCGTAGAAGACATCCGCCAGCGGCGCGCCAGCAGCCAGCACAGCCTGGTTGGTCGCAGAGCCAGCGTCGCCCACCTTGAGGAAGACGACCTCGGCGTTGTGCTGCTGCTCGAAAGCGGTGACCACCGCTTCAGAGACCGCAAACGAATCATGGGTCATCACAGTCAACGTGTCCGGGCCATCCTGAGCCGCCGGGGCACAGGCCGCCAGCAGCAAGGCAAACAGGGTTAAAGCAAACAGTCGGGGTCTCATAGCTCTCCTGGTATCTCTGAATCAGGGGTGGAAAGAATGCACAACAACGTGCCGCCCGCCAGCTCGACCCGCGGCCGGGGGCCGGCCACCAGGTTGCTGACGCCGCGGCTGCTGCCGAGTGGCAGGGTTTCATCCACCAATGGGTAAACCAGCTCGTGCGTAGTCACGCCGCGCGCATCGCCGCCCAGAGGCAACAGCGAGACGCGTTCGCCAGGCCGGGCATCCAGATCCTGCCCACCGCGAATGGGGAACAGCCGTTGGTCGCCATGCAGGAAAAGGATCGACAAGTCAGCGAACTGTTCCTGGGCGACCAGCAGCAAGTTGGCCAGGCTGTGGTCCCAGCGGCCACCCAGACCAGCCAGCACAACCACTTCGCCGGCACCCGCCTGCTCAGCCGCCTGCAGGGCAAGCTCCAGGTCGGTCTGGTCCTTCTCCGCCGGGTGGCGTTGCAGCTGCGCGCCGCGGGCTTGCAGTTCGGCCTGCTCTGTCTGGCTGAGTGAATCCATGTCACCCACCAGCAGATGCGGAGCCAAACCCAAGCGCAGACAATGGCGGCCGCCGCCGTCAGCGGCGATCAGCAAACCCGCCGCGTCCAGCCGCGCCTGCAAGTCGGGCGGTGGGGAAAATTCTCCATTGGCGAAGATGACTGCGATCAAAAACAAAACCTCCGGTGGGCAGCCGGAGGTGGGAGCGCGTCACGCTAAGCAATTCCTCCGCCGGCATTACCCGGATCAGGTCTCCCAGGTCCAGCCTGGGTGCGGGTCGTGGCGTATGTCCCGGCTCTGCCGGAAACATGTGCCACCTCTCAGCCAACGCGGGTCAGCTATTTGGCTTAGCCAAAATGCTTGACACGCAAGCTCCCCGTGCAACTAAATTGTCTTACAAGTATAGGAGGCCAACAGGCGAACGTCAAGCCGTTGGCTGGGCAGGCAAGTAGACTTGGGCGTAATAATCACACAAATCACTCACCGGGCAAATCTCACACTTGGGTTTGCGCGCCTGGCAGATCTCACGCCCCAGGCGGATGATATTGAGGTGCGCGGTAAAAAAGGTGTCAGGCGGCAGCAGCGCCTCAAAATGGGCGTGGGCCTTATCCGCATTCATCTTCGCCGGGCGAATGCCCAGCCGCCCGGTAACGCGATAGACATGCGTATCCACCGGAAAGGCCGGCATCCCCAGCGAGAACTGCAGAATGATGGCGGCCGTTTTGGGCCCAATGCCGTTGAATTGGGTCAGCCAGGCGCGGGCCTCTTCCCCGGACAGGTCGCGCAAGAAGTCAATCGAAAGTTCGCCGCGCAGCTGGGTGATCTGGCGCAAGACCTGCTGGATGCGCGGCCCCTTCTGGTTAGCCAGGCCGGCGGGCCGGATGGTCTCGACGATGTCTTTGGCCGGGGCATCCCGCACCTCTTCCCAACTCTTATAACGCGCCTTGAGCGCAAAGAAGCCGATATCTCGATTGGTGTCGCTGGTGCTTTGCGAGAGGATGGTGGAAACCAGCTCGTCTATGGGCGGCAGGGGATTGCGCCATTCAGGGGTGCCATACACTTCCACTAGGCGTTGGTGAATGGCCAAACAACGGGCCGCCAGGGCGGACTGGTCTGCCGTGTTCACGCAGCCTGTCGAGCGGCGCGCCCCGCCGCGGTGTGATAGCGGGCAAAGTAGCCGTGCAGACCATGCCGCAAACGCTGCCCAAACAGCACCTGACGCTTCACCGGGGCGCGGAACTTTTCATTAAGCTTGGCGGCCAGCTTGTCGATTTCTTCGTTGGCGCTCTTTTTGCCGTCCAAGCGCTGCAAACGACTGTACACGTCTTTAATAAAGCGCCGCATGGCGGCGATGTCTTCGGCGCCGGCCTTGCCACCGCGCCCGGCAATAATTGTATAGTCTTTGTAGTCCCGGCCAGAGAGCAGATCCAATTGCTCCAGCCAGGCGCCAATATCTGCATTGGCCAAAAACGGCGGTTCATCGACGGTCAGCGTGTCACCCACAAACACCACGCCATCCTGCGGAGCCAGCAGCCAGCTGGTGGCCGGGCTGGGGCCAGGGCGATGCTCCATGCGCAATTCAGCGTCATCGAACTGCAAGCCGACTTGTTCAGAGAATGTCAGCCGCGGCAGGATCCAGCGCAAACCACTCAGCCCGGAGGTCTCTTCCCATTCGGCGCCACTTTCCTGCTTAAGCGCCTTGAAGATGGCCGCCCGTCGTCGAATCTGGCGGGTGACCTCGCGGTGCGCCAGCACCTGGGCTTCCATGGTCTGCACGCCCAGAGTGCGGTCCGGGTGGGCGTCCAAATTGAGCACCAATCGCCGCGGGGTGGCGCCCGCCTGCTCCAGATCCGCCAGCCACTGCCGGCCCTGTTCGGGTTGCAGCGGAGCGTCTACCAGCAGGGTAACTTGCGGCAGCAGCAAGGCGCCGACGGTCACACCGGCATAACCGTTCTCGTAATACATGTTGTTTTTAAGCTTCTTCACTAAAGACGCCCTGTGCGTGCGATCGGCAGAGTAAAGGCAAAGCGCGCCCCCTTGTCTGGCTCGCTGGCCACCCAAATCCGCCCGCCATGCCCCTCGACGGTCAATTTGCAATAGGCCAACCCCAGGCCCAGCCCGTGGGTCTTGCCCGCCGATTTGGAGGAAGGCTGTACGCGGGTGAATTTGTCAAAGATGCGCTCGTGTTCACCCTTAGGAATGCCGCGCCCCTGATCCTGCACCCAGAACTCCACAAAGTCGCCGCTGCGCTTGGCGCCACACACCACAGACATGCCCGGCTTGGAATAGCGGATCGCATTCTCCAATAGATTGATCAACACGCGGCGGATCATTTCACTGTCGGCCATCACGCGCGGCAGGCCTTTGACCACCGCATCCACCAGTTCCACCTGCTTGCTTTGCGCCGCCAGCGTGACCGCTTCCAGGGCGGCCTGCGCCAAACTGGCGGCCGCCGTCGGTTCCGGGCTGCCCAGTTTCTGGCCGGATTCCATGCGCGAAGTGTCCAATAGGGAATTTACCAGACGCTGGATGCGCTCGGTGGAGCGCATGGCAATATCCAAGACCGAACGCATGGTCGGGTCTGCATCGGCCGGCAGCATCATGGCAAGCACATCCAGGCCGGAGACCACATTGGCCAGCGGGGAGCGCAAGTCATGATAGATCATTGAAGCCAGGTCTTCTCGCAGGCTATCCAGGTTCTTGCGTTCGGTGATGTCGCGCAAGATCCATTGCAGCTGCACCAAACCGTCCACATCGATGCGGCGTACATACACCTCGACATAGCTGTCGGCATTGTTCTCGGCCTGCAAAACCGATTCGTAAGATACGCTCTGGCCATCTTTCAGGTTGGTCATATCTTTGCCCAGTACCTTGCTGTCGGCCTGGTGAAAATGGTGAACATTCATCGTCTGCAGATGAGTTTTATTCAGGTTCAACAGCAGGTAGGCTTGGCGGTTGGCCTCGACAATGTTTCCCTCCAGGTCCGTGATCAAGATGGGGTCAATACTGTCTTCGAAGAGTTCCAAATAGCGGCTGCGCGCCGCCTCCATTTGCTCAAACAATTGAGCATGCTCGATCGCCGTGCCGGCCAGGTTGCCAATCCCTTCCAGCACCAACAGATCGCTGTTGTCCAGTTCACCACTGACCGGGTTGATGGCCTGCAGCACACCAATCACTGTTTGCTGGGCGCGGATCGGGCTGGTGGCGATCGCCCGCGCCTGTAACCCGATCTGCGCATCAATCTCATGGAAATAGCGCGGGTCTGCGTCCACATCCGGGACCAGCAAGCCCTGATTGTGTTGGGCGACCCAGCCGGCCAGTCCCTGGCCCACCTGCATCCGCATGCCGATCAGTTTCTTGCTCAGTTCACCGCTGGCCGCACGAAACACTACGCTGTCGCCATCCACCAAAGCCAGTGCCACAGCCTGCACTTCCAGGGCGCGGGCGGTCTGCTCCAGGATAGTTTGCAAGACACTATCCAATTGCAAACTCTCGCCAATCGCTTTGGCACTGTCCGCCACAGCGGTCATGATGGCGGCCCGGCGTTGGCTTTCGGCGTAGTAGCGCGCATTGAGCACCGCAAAGCCAGACAGATCAGCGATCACCTGGACGAGATTTAGATGATCGGCGTTAAAGAAGTCCGCCTGGGGGTGCGTGAGGGTGACCACACCCACCAGCTTGTCGCGCACGATCAGCGGGGCGCTAACCACAGACTTGGAAGCTGCCTTGGATTGGTTTCTTTCTGCCGTAGGTTGCCAACGCTCATCTTGGCTTGTGTCCGGCACCAGGGCCGCTTTGCGATTGGTGGCCACCCACCCGGCCAGGCCGCTCTGCAGTGTGAATTTCAATTGGCGGGTGGTTTCTTGAATGACTTTGTCTCTAACAATAATGATCGAATCGATGGGCTCTTGATGGTCGTCCAACACGATCAAGCTACCGCTTTCCGCGATCACGTTCTGCATGGAAAGCTTCAGTACGCGTTCCAACACCACCCGCAAGTCAAGCGCCGAGGCAAGCTCGCGACTGATGTGATAGAGCAGGTCAAGGGAGGCCTGGGTGCGGCCACCCTCCATTACAGGGTGGGGGATCGTCATGTTAATAAAGAAAAGAGCTCGTTTGCCAGACTGGAATCAGTATAGCATAGGGCCTTTTTCGCAGCTTGCCGGACGGCTTGACAATCACCCAGGCAAGTGCAGCAACAAAGCTTCCAGAGCCAAACGCGCGTTAACGTTGGTTTCCAGCTGGTCCAGCGTTTCCTGCAACTTTTCCACCCAGGCATGAATGCTCTCCAGGCTAAGGGTCTGCGCCACCTGTTCCAGCTGAGCTTCACGGTCGGGGTTGGCCACCGCGGCAGAAGAGCCGCCGGCCCGCAAAAGCGCATCCCGCCAAAAGGACAGCCAGACCAGCAGCAGCTCACGCAAGCTGTGGCGGTCTTTGCTGGCTTTTTCGGCAAAGGCAAAGCGCTGCACTCCGCTGGCGGTCAGCAAGCTGTCACAAGCGTCCAGCCAATCGGCCCGGCGCTGCAAAAGTTCCGGCTGCGCCTGCCAGCGCTGCGCCAGGCCGGGGCGGCCGGCGCTCAGCCGGGCCAGCAGCTGGGCTTGTTCTGCCTCCAGGCCGTGGGCGACCAAGCCGGCGGAGAGCGTCTGCTCCGGCACGGGACGCAGACGCAGCAATTCGCAGCGCGAAACGATGGTGGGCGGCAGGCGATCTTCATCCGTCGCGGTCAGGCAGATCAGCGTACGCGGGTTGGGTTCCTCCAGCGTCTTGAGCAGCGCGTTGGCCGCCTGTACGCTGGCGTCTTCAAAGTTGGTCAGGATCGCCACCTGGCTGTTGGCTTCCAGCGGGGAGCGGGAAAGTTCGCGGCGCAGTTCGCGGATGGCTTCAATGCGCAGGTCACGGTCGCCTTCGTTGCGTGAGACCACCAGCAGGTCAGGGTGCTGGCTGCGGGCAAAGCCGCGGCAGGCACGGCATTCGCCGCAGAACTCGCCGGGCGCCGGAGGCGCCTGGCAGTTCAGTGCCTGGGCGGCGCGCAGGGCCAGTGTGCGCCGGCCAATCCCTGGCGGGCCGGTCACCAGATAAGCCTGGCGCAGCTGCCCAGACCCGATCTGGGTCTTCAGCAGGCGAACCGCCCATTCATGGCCAATCAGGTTCCAGTTGGGGCCCATAATTAGGGAACTGAAAAGTTGATCTGGTTCTCGCGGAAGATCAGTTCGTGTTTGTCCCCGTTGGTGATGCTGAAGCTGCCGTTGCGCGGCCCCTTGCCGCCGATCCAAGCGCGGTAAGTGTAAGTCCCTTCCGGGACAATAATGATCATCGTGCGGGTGAAAGTGTACTCCTGGTAGACCGGCGTAAGCAGCTGCAGTCGAATTTCCTCATCGGTGCGGTTGGCCAATACCAAGGGTGCGTTCTGATCATCCTTATTCGCTTGGGCGGAGGCCAGTTGCGATGGCTCCATAAAGCCAAAAGGCGTCACGGTATTAAAGGCCGCTGGGGACAGGGTGGGGCTCTCGGTCAATGTCGGCTCGGCAGTTTCGCTGGGGGCGCTAGTGGGAGAAGGTTCCGGTGTGTCACTGGGGGCCGCGGTCGCGGTGGGGATGGCAGCTTCCGTCTCCAGCCAGCTGGCCGCCAGGGCCTGGGCGCTGGCGTGCAGTTCCGCTTCGCTCGGCCCCGAAGGAGCGCAAGCGCTGAGGAACAAAGCACAAAGAACAATGGCTCGAAATTTCATGTAAAAGAAAGACCTTTCAGGATGCAAACAGCAAAGCGATTTTACCTGTTCTGGCTGCAGCTTCAGCGGCCTGGGTTGCGAATACAGTAAAATCGCCCGTATGTTCGAACTTTCTGCCGGGCTGAACCCGCAGCAACAGCAAGCGCTGACCGCCGGCCTGGGGCCGGTTTTGGTGCTGGCCGGCCCCGGCTCCGGCAAGACGCGCGTGCTGACCCACCGCATCGCCTACCTGATCCGCGAGCTGCGCGTGCCACCGCACCACATTCTGGCGGTGACCTTCACCAACAAGGCTGCCCGCGAAATGGCCGAGCGCGTGGAACGTGTGCTGGGTGAGCGGCCGCGCGGCCTAAGCCTAGGCACCTTCCACTCCATCTGTGCCCGGCTGTTGCGCACCGAAGCGGAGTCGCTGCCTTTTAACCAGAACTTTGTGATCTACGACAGCGACGACCAGCAAGGCCTGGTGCGCAACGCCTTAAAAGAATTGAACATTGACCCCAAGATGCACACTCCGCACAGTGTGCACAACCGCATTTCACAGGCCAAGAATGAACTGCAACTGCCGGAGGACATGCCGGTCAACAATTATCGCGACGAGGTGGTGGTGCGGGCCTACCAGCGCTACCAGCAAATGCTGCTAGCCAGCAACGCGCTGGACTTTGACGACTTGCTGCTGTGGACGGCGCGCCTGTTGCAAGACAATCTTGAGGTGCGCAACAAATACGCCCAGCGTTTCCAACACGTGCTGGTGGACGAATTTCAGGACACCAACCAGGCCCAGTATTCGCTGCTCAAACACCTGGCTTCATTCCACAATAACATTTATGTGGTGGGTGACACCGACCAGTCAATTTATCGCTGGCGCGGCGCCGATTACCGCAATGTGCTGCGTTTTGAAGAAGACTACCCAGACGCGCAGGTCATCCTGCTGGAACAGAACTACCGCTCCACCCAGCGTATTCTGGACGCCGCCATGGCAGTCATCGACCGCAACCCGCACCGCACCCGCAAACAGCTGTTCAGCGACCGCGGGGCTGGCGAAAAGATCCGCATTCACATGACCCTCAATGAACAAGAGACCGGCCGCTACATTGTCGAGCAGATCGCCATGGCTGTGCGCGCAGGCGCCAGCCTGGGCGACTTCGCCGTGATGTACCGGGTCAATGCACAGTCGCGCCTGATCGAAGAAGCTTTTCTGCATGCCAACCTGCCTTACAAGCTGGTCGGCGCCCAGCGTTTTTACGGCCGTCGCGAAGTCAAAGACGTGCTGTGCTACCTGCGCCTGGCGGTCAACCCGGACGATGAGGCCAGCCTTAACCGTGTGATCAATGTGCCCGCCCGGCGGATTGGCCTCAAGTCCCAGGCCGCTTTGCGCAACCTGGCCATTCAAGAAAAGACTACTCCCGGCCGCATGCTGATGCGCCTGGGTGAAACGCCAGACGACCCGCTCTTCGGTGTCATCCCCAACCTGGCGCGCCAGGCCATGGCTCCGCTGGGGCGCCGCCTGGCGGCCTGGCACGCCATGGCGGGCGAGACCGAGCCGATGAAGTTGATGGACCGCATCCTGGCCGATATTGACTATCACGGCTACCTGCTGGCCGAGGCAGGCGAGGAAGAAGGCCAGGACCGTTGGGACAACGTCCAGGAAATGCGCCGCCTGGCGGCCGAATACAGCGGGCGCACCATTTCCGATTTCCTGGAGAATATCGCCCTGGTCTCCGACCAGGACACCATCGACGAAACCGCTGAGGTGCCGACCCTGCTGACCCTGCACGCCGCCAAGGGGCTGGAATTCCCGGTGGTCTTCATCGCCGGGCTGGATGACGGCATGCTGCCGCACTCGCGTTCCTTTGATGACCCCGAAGAGATGGCCGAGGAGCGCCGGCTGTTCTATGTAGGCATCACCCGCGCCGAAGACCACCTGATCTTGATGCACAATGCCTACCGCAACAGCTTTGGCTACTCCGAGGCCGTGGAGCCGTCCCGCTTTTTGGATGACCTGCCCGCCGAACTGGTGGAAGGCGGCAACCGCGCCCGCCTGGAGCATGCTTACCGCCCAGACCGCTGGGAGCGGCCCAGCAGCCCCAAGGCCAATATCCTGCAGCCGCAGTACCGACCGGGTATGAACGTGCGCCACGCCACCTGGGGCGACGGCCTGGTGCTCAACAGCCGCATCCAAGATGATGATGAAGTCGTGGACATCTTTTTTGAGGGCGTAGGCCTCAAAAAAGTCCTGGCGGCCTTCGCCAACCTGGAAACTGTGGAAAAGACCGAGGACTAGCGCATGAAATTGTTCATCACTGGGGGAGCGGGCTATATTGGCTCAGCCGTGGCCGCCGAGCTGCTGGCGCAGGGCCATCAGGTGACCGTGTTCGACTCGCTGGCTACCGGCCACCGCGCCGCAGTGCCGGCTGGGGCCAACTTTATCCAGGGCGACCTGCTGGATGCCCCCGGGCTGAAGGCGGCTCTGCACGGCACCGGTTATGACGGCATTTTGCATTTCGCCGCCTTTATTGAAGCCGGCGAGAGCATGCAAAACCCCGGCAAATATTTCCGCAACAACCTGCAAGGCACGCTGGAACTGGTCGAGGCGGCTCAGCAGGCAGGCATTCCGCGCTTGGTCTTCTCTTCCAGCGCGGCGGTGTACCGCACCAGTGATGCACCACTGAGCGAAGACGCCCCTCTGGGGCCGGAGAACACCTACGGGCAAACCAAGCTGATGAGCGAAGAAGTGCTGCAGCGCTACCATCAGATCCACGGGCTGCGCTACGCGGCCCTGCGCTATTTCAATGCCTGCGGCGCACTGCCCAGCCGCGGCGAAGCGCACCAGCCCGAAAGCCACCTGATCCCGCTGATGCTGCAGGTAGCCCAGGGCCGGCGTGAGCACATCGCCATCTATGGCAACGACTACCCTACGCCGGACGGCACCTGCATCCGCGATTACATTCATCTCAGCGACCTGGTATCGGCCCACGTGCTGGCCCTGGGCGCTCTGGAAACCCGGGGCCAGCTGGTCTACAACCTGGGCAGCGGGCAGGGGTATTCGATTCGCCAGGTGCTGGAAAGCGCCCGGCGCATTACAGGCCACCCCATCCCGGCGCTGGATGCGCCGCGCCGCCCCGGCGACCCGGCGCGACTGGTGGCCTCGCCAGCCAAAATTCAGCGTGAACTGGGCTGGCAGCCTGAGCATTCCCAGCTGGACGAGATCATTGCCAGCGCTTGGGAATGGCAGCAGGGGCCGGGCTATCCGGACGCCGCATGAAGATCTACTTCGCCTGCGCCATCATGGGCGGGCGCGGCGACGAAGCCGCCTACCAGCAGCTGGTGGCGGCTCTGCTGGCCGACGGGCATGATGTGCCCACGGCGCTGAATGCCGGGCCGGGTTGGCAAGCCATGGAAAATTCGCCGGACCCCACGGAGGTGTACCGTCGTGACACCGCCTGGATCGATCAGAGCCAGGTGATGGTGGCCGAGGTCAGCACCCCCTCGCACGGCGTGGGCTATGAGATCAGCTATGCGCTCGGGCGCGGCAAGCCCGTGCTGTGCCTCTACCAGCGTGAGCGCAAAGTCTCCAAAATGCTCAGCGGCAACACCCTGCCGGGCATTCAAGTGCGTGCCTATGGGGAAGTGCAAGAAGCGATAGAGCTGATGCGCCAGTTCCTGGCCGCCCAGTAGTTAGTGGCGGTTGGCTACCGGCAGCACTACCGTAAACACCGAGCCTTTGCCCGGCTGAGAATCCACCCAAATCCGTCCGCCGTGGTTATCCACCACGGTCTTGACGATCGCCAGACCCAGCCCGGTACCCGGCAGGTCCGCCTGGGTATTGCTGGCCCGGTAGAACTTGTCGAAAATGCGGCCTTGCTCCTCCAGTGGAATGCCGGGGCCGTTGTCAGCCACCTGCAAGATCACCTGATTGTCTTTCTCGCGCAAGGTGGCGCGCACGCGGCCGCCGGCGGGCGTGTACTTGAGGGCGTTGCCCAGCAGGTTGTCTGCCAGTTGGTGCAGCTGGGTGCGGCTGCCCACCACGGCGGGCAGGCCGGGCGCCACTTGAACTTCGATCGTCATCCCTTTGTCCTGGGCGGTGGATTGCGTATCGCGCGCCACGTTGGCCAGCACCTGGTTCATGTCCACTGCGGCGTGCTCATCCAAGTCAGCCACTTCCACGCGGCTGAGCTTGAGCAGGTCATCGATCAGGCCGGTGGTGGCGTGCACACTGGCTTTGACGCGCTGGATGAAGTCCGACTGCTGCGGATTGACCTCACCCGAGCGTTCGATCAGCTCGACATAGCCTAAAATGGCGGTCAGCGGGGAACGCAGATCATGCGACACCGTGTTGACGAAGTCGCCTTTGAGTTTGTCCAGCTCTTTAAAGTGGCTGACATCATGCAAGCTCAGCACCCGGCCCACGCTGGGCAAGTCTGCCAGCCGCAGGTGGAAGACGCGGCCCTGGGAGTTTTCCACTTCGTAGCGTTCCAGCGGCTCAGCGGCGGCCAGCGCCTCGGCGAAGCCGGGCAGGTTGAGCACCTGGCCCACCGGGTGGCCGGTCAGGTCACCCCCTCCCAGATCGAAGGTGTGGCGCAGGGCCTGGTTAACCATCAGTATCCGGCCCTGTTGGTCCAGTAGCATCAGGCCGTCGTTGGCCTGGCTGAGGATGGTTTCCATCTCCGAGGCGCGACGGCTGAGGGCGCCGGTCTCCCGGCGCAGCCAGCGGTTCCATTGCTGGCGCTGCTGCTCGGCCTGCTGCAAGGCCGCCTGCACCTGGGTCGCCTGCAAAGGCAGGCTGAGCACATCGCTGACCCCGGCCTGCAGGGCGCGGCGCAGCAGTTCCGGCGTCGGGTGGGCGGCAGCCAGCAAGACCGGCACGTTGGGGTGCTCGGCGCGCAGGTGGGCCAGCGCGTTGAAGCCGTCGCCGGCCAGGTCGGCATCCATTAGCAGGACATCTGGGCGCGTATTGGCTTGAAATGCCGAAGAGATCGACACATCATCCCCCAGAAAAACAACCGAGACCCCCAATGGCGCAAAAATCTCACTGGCCGCTTGCTGGGCAAGCGCCATATCTTTGATTGCCAGGAGAAGTCGTTGAGCCACAGTCCCGCGAATCATAGCATGGCTTGGCTGTTAGAGTTGTATTAAACCTGAGCCCGGGCGATTGACTCCCCCCTGAGGCGACATACAATAATTTTGTTGCTTTCCTATGGACTATAAAGACTATTACCAAATTCTGGGAGTGGAACGGGGCGCCAGCCAGGATGAAATCAAGAAGGCCTATCGCAAACTGGCTTTGCAATATCATCCCGACCACAACCCTGACGACAAGACCGCGGAGGACAAGTTCAAAGACATCAATGAGGCCTACCAGGTGCTCAGCGATGCAGACAAACGCGCCCATTACGATCGGCTGGGCAGCGAATACAGCCAGTGGCAGGGCCAAGGTGCGCCGAGTGGCGGCTTCGACTGGAGCCAATGGCGCAGTGGCGGCCCGGGCGGAGTGCATGTGGAGTACGGCAACGCCGAAGACTTGTTCGGCGGCGGCTTTTCCGACTTTTTCCAGCAGATCTTCGGCGGCATGGGCGGCTTTGCGGGTGGCGACGCCCGTCGCGGCGCAGCCCGCCGGCCGGCCGCTTATGAGCAGCCGGTCAGCGTCAGCCTGGAAGAGGCTTATCGCGGCGCCAGCCGCCTGCTTCAGTTGGACGGCAAGCGCCTGGAAGTGAAAATTCCGGCCGGCGCCAAGACCGGCACCAAAGTGCGCATGGCTGGGGCCGGCCCAGCCCAAAGCGATATTTACCTGGTGGTTGACGTAGCAGCAGACCCGCGCTTCACGCGCCAGGGCAATCATCTGTACACAGATGTGGACACCGACCTGTATACTGCCGTATTGGGCGGTGAGGTGCGGGTGCCCACCCTGGACGGCACAGTACTGCTCAAAGTGCCCGCCGGTTCGCAGCCCGGGCAGGCCATTCGCCTCAAAGGCAAGGGCATGCCGCAGATGCGCGGCAAAGAGCGCGGCGACTTGTTCGCCCGGCTCAAAGTGCGCCTGCCCAAGAACCTCAGCGCCGAGCAGCGTGAGCTGTTTGAACGGCTTGCCGAGAGCGAGAAGTAATCACCCAGAAAGGACACGATTGTCCATGAAGAAGACCGTTCGCCCCATCCTGTTGCTGCTCGGCCTGCTGGTGCTCACCAGCCTGGCCTGCCGGCTGCCGATCAGCGAGCTGAGCGCCCTGCTCCCGCAGTCAGGCGCGCCGGTTGCCGAAGCCGAGGCGCCCAGCCTGCTGGCCACGGCCGCCATCCCCGTTTCGATTGAAATGCTGGACCAGCAAGAAGCGCTGGTCTTGCTCTACCAGGCAGTCAGCCCGGGCGTGGTATCGATCACTACCCTATCGGACCTGGGCAGCGGCCAGGGCTCCGGGTTTGTTTATGACACTCAGGGCCACATCGTCACTAACTACCACGTCATCCAAGGCGCCTCCTACCTGGAGGTGGCCTTCCCCAGCGGCCTGAAGGCGGTGGGGCGCGTGATTGGCGAAGACCGCGACTCGGACCTGGCAGTGGTCAAGGTGGATGTGGATGCCGCCGAGCTGCATCCGCTGGCTGTGGGCGATTCGGACGCTTTGCTGGTCGGCCAGTCCGTGATCGCGATCGGCAATCCCTTTGGCTTGCAGGGCAGCATGAGCACCGGCATCGTCTCCAGCCTGGGACGCTCGATGGAGTCGATGAACCAGGCCGCGGAGGGCGGTGTGTACAGCGCCGGCGACCTGATCCAAACCGACGCGGCGATCAACCCGGGCAATTCGGGCGGCCCGCTGCTGAACCTGCAGGGCGAGGTGGTGGGCATTAACCGCGCCATCCGCACTTACAGCTCCACGCAGGATGGCAGCGCGCTCAACTCCGGCATTGGTTTCGCCATCTCCAGCAACATCGTCAAGCGTGTGGTGCCCAGCCTGATCAGCCAGGGACACTTTGACTATCCCTACCTGGGAATCAGCAGCAACTCCAACCTGACCCTGGCCGAAGCCGAGCAGCTGGGCATCAACCGCACCGACGGCTCTCTGATCGCCCGGGTCACTCCCGGCGGCCCGGCCGCCGAAGCGGGCGTGCAGGCCGGCGACTTCATCATCGCCATCGACGGCCTCAGCATCAAAAGCTTCGATGACTTGATCTCCTATCTCTTCCGCCAAAAGAGCCCGGGTGAAACCGTGAGGCTCACGGTGCTGCGCTCCGGGACAGAATTAGAGATCGACTTGGTGCTGGGCAGCCGCCCCCGCCAATAAGCCCTCTGCGCAATAAAAAGCCGCTCAAATTGAGCGGCTTTTTTTCTTAGTCCTCGCCCACGGGCGGAGCAGCCTGGCCGTAGTCCAGCACCTCCCGGTGCTGGGCCCCGGTCTTGGCCGGGCCGATGATGCCGCGCGCCTCCATCTGCTCGATGATGCGCGCTGAGCGCGTATAACCGATGCCCATGCGGCGCTGCAGCATGGAAATCGAGGCCCGCCCGCGGCGGCGCACCAAGTCCACCGCTTCGACAAACAGCGGGTCCTGGTCAGCCTCCTCCTGGATCTGCTCGATCTCTTCCCAAATCGGGATCTGCTTCAGCGGCGCGCCCTGCGCCGGGGCGTCGCTCATCTGCGGGATGCCCTGCGGCGTTTGCGAAGCAGGCGCACTACCAGCAAAAGCGCGCCAATGGTTGACGATGCGCAAGATCTCGCTCTCGGCCAAATAGACACCCTGCAAGCGCACCGGGGCCGGGGCGTCGGGCGGCTGGAAGAGCATGTCGCCGCGGCCCAGCAGGCGGTCGGCGCCGGGCTGGTCCAAAATCACACGGCTGTCCGTGCTGGAGGCTACAGCAAAGGCGATGCGCGCCGGGAAGTTGGCTTTGATCAGCCCGGTAACCACATCCACTGAGGGGCGCTGGGTGGAGAGGATCAGATGCATCCCGGTGGCGCGTGCCAACTGAGCCATGCGGGCCAGCAGGCGTTCGGTCTGGTCAGGGGCCACCATCATCAGGTCGGCCAGCTCGTCGATCACCAGCACCATGTACGGCAGTTTCTCGCCGCCCTGTTCGGCCATGCGGGCGTTGTAGTCTTTGATGTGGCGGGCGCCGATCTTGGCGAAGGCTTGGTAGCGCTTGTCCATCTCCGCCGTGGCCCACTGCAATACGCCGACCACACGGTCCAGTTCCACCACCACCGGGAAGCGCAAATGCGGAATGCCGTTGTAACCGGTCAGTTCCACGCGTTTGGGGTCGACCATGATCAGGCGCAGTGTCTCCGGCGTATTGTTGAGCAGCAGGCAGCAGATCAAAGCGTTGACGCAAACCGATTTGCCGGAGCCGGTGGCGCCGGCCACCAGCAGGTGCGGCATGCCGGCCAAATCCGCCGCCACCGCCTGGCCGGCCACGTCCTGCCCCAGGGCGAAGCGCAGCGGTGAGCTCATGCGCTGGAAGGCGTCGCTCTCCATCACATCGCGCATCGCCACCGTGGCAATCTGCTCATTGGGCACCTCAATGCCCACATAGCCTTTTCCGGGCACAGGGGCCTGGATGCGGATGCGCGAGGCGGCCAGGGCCAGGGCCAGGTCGTCTGCCAGGGCGGCGATCTTGCCCACCCGCACCCGAGTGCGCCCGCCGCGCGTCTCTACAAATTCGGGTTCCACGCCAAATTGGGTAATGGTCGGGCCGCGGTGGATCTCCACCACGCGGGCCGGAGCGCCAAAAGAGCGCAATGTCTCTTCAATGTTGGCGGCGCGCTGATTGTCCAGGTTGGCGTTGTAACTCAGCTTATCGCCGAGATCGAGCATATCGGCCAGGGTGGGCAGCACCCAAACCGGCTGCTCGTCCTTGTCTTCCAGCACATCCGGTGCCTCGGCGAATTCATCTGCCTGTTCCGCTGGCCCGCCGGGCGGGCCCATCAACGGCTCTGGCAGGCCCTCCTCAGCAGCCAACGGTTCCAGGGGATCTGGCGCATAGTCCAACTCAGGCGCGTAGTCGGGGTAGGCTGCACCGCCTGCCCGACGTTCGGCGCGGCGCGCCTGGCGGGCCTGCCAGACTTGCAAGGCGTCTTCCAATAGATTGAATAATGAGACTTCAAAGGTCAGCGACAAGGCGATCAGCAAGCCCGCCAGGGCCGCCACCCACAAGCCCACTTCGCCCAGCCCGTTGGCCAGCCAGCCGGTCAGCGCGGCGCCCAGCCGCCCGCCCTCGGCGCTCAGCACCTGCAGCCAGACCAGCGTGGTGAAGAAGAGCAGGGCCGCCCCCAGCAGGCGGCGAGCGCGCAGCGGCGGAATGCGCTCAAAACGGCGCAGCACCAGCCAAACGCCCAGCAGCACCAGGCCGCCCAGGAAGACATACAGGCCCCAGCCCAGCAGCTGCCGCCAAAGAACCAACCAGGCCGCGCCAAACCCACCCGGCTCAACGGTCAGATCCAGCAGCAGGGTCAGGCCGCCGAACAAAGCCAGCAGGATACCCAGGGCGTCTAGCTTGCGATCCGGCGAAATGCGGTACCAAAATTCCAAAAGAGCCGTGAACAAGTCTGGGCTGGAAGCGCTGCTGCGCTTCTTGCGCGGGGTGCTTTTGCGTTTTGCCATTGGGCGCGAGTATAGCATTTCAGCACTTAGGGATTAGTAATTAGGAATCAGGAACAGGAAACGCAGTCAGCAATCAGGCAACCCTGATACCTGATTACTGATCCCCGTTACAATAAAGCCACTCCATACTCGAGGCCCCTTTGTTCGAATTCGTTTTCCTGGGTACATCCGCTTCAGCGCCTTCCGTGCACCGCGGCCTTTCGGCCCACATCATCAAACACAACGAGATGCGCTTCCTGGTCGACTGCGGCGAAGGCACCCAGCGCCAGATCTTGCGTTCCGGTCTGGGTTTCAAGCGCCTCAACCACATCCTGGTCACCCACGGCCATCTCGACCATATTCTGGGGTTGGCCGGGCTGTTCTCCACCTTCACCCGCTGGGAAACCTTGGAAGATATTGAGATCATGGCGGGCAAGTGGACCCTGGAGCGCATTGACGCGCTGCTTTACGGCGTGCGCGTGATCCCCAAGGGCAAGGGTCCGGTGAACGTCAGCCTGCGCGCCGTGCAGCCGGGCGTGATCTTCGAGGGCGACGACTTCGAGGTGCGCGCCTTTGCCGTCAGCCACCGCGGACCGGACTGCCTGGGCTTCGTCTTTGAGGAGCACGCCCGCCGCCCCTTCCTGCCGGAAAAGGCCGAAGCGCTGGGCGTGCCGCCCGGCCCACTGCGCCGCGACTTGGTCAACGGCCGGGCGGTGACGCTGGAGAACGGCACCGTGGTGCAGCCCGATCAGGTACTGGGTGATGAGGTCAAGGGCGCCAAACTGGTGCACATCGGCGACACCGGCCGCACCGACGATATTTTGGAGCACTGCCGGGATGCAGATGCCTTGGTGATCGAGGCCACCTACCTGGAGGAGGAGCGCGAGATGGCCCGCGAATTCGCCCACCTGACCGCCCGCCAGTCCGCCGAGCTGGCGCGTGAGGCTGGCGTGGGCAAGCTGCTGTTGACCCATATTTCACGGCGCTACCGCGAGGGTGATGTATTGGCCGAGGCGCAGGCGGTATTCCCCAATACGCATGTGGCGCGTGACTTTGACGCCTTCCAGATCAAGCGCGGGGAAGTGGCCAAGATAGAAAACTAGCTTGATTTATCCAACATCCCCCAACCAGATGCGTTAACAATTAAAACAAAGGTGGCCGAGTCTCGGCCACCTTTATTACATCGTATGACGTACCCTACATCGCGCCGATGATTAGGCCCATCACCGCAAAGACCAGCGTGTTGTAACCGGCGTTGATCAGCCACAGCTTGAACGGTTTGCCCTCAAACAGATAGTTGACGCCGAAGGCCAGACCTACCCAGCACAGACCGGCCACCAGGCCGTAGCCCAGACCGGTCATGGCGCCGGCGCCGCGACCGATGAACATGGCGAAGGTAAAGGCCATGATCAGTTCCAAAACGAACGAGCCTCCCAGCAGGCGGCCCAGGTTGGGCGTCTCCTGAGTGCTGGCTTTGCCCTTGCCCTTGGAGCCCATGCCGATCAGTTCCTGCCAAGGCTTGGCGAAGATGATGGTGTACCAAAGAAAACCGAGGAAGAAAGCGGCCAGGGCGGCCAAAAATACTGCCAGATAATTGATATCCATTCGTTCTCCTTACAAACTTGCTTACGTGCTGTTTAGAACACAACCGGCCATCCCCAAGTTACGCGGGTTTGACAGTCCATTTCCCGCGCGATATACTCCGCTGACAATCAAATAAGTAGAGCTTGCGTAGCAAACTCTGAGCATTGCCCGGAGGGCAATGCACTCATCCAGAGAGGTGGAGGGACCGGCCCTTTGAAGCCTCGGCAACCGCCGCAATGCGGCAGGTGCCAATTCCGGCAGATTGTTCTGAGAGATGAGGCGATGATTTCCGTACTACACGTCGCCTCTCTACATGAGAGGCGACTTCGCTTAAGTGAGAGACCGTGACTGAAAAACCGATTAGCCCACACCGCCCCCACACCCGCCGCGCCTTCCTGGATGCGCTGGAAAAACGCGTCCTGATCTACGATGGGGCCATGGGCACCAGCCTGCAGACCATGAACCTGACCGCTGAACACTACGGCGGCGAGAAGTACAACGGCTGCCCGGATTACCTCAATATCACCTATCCTGAGGCGCCGGCTGCGGTGCACCGTTCCTTCCTGGAAGTCGGTGTGGACGTGGTCGAGACCAACACCTTCCGCAGCAACCGCCTGACCCTGGGCGAATACGGCCTGGGCGAGCGCACGATCGAGATCAACCAGACGGCGGCCCGCTTGGCGCGGGCGGTCGCCGACGAGTTCAGCACGCCGCAGCACCCACGCTTCGTGGCCGGTTCCATCGGCCCCAGCGGCAAGCTGCCCAGCGCCGACGACCCGACCCTCTCGGACATTACCTACGACCAATTGGTCGACCTCTTCCGCGAGCAGGCCGTCGGTCTGATCACGGGCGGCGTGGACGTGCTGCTGATCGAAACCTCGCAAGACATTTTGGAAGTCAAAGCCGCCATCCAAGGCATCCAGCTCGCCTTCGACGAAACCGGTGAAGTCATCCCGGTGCAATGCCAGGTGACGCTGGACACCACCGGCCGCATGCTGCTAGGCACTGACATCGCCACAGCCCTGACCATTCTGGACGGGCTGCCGATCGACGCCATCGGCCTCAACTGCTCCACCGGGCCGGAACACATGCGCCAGCCAGTCAGCTACCTGGGCGAGCACAGCCGCCTGCCCGTCTCAGCCATCCCCAACGCCGGCCTGCCGTTGAATGTCGACGGCGAGGCGGTCTATCCGCTCGAACCGGAACCCTACGCCGAGGCGATGGCCGAATTCGTCCACAAGCACAATGTCGCCATCGTGGGCGGCTGCTGCGGCACCACGCCGGAGCATCTGCGCCTGCTGGTCGAGAAGATCCACAACCACCCCACGCCGCCGCGACCTGCACTGGGCCCGGTGCGCATGTCCTCCTCCATTCAGGCGGTGGACATGCAGCAAGAGCCGCCGCCGCTTCTGATCGGCGAGCGCCTCAACGGCACCGGCAGCCGCAAGTTCAAACGCCTGCTGATGGCCGAAGACTTCGACGGTATCCTGCAGATGGCCCGTGAGCAGATCGCTGGCGGCGCACATACCCTGGACATCAGCGTGGCGCTCACCGAGCGGCCGGACGAGGAATATTTGATGTCCAAGGTGGTCAAGAAGCTGGCCATGGGGGTGGAAGCGCCGCTGGTGATCGACACCACCGAGCCAGAAGTGATGGAAGCCGCCCTCAAGCTGGCCCCCGGCCGCTGCCTGCTTAACTCGACCCACCTGGAAGCCGGGCGGCCCAAGATGGACCGCGTGTTGGGCATCGCCAAAGAACACAATGCCACTGTGCTATGCCTGACCATCGACGAAACCGGCATGGCCAAGACGGCCGAGCGTAAGTTCGAGATCGCCAAGCGCATCCACGACATCGCCGTGGACGAATTCGGCTTCCGCCCGCAAGACCTGGTCTTCGATGTGCTCACCTTCCCGCTCAGCACCGGCGACACCGAATTCAACAACAGTGCCGTGGAGACGATCAACGCCATCCGCCAGATCAAGGCCGAGCTGCCAGGCGTGATGACCTCGCTGGGCGTCAGCAATGTCAGCTTCGGCCTGACACCCCAGGCCCGCGCAACACTGAACAGCATGATGCTGCACTTCTGCGTGCAGGCTGGGTTGGACATGGCCATCGTCCATGCGGAGAAGGTCAAGCCCTACGCCGAAATTCCGTCAGAAGAGCGCCAGCTGATGGAAGACCTGATCTTCAACAAGCGGCCAGATGCGCTGCAAAAGGTCATTGAGTATTACGAACAACGCGCCCCGGTGGAGGAGGAGACCAAAGCCAACCCAATGGAAGGCATGACCCCCGAGGAACGCCTGCATTGGAGCATCTTGCACCGCCACAAAGACGGCGTGGAAGCCGCCATCGACGAAGTCATCGCCCGCAAGGAATTTCCCAACGACCATGAGGCCGCGGTACACCTGCTGAACAACACCTTGCTGCCGGGCATGAAAGAAGTCGGTGACAAGTTCGGCGCCGGCGAGCTGATCCTGCCGTTCGTGCTGCAGTCCGCCGAAGTGATGAAGAAGACCGTCGCCCACCTGGAGAATTATCTGGAGAAGGTCGAGGGCATCAGCAAAGGCAAAGTGGTGCTGGCCACCGTCTACGGCGACGTGCACGACATCGGCAAGAATCTGGTCAAGACCATCCTGGTCAACAACGGCTACGAGGTTTTTGATCTGGGCAAGCAAGTACCGGCCGAGACGATCATCAGCAAGGCCGAAGAGGTCAAGGCCACCGCTATCGGCCTCAGCGCCCTGCTGGTCAGCACCAGCAAGCAGATGCCGCTGATCGTCAACGAGTTGCAGCGCCGCGGACTGGACTACCCTGTGCTGATCGGCGGTGCGGCGATCAACCGCCGCTTCGGTTGGCGCATCCTCTACACCGAAGACCAAAAGCCCTACCACTCCGGCGTCTTTTACTGTCAGGACGCCTTCGAGGGCCTGGAAACCATGGACCAGCTGATCGACGGCCCGCGCCGCGAGCTGCTTATGGAAGACATCTTCACCAAGGCGGCCCGCGAACTGACCCGCGAGTCTAAGCCCCGCCGTACGGCAGCGGTCGGCGGCCGCTCGGCGGTGAAGCCGGCCGAGAACATCCCCACGCCGCCCAAATGGGGCGTACACCTGGTGCCGCAAATGCCGCTGGAGACTGTCTTCGAGTGCTTATACAAGAACGAACTCTTCCGCCTCTCCTGGGGCGCCAAAAACAAACAGGGCGACGAATGGAAACAGATCGAAGCCGAGTTTGAAGCCCGCCTGGCGCGCATGCAGAAGGAAGCCCGCCAAACCGGCTGGCTAAAACCGCAAGCCGTATATGGCTACTGGCCGGCCCAGGCGGAAGGCGACAGCCTGATCGTCTACGACCCGGCCAGCCTGGACGGGGGCAAACCGCGCCAGCTGACCCGCTTCGAATTTCCGCGCCAAGAGAGCGGCGACCTGCTCTGCCTGGCGGACTACTTCGCCCCGGTGGAAAGCGGGCGCATGGACATCGTCGCCTTCCAGGTCGTTACCGTGGGCCAGGAAGCCAGCGAACGCTTTGAGGCGCTGCAGGCGGCCAACGATTACACCGAAGGCTATTTCCTGCACGGTCTGGCCGTGCAAACCGCCGAGGCGACTGCGGAGTACCTGCACCGCCACATCCGCCGCGAACTGGGGCTGGACGCCAAGCGCGGCAAGCGCTACTCCTGGGGTTACCCAGCCATCCCGGAACTGGAAGACCACGCCAAAGTGTGGAGCCTGCTGCCCGCCGAAAAGGAACTGGGCGTGTCGCTCACCGAGTCTTATCAGCTGGTGCCAGAGCAATCCACGGCGGCCATCATCCTGCACCACCCCGAAGCCAAATACTACAGCGTGGGCGAAAGCCGCGTGGAACAATTGATGCGGGCATGAAAAACGACCCTCTCGTAGGGGCGGGTTTGAAACCCGCCCCTGAATACATAGCCGCAAAAACCGCGCGCCGCAAATCATTGCGTTTGCCCGAATATGATTACAGCTCGCCGGGAGCCTATTTCTTCACTATCTGTACCTACAAAAGAGAATACTCCTTGGGACGCGTCCAGGAAGAGAAAGTGGTTCTAAGCCCGGCTGGCGAACAAGTTCAACAAGTTTGGGATGAATTGGCCCAGCATTATGCAAACATCCAGTTCGACGAATTTGTCATCATGCCAAATCACGTGCACGGCATTGTTTTGATTCTCGACAATTCGGAAGCCGTAGGGGCGGGTTTGAAACCCGCCCCTACTACAAAGCACGGATTGCCTGAAGTCGTCCGTGGTTTCAAAACATTCTCCGCCCGCAAGGCAAACGAAATCCGTGGCATGTCTGGTGCCGCCTTCTGGCAACGCGGCTATTACGAGCACGTCATCCGCAATGAAGATGACCTCTACCAACATCAAGAATACATCCTTAGCAATCCCCTTAAATGGGCTTTGGACGAATATCACTAATGGCAAAAATAGATTTTCTCGACACTTTGCAACAATCCACCCTGCTCGCCGACGGAGCGATGGGTACCGTGCTGCACGAGCAGGGCGTGGATTTCACGCGCTGCTTTGACGAACTCAATCTCTCCCAGCCTGAACTGGTGCAGCAGATCCATGCCACCTATCTGGCGGCCGGCGCCCAGATCATCATGAGCAACACCTTCGGCAGCAACCGCTTCCGCCTGGTGGAGCACGGCCTGCAAGACAAGGCCGCCGAGATCAGCCAGGCGGGCGTTCAATTAGCCCGCCAAGCTGTGGCTGCTTCCGGCAAAGACGCCCTGGTGGCAGCCGATGTCGGCCCGCTGGGCGTGCGCCTGGCGCCCTTTGGCCGCGTGGATCCGGACGAGGCCCGCGCCGCCTTCGAGGAACAGCTGGGCGGCTTATTGGCTGGCAAACCAGACCTGATCATCATCGAGACGATGACCGACCTGCATGAGGCGCGTGAAGCGTTGAAAGCCTCCCAGGCGCTCAGCGATCTGCCCGTGGTGGTCTCGATGACCTTCACCCGCGACGACCGAACTCTATTGGGCGACACGCCAGCCAAAGTCGCTCGGAAGCTGCATGAGGCTGGTGCCGATCTGATCGGTATCAACTGTTCCGGCGGGCCGGCCCAGCTGTTGCGCATCCTTAAACAGATGCGCGCCGCCGTGCCGGATGCGCAGTTCTCCGTGATGCCCAATGCGGGCTGGCCGGAGCAAGCCGGCGGACGCATCCGCTACCCCGCTGGGCCGGACTATTTCGGCCAGTACGCGGTGGCCTTCCGCCAGGCGGGCGCGGCCCTCATTGGCGGCTGCTGCGGCACCACCCCAGAACATATCCAAGCCATGCGCGATGCGTTGGACAACCCGGGCGCCATCAGTGCTCTGGCCAACGGGCAGATCAGCGTGGTCGAGCCGCGTGAACCGCTGGCCGGGCCGGACAAAGGCTCGCAGCTGGCGGAGAAGATCGCCGCGGGCAAGTTTGTCTCCGCAGTGGAAATGGACCCGCCGCGCGGGCTGTCCACCTACAAACTGCAAGCCGGGGCGGACCTGCTGGCCGAATCCGGCGTGGACGTGATCAACGTGGCCGACAGCCCCATGGCGCGTATGCGCATGAGCCCTTGGGCGGTCTGCGACCTGATCCAGCGTCATGTGGGCGTGGAGACCACACTGCACTTCCCCACCCGCGGCCGCAACCTGCTGCGCGTGCAGGGCGACCTGCTGGCGGCCCATGCGCTGGGCGTGCGCAATGTCTTTGTGGTCATGGGCGACCCGACCTCGATTGGCGATTACCCCGACGCGATGGACAACTACGACCTGGCCCCCACGGGTCTGATCAAGCTGATCAAGCAGCAGTTCAACACAGGGCGCGACCACGCTGGGGCCGAAATCGGCCAGCCCACCGCCTTCCATGTCGGTGCGGCACTTAACCTGGCCCCGCCGGACGCAGAGCGTGAGGCCAAGCTGTTAGCGCGCAAACTGCGCAATGGGGCTGATTTCTTCCTCACACAGCCGGTCTACGACCCGGCCCAAGCGCGCCAGTTTTTGGAGCAGCACGCCGAAAACCTGGAAAAGCCGCTGCTGGTCGGCATCCTGCCGTTGTTCGGCGTGCGCCATGCCAACTTTCTGCACAACGAAGTCCCCGGCATCATCATCCCGGCTGAGATCCGCCAGCGTATGGAAGCCGCCGGCAACCAGGGCCCGCAAGAGGGCGTGCGGATTGCCATCGAGCTCATCGAGCAGATCCGGGCCTGGGGCGCCGGCGTCTACTTGATGCCCGCTTTCAACCGTTTTGACCTGGCAGCTCAGATCTTAGAGTCGATCAGTTAAGGAGAAACATGGAAACTCGCCGCTTGGGCCGTTCGGGCCTTAAAGTCAGTGAACTTTCTTTCGGTGCCTGGGTGACCTTCGGCTCGCAGATCGAAGACAAGACTGCCGACACCCTGATCCATTACGCCTACGAGCAGGGCGTTAACTTTTTTGACAATGCCGATGTGTACGCCAAAGGCGAGGCCGAGAGGACCATGGCCAAGGCCATCCGCGGCCTGCCGCGTGAGGCGCTGGTCATCTCCAGCAAGGTCTTCTGGCCGACCATGCCCGGCCCCAACGGTCGCGGTCTCTCGCGCAAGCACATCACCGAATCGATCCATGCCTCGCTCAAGCGGCTGGAGACGGACTACGTCGACCTGTATTTCTGCCATCGCTTCGACCCCGAAACGCCGGTGGAGGAAGTGGTCTTTACCATGAACACGCTGATCCAACAGGGCAAGCTGCTCTATTGGGGCACCTCGGAGTGGAGCGGCGCGCAGATCAGCGAAGCACACGGTATTGCCCGGCAGTATGGGCTGATTCCGCCCAGCATGGAGCAACCGCAGTACCACATGCTGCACCGTCACCAGGTGGAAAAGGACCTGGCGCCGGTCTGCGAGAGCCTCGGCATCGGCCTGACCACTTTCAGCCCGCTGGCCTCGGGCGTGCTCTCAGGCAAGTACAACCAGGGCATCCCCGCCGGCAGCCGCGCCACTCTGGAGGGCATGGGCTGGGTCACTGACCGCCTGCAGCAGGGCGGCGTCGAGAAGCTCAAGCAACTGAATGAAGTGGCTGGTGATCTGGGCATCAGCATGGCCCAACTGGCCATCGCCTGGATTCTGCGGCGCAAAGAGGTCAGCAGCGTGATCACTGGCGCCACCAAGTTGGAGCAGCTGCAAGACAACCTCAAGGCGGCCGAAGCGGTCAGCAAGCTGGACGATAGCGTGCTGGAACGTATTGACACGATCCTGGGTTAGCGGGTTACTTTTTTCTAGCCTTTTTGATTTTCGCCTTGGGTGGCTGCCCTTCCAAAATAGCCATGCGCCTGGCCAGTTCAGTCAGACGCACATCCATCTCGCGTTGGCGGCTGTACAAGCCCAGCCAAAGAAAGGCCAGCCCACTGAGGCCCAGATACATCACCAAGTCTGTGCCGCGGCCCACACCTAGGAAATGAGCCAGCTCGGTGGCCCAATCAGGCTTGGCCACCAAGACCACCGCTGCTAGCGCCAGCCCAGTCAGCAGCACTCGATCCCACAATCGGGTTCGCAGGCGATTGAAATAGAAGAACAACCCAGTCAGCGCGGAAAATATCAATAAGAATTGAATTGGGGTCATCGCAATATCCGTTTGATCAGCAAGTCCACAAATACATCAAAAGCATGCCAGAAACGCTGTCCTTTGTGCAACGAATACTCAGTATAGTGAATACGCGTGGGCCGTTCCACAAAACGTAGTTGCTGGGTGTGGATCTGTTGCAGAATCTCGGTAGCATGGGCAAAGCCGTTCTCGCGCAGCATGATCTTTTCGGCGGCGCGGCGGGTGAGCGCACGCGCGCCATTATGCGCATCGCTCAACCACAGCCCTGTCATCAGCCAGTTGACGAAGATGGCACCCTTCAGTAGCACTCGGCGGGAAGGCGGCACCGCCTGCAGGTCGGCTTCTCGCAGAAAGCGCGAGCCCAAAACCACATCAGCTTCGCCATTCAATAAGGGTTCCAGCATTCCGGGAATATCCTCCAAGCTATGCTGGCCATCCGCATCAAAGTGCACGATGTAGTCGGCGCCAGCCTGCAGTGCGTAGCTCATCCCGGTTTGCAGTGCAGCCCCTTGGCCTAGGTTAAAAGGATGGCGCAGGCGGTGCACCAGCAAACTGGCCAACTGTTCCCAGGTGTTGTCACGCGAGCCATCATCCACGACCACTATGGAATAACCGGTGGATAATAATGGTTTAAGGCTAGCGCGCAGCACACGACCTTCGTTGTAGGCCGGAATAGTCACGAAGACTTTGGGCAAGGGGACTAAAATTTTGGGCACGCGTCTCAGCGAGGAGGAATTCGAATAAGGGAGTAGTGCGCTTCAGTAAATATGATTTTGTAGGTATCCCCCTCCAACATGGACTGGATTTCTTGCTGTATCCGCTCATCGGCATCAGGCAGAGGCACCAACATCAAGGTAACCTCTGGGTGGCGCAGTAAGGATTCTTGATAGGAATCATAATCCACGAAAAGTTCGTTGATCCAAGTGCCTTCCAAACCCGGCAACCAATCGGTAGGATAATTGGTCAACATCGGCTGTGGGCCATCCTGCCAAAAGAAGCTGTATAACCTTCGGTTTAGCTCGGGTTCATAAATCTGCTTTTGCAAAGCGACCTGACGTTCAATCAAGCTCTGCCCATGGTAGCGCAAACTGACTAGCCCTAACACTAGGCTTGCGAGCAAAAGTATGGCATACAAAGGTGCATACAACGGACGGGTTTTTCGACGGAGGCCTGCAATGTTCTCGAGCCAACCTTCCAAAGCCTTGCCACTAACCACGGCCAGCGGGGGTAAAGCCACAGCCAAGTTGCGGACTTCATAGCCAAGGAAAAACGCCCAAAGAATAGAAAAGGGCAGCACTAACATCACCAGCAAATGCTGCATCGGCTTTCTAAGTACAGGTAGCGAAAGAATGGCAAAACCATATAGGTACACAAAGGGGCCAACTAAAGCCATGGCTGACATAAACCGTTCTGCCATGGTCATATCACCGTAGATGTCGCTAATCACGTATTGAATATTGGACTCGTTTCCACCATACCAAATACGGTATTGCATATAGGCATACCAAGGGAACACCAACACAAGAATAGCCAGAATGTGCCAGCCTAGTAACTTCAGCGTCTCTTTCCACGCGAAGTCCTTACGCTGGCGCAGGATCCAGAGGAAGGCCAACAGGGGGTACAAAGCCACAATATAAAGCCCAGTTTGTTTGGTCACGGCAGCAGATGCTGTCGCCAAACTCCCTAACAGGAGTGTCGTACGAAGTTCTCCAGCATTCTTGGCTTCCTCCGCCACCAGCAAGCTATAGATTGCCATCAGGCTAAAGCAGGCTACTGGAATATCCACATAGCCGTCTGCAATGTATTTGCTAAACAAATAGCCGATCATGTAGACAACCAACGCACTGGAAAACATGTAGCCAAAGGACTTTTTGCGCAATCCCAAGTCAAAGAACATCAAGCCAATAGCCAGAAGAAACAAAGGCATGATGCTTTTGCCAAAGAACTTCACTGCGACCGTGCCGATGAACTTATAGCCAATCGAATACGTGATTGGGATGAGTTGCGGGTATTCCCAAGTGTCTCCAGGGAAACGGTTTTCTGCCCACTTCTCCGCCCAGCGATCCCAAGAGGCCCAAGCATCCCAAGTTTGAAATACGGTATCAAAATTGGCTATCCAAACCCAGACCACCCAAGTCAACGCAGTGACTGCCAGCAGGCCAAAGAAAACATAGAATACAGAAGGCCAAAAATCTTTTTGTAACCTGCTACTCAACGAACGTATGCCATCTGTAGCAGCGGCTTTGATTCTCGTTTCGAAATTGCCCCAGCGAACTGACAACTGATCCCGGTAGAGCCAAACCAAAAGCGCCACTTGCAATGCAAACAAGACCAACACTACAGAACGCAGGTAAATGCCCAATGCAACCAATACCAATACAGCAGTGTGGTTGGCCAGTAAACTGAGCATAAAAATGTAGACTGCCTGCTGAATGGGAGTGCGCCTGCCAGGAAAAAGCCGGATAAACAACAAACCCGGCAAAGCAACTACTTGGAAAACAGAAAGTACGCCTAGAAACAACATGTTTGGTTAGTTTACCCGCTTATTGAGGATGCAGATCAAGCCCGAGCTGTGGGGAGCACACAGCTCAGGCTTGATCTGAAAGCCCTAAGCCCGCAGTTGCGCGCCCAGCTCCTGCTCCAGGCGGCGGATGATACGTTGGCGTAGCTTGGCCACGTCCTCATCCGTCAGAGTGCGCTCCGCGTTTTGGTAGGTGAGCTGGTAGGCCAGGCTCTTCTTTCCCACCCCAATCTGCTCACCGCGAAAGACGTCGAACAGCGCCAAACCCGTCAGCAGCTTGCCGCCTGTCTGGCGAATCAAGGCCTCCACCTGACCCGCCGGCAGGCTTTCGTCGACCACCAGCGCCAAGTCTTCCAGCACCGGCGGATAAGCGGGCACACTCTGGCTGTCAAAGCGTTCTGGCACCAGATCATAGATTGTGTCCAGATTGAGCGCAGCCGCCTGCACCGGGTCGCCGCCCAGGTCGTATTCAGTTTGCACTTGCGGATGCAATTCGCCGAATACGCCCAGAGGCTGGTCGTCCGCCAGTACTCGGGCGCATTTGCCCGGGTGGAAGGCGGGATGTGCGGCGGGTTCGAACTGCAGTTCACGCAAACCCAGGCTGTTGAGCAAAGTACTCACTGCACCCTTGATGTCATAGAAATCCTGGGTGTCACCGTCGCCACTTTGCCAGTGAGCTGGCTGGCGCGGCCCGCGCAGGGCCAGCACCAGGCGGGGCAGCTCATCCGGCAGCGGGCCGCTTTCGGAGGCACGGAAGACCGGGCCGATCTCGAAGAAGGCCAGCCGCTCGCGAATATTGGCATTGCGCTCCACGATCTCCAGCACAGAAGCCAGCAAGCTCTTGCGCAGCACGGTGCGTTCCTGCGAAATCGGGTTGCTCAGCCGGGTATAGGGTTTGTCGTCCGGTGGGGTGCCGGCGGGCAGGCGGCGCGCCTCCTGCTCTGGGCTGGTCAGGCGATAAGTGGCAACTTCCTGCAAGCCTTGGCGCACCAGCAGGTCACGGATGCGCTCTTCGATCTCCAGGCTGCGGTTGGCGCGTTGCGGGGGCAAGTCGTCGCCCAGGCGTGTGGCCGGGATGTTGTCATAGCCGTAGATGCGGGCCACTTCTTCCATCAGGTCAGCCTTGCCGATCACGCCTTCGCCAATGTCGAGACGGTGGTCAGGGGAAGTTACCGTCAAGGTTTCGCCCTGGGTTTTGACTTCAAAGCCCAGCCGCTGCAAAATATCACTGAGTTGGCCGGTGGAAAGCTCCACGCCCAGCCAGCGCCGTGCATCCTGCGGGCTGATCTGCACCACGCTGGACTGCGGCGGCAGGGGAAATTCGTCCACCAGATCCGCGGCTACCTGGCCGCCGGCCCACTGACGCATCAGCTCCAGCCCGCGTTGCACGCCGCGCGGCGCCATGGCCGGGTGCACGCCGCGTGAGAAGCGGTAGCCGGCCTCAGAACTCAGACGTTGGGCATTCAAGGTTTTGCGGATGTTGATGAAGTTCCAAGCCGCGCCTTCCAGCAGCACAGTGCGCGTGTTTTCGGTGACTTCGCTCTCCAGCCCACCCATCACGCCGCCCAGCGAGAGCGAGCCAGCCGTGTCACACACCAGCACGGTGAAGTCGTCCAGCTTGCGCTGCACGCCATCCAGGGTGGTTATCATCTCGCCGCTCTTGGCGCGGCGGGTGCTGATCACCGGCGGCTGGCCGCCGGCGCGCTGCACCAGCACGTCGTAGTCAAAGGCGTGCAGCGGCTCACCCAGCTCCAGCATGGCGTAGTTGGTGGCGTCAACGATATTGTTGATCGGACGCATGCCCGCCAGGGTCAGCCGACGGCGCACCCATTCCGGGCTGGGCTGGATCTGGATCTCGCGGATCAGACCCAGCACAAAGCGCGGGTTCAGTTCTGGTTCGCTGATCTCAATGCGGGCCGCGCCCTCGATCTTAGGGCCATCAGTCTGCACTTCAATTGGCATGGGCTTCAGCGGGCGTTGCAGCAAGGCGCTCACCTCACGCGCCACGCCATAGATATTGGCGTCGCGGGCAATGTTGGGCGTAATGGCAATATCAAAGACCGCATCGCCCAGCACATCCGCCAACGGCGTGCCAGCCACGGCTTCTGCATTCAGGAAGAGGATGCCTTCGTGCTCTTCTGAGATGCCCAGCTCTTTTTCAGAACAGACCATCGAGTACGACTCCACCCCGCGGATCTTGGTGCGCTTGAGGATCATCTTATTCAAGCCGGCCTGGTGACCGTCATACAACTCGGCGCCTTCTTTGGCATAAGCCACCTTCAACGGCGGCTTAAGCTCACCCTGGCCTTTGTATTCGAACAAATTGGGCGCACCGGTCAGGACGCTGTGCTCTTTTTCACCATCGAATAGACGGCAAAGCACCAACCGGTCCGCATCCGGGTGCGGACCGACTTCGCGGATCTCGCCCACCACAATCTTCTCGCGGTCCCAGGCCAGACCGCTGAGCTTGGCCAGCTGCTGGCCGCTGGGGATGGGCAGACCAAGATAGCGAATCTCTTCCACCTCCAGCCCCGCCATGGTCAACGTATGGGCCAGGTCCTCAATGGCGACACCCTCGAGGTCAACGAAGTCTTTGAGCCAGGAAATTGGTACTTTCATTAGAACTGCTCCAAAAAGCGTAGGTCATTGCGCCAAAAATAGCGGATGTCTTCGATGCGGTAGCGCAGCATAGTCAGACGCTCCGGTCCCATGCCGAAGGCAAAGCCGCTGTAGCGTTCCGGGTCGTAGCCGCCATTGCGCAGCACATTGGGGTGCACCATGCCGCTGCCCAAGATCTCCAGCCAGCCGCTGTGCTTGCACACCGAGCAGCCTTTGCCGCCACAGACAAAGCACTCGACATCCATCTCGGCGCTGGGCTCGGTGAAGGGGAAATGCGAGGCGCGGAAACGCGTGCGCACATCGGCGTTGAAGAAGCGCCGGGCAAAGTCGGTCAACGTGCCCTTCAGGTCGCCGAAGGTGATGTCTTCGCCCACCGCCAGCCCCTCGACCTGGGTGAACTGTACTTCCGAGCGGGCGCTGACCTGCTCATAGCGGTAGCACATGCCGGGCAGCACGATGCGCACTGGCGGCGGATTCTCCGGGCTCTCCGCCGAGAACTCACGCATGGCGTGGATCTGTCCAGCGGAAGTATGCGTACGCATCAGCAGTGGATTGTCTGCGCTGCCGCCCTCCACGTAGAAGGAATCCTGCATCTCGCGCGCCGGGTGATTGGGCGGGAAGTTCAGCAGCAGGAAGTTGTATTCATCGGTTTCTACATCCCGCGAGCGGTAGACCTGGAAACCCATCTCGGCGAAGATGGCATTGATGCGCCGCAGGGTTTGTGTGATGGGGTGCAGGCGGCCCAGGGGCATAGCGCGGCCGGGCAGGGTCACGTCCAGGCGCTCTGTATCCAGGGCCTGCTGCAACTTATCAGCTTGCAAGGCGGCCTTGCGTTCTTCAAAAGCGGCCTCCAGAGCCTGCTTGACCTGGTTGATCTTTTGGCCCGCCTGAGGGCGCTCTTCAGCGCTCAAGCCGCCCAGCTGCTTCAGGCTTTGGGTCAGCACAGCGTTCTTCCCCAAATACTGGCTGCGCCATTCCTCCAGCCCGGCCTGGTCAATCACTTGAGCGGCGGCGGCTAGGGCCCCTTTATGGATCTTGTCTAGTTCTGCAAGCATCTTCTCTCCTGTTTAATGGTGAACGGGCGATTAAACAAAAACTCCCGTCCCAAACTCGGGACGAGAGCGCAGCTCCCGCGGTACCACCCAACTTGTGCGCCATATTGGCGACCTCTCTGGCCAACAGCCTTGCGGCGATTTGGCAGTCCGGGTAACGGCGGACATACGGCCGGGGCTACTAAACTGCGTGTGCAGCAATTGACCCGGGCAGCTCGAGAGGGAACTTCAGCGGCTTTCCACAGAGCGGGGGTTGCAGTCCGGACTTCCGGCCCCCGCCTCCCTGGCAGTTTCCAGCGGCGTACTTTCCTCTGTCTTCGCCTGTGGTGTGATTATCCGCAAAAAGCAACTGGCTGTCAACCCGCAGGATTAGAACTGCAGCAAGACATTCCCACTTTTGCCCTCATCTACATGCTGATGGGCTTTGACCACATTCTCAAAGGGATATACCTCTTCGTTGACCACTTTTAGCGCCTTGCTCTCCACCAAGGAAAGAAGGTAGGCGATGTCTTCCTTGCGTTCCGGGGCGCTGTCGCCGATGATTTGTTTGTCTACCAGGGTGCGAAGTAGTTCGGGGAGACCGCCCGCGATCAGGACCAACTTGCCCTGCGGTTTCAGCAAGGCTTTGCCTTGTGCAATCGAAAGACGTCCGCTGGTATCCAGCACCAGGTCGTATACACCGCCGGCCACCTCCTTGGTATAGTCGATCACGCGATTGGCACCCAGCCTGGCGACCAAGTCAGTTTTTCCGGGGCGGGTGGCGGCAGTCACCTCAGCGCCGAGGTACTTGGCGAGTTGCACCGCATTGCTCCCCACCGCGCCCGAGGCGCCATGAATGAGTACCTGTTTACCGGGGCCAATCTGGCCCTTGTCACGCAGGAAGTGCAGCGCAGTGGTGCCACCGAAGAGGACGCCGGCAGCGTCTTGGTGACTGACTGCTTTGGGTTTCTTGACAACGGCTTTGTCCTGAGAGATGGCCAGGTATTCGGCATGCGTGCCCATCTGAGTACCGGTCATGCCGCAGACCTCATCGCCAACTTGAAACTCGGTTACGTTGGCGCCGGCCGCCTCCACCACGCCGGAAAAGGTGTTCCCCAGCACGGCGTTCCTGGGTTTGGAATTGCCAAAAGCCAAACGGGCCAACAACCCAAAACCCTTGGGGAAGCGAGCCGCGCGGATGCGTACATCCGCGGCAGTCACTGCGCTGGAATGTATTTTCACGAGAATTTCGTTGTCTTTGGGTTGAGGTTGGGCGACCTCTTGAATGGTGACGACTTCCGGCGAACCATACTGGGTTACATGGGCAGCTTTCATGGGCGAAATCGTAGCACGCCACTTGCCAACCATTGTTAATGCCTTGTAAAGGATGTACAAACTCGTGGAGTATATAATTGCCGACGATGATCTTCCGCCAACTCACAGCCATACTCCTCTGCAGCTTCCTGCTGGCCGCCTGCGGCGCCCCGGCAGCCGGTCCAGCAGCTGAAGCCAGCCTGCCCGCCCCGGAACAAGCCACCCCGACGCCCACTCTGTCCGCTCCGGTAGCGCTGGTCAATGACGAGGCTGTTTCCAGCGCCAGCTACAACCTGCACCTGGCGCAGTACCAGGCTGCCCAGGCCAACTTTGGCACACTTCTGGCAACAGGAGATGTGCCGCAGACCGTGCTGGACGACCTGATCAGCCGTATGTTATTGGCCCAGGGCGCCCGCACCCAGGGCTATGTGCTGGACGAAGCCACGCTGCAGCAACGCCTGGCCGCGGCAGTGGAAGCCGCCGGCGGCCCTGATGCCTTTGAGGCCTGGCTGGCTGAGCAGGGTTACACCGCTGACCTCTTCCGCCAGGAACTGGCGCTGGAGATCGAAGCGGGCTGGATGCGCGAGCAAATCACCAGCGCCGTGCCGCACAGCGCGGAACAGGTGTTGGCCCGCCAGGTGCTGCTGGCCGACCAATTCTCGGCCGACCGCCTGCTGTCGCAGCTCAGCGGCGGCACCAGCTTCCAGCAGATCGTTAACAACAACGATGGCCTGGGGCTGGGTTACCTGGGCTGGTTCCCGCGGGGTTACCTGCTTCAGCCTGCCGTGGAGGAGGCCGCCTTTGGTCTGCAGCCCGGCCAGGTCAGCCTGGTGGTGGAGACCCCGCTGGGGTTCCACCTGATCGAGGTGCTGGACCGCCAGGCCGACCGACCGCTAACGCCGCGGGCCCGCCAGGCGCTGCAAAGCCTGGCGCTGCAGGACTGGCTGGCCGGTCAGCGCGGCCAGACCCGTGTGGAGATTTTGCTACCCTGATTCAGCCTTCAGTCTAGAATTGGGGAACGGAGCAAGCATGGACGAGTTTGATTTCAAAGAGACCCCCGAAAAGACGCCTTTCCGCCTCGGCGCTGCGCTGCTTAATTGCGCCACGCTATTCCTAACTCTGGGTGCACTGGCCCTGATTGGTTTTTATGCGGCAATATTCCTCAACCCGTTCAGCGAGCTGAACCCACTGCCTCCCGTGGTCGTGGTGCCCACCGCGCTGCCCACCGAGCCGCCGACACAGCCGACCACGCAGCCGGAGGAACCCACCGGCACCCCGGAACCCACCGCTACGGCTACTCCACAACCAGTGATCAGCTACGATCTGCAGGCGGGCGACAACCCCAGCCGCATGAACTCCACTATCTTTTATCCGGAACTGGGATGCAACTTCATGGCGGTCACCGGCCAGGTCTTCGACAACGGCCCGGTGGCTGGTCTGCAAGTGCACATTACCGGCAGCCTCAACGGCGAGCCTATTGACAAAATCGGCCTGACCGGCGCTGCCACCCAATACGGCTTTGGCCAATACTACGAAGTGCAATTGAGCAGCCAGCCGATCGCTTCGGAGAATACCCTGCAGGCCACCCTGCTGAACGCCGAGGGCCAGCCCATCTCCGCCGCACACAGCTTCAGCACGGCGGCCAGCTGCGAAGAGAACCTGATCATGATCAATTTCAGCAAACTGCCCTAACGACGCATCTCCACAAAAATAAACAGGCGGCCTAATAGGCCGCCTTTTTTGGTGAGGTCGCCGGTCAGGCCAGGGCGCGGGCCAGTTCCTGGCAAACAATATCCACTTCTTCTTCGGTCATGACGCCGGAGAAGGGAATGGCCAGGCCGCGGTTGCCCAGGTCTTCGGTGATGGGGAAATCGCCGGCCTGATAGCCAAAACGCTCGATCATGAAGGGCTGCAGGTGGATCGGCGCAAAGTACGGGCGGCTGGGGATACGCGCTTCCAGCAAACGCTGCACCAGCTGGTCACGGTCCACGCCGGGGGCGACACGTACAGCGTACACAAACCAGCTCATACGGGTCGTGTCCGGGGCGACGTACTGCAGCTCGACGCCTGGCTGGTGCTGCAGGCGTGCCTGGTACCAGGCGGCCACCTGCTCTCGCCTGCGCAGCAACTCCTCCAGGCGGCCCATTTGCACGCGGCCGAGCGCGGCGCTCAGTTCGGTGATGCGGTAGTTGTAGCCCAGGTGGGTGTGCTGCAGCCAGGTGTCGCCAGGGGCGCGGCCTTGGTTGCGCAGCGCCCGCATGAAATCGGCGGCTTGGTCATCATCCGTAATGATCACGCCGCCTTCACCGGTGGTGATTTGCTTGTTGGGGTAAAAGGCATATACACCCATGTCTCCCAGTCGCCCGGCCAACTGGCCGCGGTACTCGGCGCCCAGCGCCTCACAGGAATCCTCAATGAGCGGCAGGCCGTATTGATCGGCGGTCTGCCGAATGGAAGTGAAGTCTGCCGGCTGGCCAAAAATGTCCACGGCCAAAATGGCTTTGAGCTGCCCGCCCTGCACACTGCGCCGCGGCAGCCAGCGCTGTGCTGCCGCGCCGCCGGCGCTCAGGTCGGCGGCGGCTTGCGCCACAACCTGGGGATCCAGGTTGCCGGTACGCGGGTCCACATCTACAAACACCGGCACAGCCTGCTCAAAAAGCATGACATTGCTGGAAGAAACAAAGGAGAACGGCGTGGTCAGCACCAGGTCGCCAGGGCCAATGCCGGCGGCGCGCACGCACAGGTGCAACCCAGCCGTGCCGGAATTGACCGAAATGGCATGTTTGGCGCCCGAAAAATGGCGCACTGCCTCTTCAAAGGCCGTAGTTTGCTCGCCCATGCTCAGCACGGGCGTGGCCAGCACCTCGGCCACAGCTTGTTGCTCTGCCGGGCCAATACTGGGACTGGACATGGGGACACGCATCGTATTGCTCAAATTCGCCTCGGCCTGGGATTATCTCACAGCCATAACGTGGCTGCGCCGGACGCCAAGAAGGCGCCGCACAAGGTGCTCAGGAAATTAACCCAGTCATTGGAAAACCAGGGTAAGCCCCGGCGCAGCTGCGTGGTGGCGCCGCAAGTGTGCTGTGGGTGGCGTTCGGTCTCTTTCTTGCATTTGGGGCAATAGTAGCCAGCCTGCACGGTGGCACCCAAGTAAGAATCGATCAAGCTGCCCAGCAAGCCGGAGAAACCCACCAGCAGCGCCACCAGCAGCGGGTCCCGGCCCAGCAGCCAGCCAGCCAACACGCCGATCAGCAGCCCCGCCGCCAAGCCCACCAGGGTACCCAGCGCGCTGACCGCCCCAGAGGCGCCGGTGGGTGCGGGCGCACCAGTCGTCACCAGGCGCGGCGGGGTGCGGCTGAGCACTCCCAGCTCGGTGGCCCAGGTGTCGGCATTGGCCGTGGCCAGGGCGGCGGCAAAGGCCAGCCAGGCAACCGGCTGGCTCAGCCAGCCCATAGCCCCGGCCAGCAACGCCAGCAAGGCCGCGCCGCCATTGGCCAGTACTTGCACCCAATCTCGCTGACCCGTCTTGGAAAAGTCCTCCGACACCGCCTTTTTCTGGCGGTTAAAAGCGCGTGATAGGCCGCTGGATGAAGCAAAAAAGACCACAAGCAGCATGGCGGCCGGCAGCCCGCCCAATCCATAGGTCAGCCCGCCCAGCGCCGTGGCAACCACGGCCCCGCTGAGGTTGAGCGCGCCCAATCGCCAGCCCGCCAGGGCAATGATTACCGCCAAACCGCTGCCAATCAGGATCCGGGTGGTGTCAAAACCAAATTGCACGTCCAACATTCGCACTGCTCCTGTGGATAAGTATCGCCATCCTGTGGATAACTGCCTACGTCACGTGGGTAACCAGGCTAAACAGCACCGCCACCAGGAAAAGCAAGCTGGTGACCAGGCTGGCGCCCCACAACACAGGTGCCAGCACATTACCCTGCTTTTCGCGGTAAAACAGCAAACCCAGCACCAGATTGCCGAGATAAAAGAACAAATTGAGCATGGGCAGCAGGAAAAGCTGCATGCGGTTGACCATCGGCAGGGCCTGGCCGTCTGGAGCGAAGCCCAACGAAGCGCCCGCCACCAGCGGAGTCAGGGCGCCCACCAAGATCAGCACCACTACCGCGGCGACTGCGCCAGACACCAACAGTCCGCGCGGCAAGCGCTGCGCCCAAGCCTCTGCCAGCACAAAAGAAGGCATCACCGAATAGGCCGCCAATGGGCGCAGGCTGCCACGTTCAGACTGGCGCTTGTAAGTCGCCACGAAGGCAACCGGATCCTCAGGCGAGATAGCCACCACGCCATCCTTGGTGCCCAACAGCACCAGCTTTTGGGGATCGGCGGCCATAAACTCCACCGTGCCCAAGTCGGCATCGCTGGATTGGCCCATCAGCACGCCAGACCACGGCCAGCCGGGTGGCGTCAAAGAACTCTCCAGCTCCTCCGCCCGGGCAACATCAACGATATGTGCATAGGGCATATCCAGTTGGCGCAGCCCCCAACTGAGGCGCAGGCCGTCACGGCCCAGCCAATAGGCCGATTGCAGCAAACCGTAGAGGCGATAGAACAGAATGGGCAGTGGCAGCGCGCAAAGCAGGGCCGCCACCACCAACAGGATGAGACCCAGTCCAGGCGGCTGGTCCAGCGCCGCGCTGAGGCAGACCACCAAAATGCTGGTGGCCAGCAAAGCCGCCGCGCCATGCAGCAACAGACCACGGCGGCGTGGCGGCGAGAACAAGACCCAGTTTCCGCTCGAAGGAACGCCCATTGAACTCCGTTATGTTAATCCAAAAGACCGCAAATTGGCCTGTTGGAGGGATGCGAAGGCGCTTCAGCTTGACCCTGACTATGCGCCCATATACAATTCGCATGTGTCTTTGCTGCATCCTCCAGCCACCCCTGCACCCAACCAGTCCAAAGCATGGGCCCAACACCTCAAGGCATTTGGCCTGGGGCGGCTGGCGGCCGCCTGTTTGCAGGCCGGGCGTGCCCTGACGCCGCTGGCGGCGCAGGCGCTCTACATCAGCGAACCGCTGGTCAGCCCCTGGCTCTCCAAACAGGCGTTGGCTGACCTGGCGCAGCTTCTGGAAGAACCCGAGCAGACCGCGGCTTTTATTCAATGGCTGCAGGACGAATCCGAATGACTTTTTCGGCTGAGCACCTGGTGGCCGTGGCCTTATTGTTATTGCTGCTGCTCTCCTTTGTGGGGCGAGACAATCCCAAACGCGCCTTTCGTTCCATCCCTGCTTTTAAAGAACTACGCCGCACCATCCAGCTCTCCGTGGAAGACGGCTCCCAACTGCAGATCAGCCTGGGGCACGGCGGCCTGCTGGGGCCGCACAGTGCAGCCGCCTTCGCCGGCCTAACCCTGCTGAACCAGATGGCGGACACCGCCGCAGACAGTGACCAGCCGCCCATCGCCACCGGCGGTGATGCCACGCTGATGCTGTTGGCGCAGGACACACTGCGCCACGCTTACTGGCGGCTGAAACTGCCGGAACAGTACCATCCCCACCTGGGCCGAGTGACCGGGCTGACGCCGTTCTCCTACGCCGCCGGCAGCCTGGCGTTGATTCTGGACGGCTCCGTGTCCGCCAGTGCGCTGGTGGGCCACCACAGCCAGGAAGCCGGCCTGATCAGTTCTGCCAGCCAGCTGCGTAGCGCCTTCGTGCTGGGCGGCAGCCCAGACCTCAGCGGCCAGGCGCTGCTCTACGCCAGCGCGCAGGAGCCGCTGCTGGGCGAAGAGCTGTATGCGGCCGGCGCCTACTCGCAAGCCGGCCCGGCCCACCAGGCCAGCCTGCGAGCGCAAGATGTGCTGCGCTGGGTGATCATCATCGCCATTCTGATCAGCGCCGGGTTGCCCCTGCTGGAGAGCCTGCTGTGACCCGGCGTTTTAGCCTGCCGATCGCCGCAGCCGTGGCAGTGCTGGGTGGCGGCTTTGTGCTGGTCAGTCTGCTCATGCCGGGCCTGGAAGAAATGCGCAGCCGCGTACTGAACTGGGCAGTGCTTTTGGCGGCCTTGGCGCTGCTGCTCGGCTTGGCCAACCTGTTTCAGGTGCACTGGCAAAAAATCCGAGAGGGCAACCAACGCCTTTACAGCACCGTGCTGCTCATCGCCATGCTGGCCACCTTTGGCATAACCCTTTGGGAGGGCAGCCGGGCGGGAATCCCCATGTGGATATTTAGCCACATTCAACTGCCCATTGAAACCAGCCTGATGGCCGGCTTGGCCGCCAGCCTGACATTGGCGGCCGCCCGCCTGGTGCAACGGCGCAATACGCCGCTGGGCTATACCTTTTTGGTCACGCTATTTATTCTGCTATTGGGCAGCGGCCCACTTTTTGGACAAGAAATCCCCTTTTTGACCCAAAGAGTAGCGCCGATCATCAACAACTTCCTGGCTACCGGGGCCATGCGCGGCCTGCTAATCGGCGTGGCGCTGGGCAGTATGCTGACTGGCCTGCGGGTGCTGATCGGCGCCGACCGGCCTTACGGGGGTTAAGCGCGCATGAGCCACGGCCACCACGACCCCGAAGAGAACTTGCCGGATTGGCTGCGCGCCCTGCGCCGCCAGCAGGAAGAACAAGCCGGCCAGTCGCAGCCCGCCGCGGCGCCCGACCCGGCTGAGGAGCCGGACTGGCTGCAAGAGATCCGGCAGCGCTACCGCCCGGGGGCAACCAAGGCTGAGCCACAGGAACCCGCCGCGGGACCGTCAGAAGAAGAGCCGGCCCCCGCGCTGCAAGACACCCAGCCTCAGCTGCCGCTGCGCCTGGAACTAGCCGAAGAAGTGGCAGAACCTCCCGAACCCTGGCTGCCTTTTGAAGCTGAAGAACCGCTTGAGACTGAACCAGTGGATGAAGCCCTGGAATTGGCCGAACCCCAAGCGCGGCAGCCGTACGGCGATATACAAGAAGTTGAGCCGGCAGAGGACAGCCTCGACCTGCCGGCGACGCCCACCTTCATTGATGAAAGCGATGAGACAGCTTTCCCCAGCACACCAGCTTTTTCCGAGGACCCCGATGACCTGCCAAGCGAGCCGGGCTGGCTGGAATCCCTACGCCCGATCGAAGACTTTCCCCATGAGGATGCCCGTTCAGCCGCCATGCTGCCCGAAGGGCCGCCGCAAGAAGGCCCGTTGGCAGGGCTGAGTGATGTGCTGCCCACCAGCCATCTGGTGGGCCAGATCGGTAAATCGGTCGAGTATTCCACCCGCCTGCAAGTCACCGGCAGCCAGCGGCAACACGCCGCCGTCTTGCAGGAACTGCTGCAAAGCGAAGAGCAGCGCAGCGCTGACCCTGTGGAGCGTCCTTTGGGCAACCGGCTGTTGGGGCTGCTGGGCAGTCTTTTGCTTATAGCTGCGGTGCTTGTCCCTCTGGTGACCGGATCGCAGTCCGCTGGCCGGCCAGACTCCACACAAGCCCCTGAAGTACGCAATATTTTCAATAGCATTGATGTGCTCCCGGCCGGTGCGCCGGTGCTTGTGGCCTTTGACCTGCAACCGGCGCAATACGGCGAAGTCGCTCCGGCGGTTTCGGCGGTATTGGGCCACTTGCTGGATAAGCAGGCCCGGCTGGTCTTGCTCTCTACGCAGGAAAGCGGCCCAGCACTGGCAGAACGCCTGCTGGCAGAGCATCTGGGCAATACACCTCTGGTCTCCACCGGCAGCTACCTCAATCTAGGCTATCTTTCCGGCGGCAGTGCTGCCTTACGCAGCCTGACCAGCGACCCGCGCGGGGTAGTTCTTAGCGGCCCGGGGCGCAGCGACCCCTGGCAAACGCCTGCGCTGCAATCCATCCAGCATCTGCGTGACTTCGCCATGATCCTGGTGATCGCCAGCGATGGGGACAGCGTGCGCGTTTGGATCGAACAAGCGGGCACACAACTCCCCGCCGGTTTGTACGCTATCACCAGCGCCCAGGCCCAACCCCTGCTGCGCACTTATCTACAGAGCAGCCCGCCCAGCCTGCGCGGGCTGGTCAGCGGCGTATCCGGAGCGGTAATTTACGAACGGCTGCGCGGCGATGTGGGCTTGGGCCGCCACTATTGGGACGCCTACAGCTACGGGCTGGGTGCCATGGTGCTGGTGATCTTGTTCGGCAGCCTGTACAGCCGCCTGGCACAAACCACAGAACCCAAACCTGCCAAGCCAGGAGCCCCAAGTGGCGCCTGATCTGAACTTCGGGCTGGTGTTGGCGGCTGTGCTCAGCCTGTTGGCGCTCTCCTATGTCTTTGGCGAGCACCCGCTCTTGCGCGTGATGTTGTATCTGTTCATTGGCGTCTCGGCGGGGTATGCCGCGGCGGTGGTGGTCCAAGACGTGCTCCTGCCCCAGTTGGTTTTCCCGGTGCTGGATGAGCTGTTCGGTACACCCACCCTGGATCTGGGCGAGTTGGGCATCCGTATGGCGCTGGCCCTTTTGCTGCTGGCCAAGCTGTTTCCCAAAACCGCCCGCCTGGGCAACCCGGCCACCGCCTTGCTGGCCGGCGTGGGGGCCGCCCTGGCGGTGGCCGGGGCGGCGCAGGGCACCATCCTGCCGCAGGTGGCCGCCACTCGCAACATTTTCGATGTGACCACCCTGCAACTGGCCTTGCAAGGCGGCTACTATCTGGACGCGATTGAGGTCATTTTTAGCGGTCTGCTGCTGGTATTGGCCAGCGTGAGCACCCTGGCCTACTTCCATTTCGGCGCTACCAGCCGCGGCAAGCAGGAGCCGCAGCGCAGCCTGCTGGTCGATTCGCTGGCCTGGTTGGGCAGCTTTTTTATCGCCATCGCCCTGGCGGCCTTGTTCCACGGCGTGCTGCTGGCTGCGCTGGCTGCGCTGGTGGAGCGCCTGGATTTCTTGCAAAGCACGCTGCGCCTGCTGTTGGGGATGCCATGAACGAGTCTGTGCAACACGGCCAATCCCTGATCGCCATTGATGTGGGTAGCGCCAACACCCGCGCCCACTTCTTTGATGTCGTCGAAGGGCGCTATCGCTTCCTGGCCACTGGCGAAGTACCCAGCACCGGCGGCGCGCCGGCCTTTGACATCAACCTCGGTGTACTGGAGGCGCTCAACCGCCTACAGGAACTGATCGGGCGCACCTTGGTCTCCAGCGAAGGGTTGCATATTTCGCCGGACAATGAAGGTGGCGTGGGCGCCAATGCGGTCAGCGCCAGCTTCTCCGCCGGGCAGCCGGTCAAACTGGTGACGGTCGGCCTGCTTGAAGGCGTTTCCCTGGACAGCGTCAACAAGCTGGCAGGCTCAAACTATTGCCAAGTGGTGGGCAGCTTTAACCTGAATGACCGCCGCAAACCTGAAGCCATTATTGATTCAATCTGCCAAAGCCTGCCAGACATGATCCTGATGGCGGGCGGCACCAACCGCGGCGCCTCACGCTCGGTGGTGCGTCTGGCCAACTACATTGCACTGGCGCTTAAGCTGATCCCCGAAGCCAGCCGTCCGCAGGTGCTTTTTGCCGGCAACGAAAGCCTGGCTGAAGAGCTGGACCAATTGCTGGGCGCGCTCACCAGAGTGCACCATGCGCCCAATATTCGCCCCAGCCTGGACCAAGAGAACCTGACGCCTGCAGAACAGAAATTGCGCGAACTGGCTTTTGACGTACAGGCCAAACGGCTGACCGGACTGCAGGAGTTCCGAGGGCTGGCGGAAGGCGAGCTGCATCCTTCGGCTGCCGCCATGGGCCGTATTGTGCGCTTCTTTAGCACGGTGGTGGACCCGCCCAAGGGTGTATTGGGGGTGGACCTGGGTGCGGCTCACACCACGGTGGCGGCCGCCTTTGGCGGCGACCAGCGCTTACGCGTCTTCTCGGATTTGGGCATTGGCGGCAGCCTGAGCGGCATGCTGGCAGAAACACACCTTTCACAGATCATGCGCTGGATTCCCTACGATCTCAGCGACGAAGCGGTCTTGGACTATTTGCACAACAAACCGCTCTTTCCCAACAGCCTGCCCACCTCGCTGGAAGAGCTGGCCATCGAACAGGCCGCTGCCCGCCAGGTGATGCGCCTGGCGATTGGTAAGAGCTTGGCGCTTCTGCCGCCAGACGCCATCTATCCTTTGCCTGGCACCGTGCCTTGGTTTGACCGTGTGCTGGTCAGCGGCGCGGCGGTCAGCCGGGCACCGCGGCTGGAGCAGAGCTTAATGATGATTCTGGACGCTCTGCAACCTGTAGGCATCGCCACCATCATTCTCGACCAGAATAACCTTAGTGCACCCTTGGGCGCAGCCGCCGGGTTGGACGCGCTGCTCGCCGTGCAGGTGCTGGAAAGCAATGCTTTCATGAATCTGGGCACGGTTATCTCGCCGGTCGGTCGCGGCCGCGGCGGGCCGCTGCTGCGCATCCAAGTGGTGCGTAATGGGCAGAAAGAGCCGGTAGTCGATGTGCACGAAGGCGGTTTACGCGTCATCCCCCTGCCGCAGGGCCAGGTTGCCGACCTCTATGTGCAGCCTCTGCAAAACGTCAATATTGGCCTGGGGCCTGGCCGCGGCGGTTGGGTGCGCCGGGTGGTGGGCGGCGCCTTTGGCCTGGTGATCGATGCGCGCGGCCGGCCAATTCAGGTGCCCAGCGCCTTTAACCAGCGGCGTGAGGCCCTGCTTGCCTGGCAAGAGGCTTTGAGGAGCTGAGATGCCCAACAGTCCTGCAGCTCCCATCAGCTACATGCAGCCGCTTATCCGGCTGCGCCGCACCCGCCGCCTGGATACCGAGGGCGAGGTGCTGGTCAGCGTGGGCCAGACAGTGGCCTCCGGCGAGCCGATTGCGCGCGGCACCCTGGCGGGCGGGCACCTGATGCTGGACGCGGCCAGGGCTTTGGGCCTGCCGCCAGAACGAGCCCAGCGAGAAATCTTGCGCCAACCTGGTGAGCAAGTCGAACCGGGAGATATTCTGGCGGGGCAGCGTAAGGTCGGGGCGCGGCAGTTGCGCGCTCCCGCGGCTGGCACCATCGCGGCGATCAGCGAGGGCCAGATCCTACTGCAGGTCAACGACGAACGTTCATTCCTGCCGGCGCGGGTTCCAGGGCAAATCGTAGACGTACACCCCGGGTACGGCGCAACCATCGAATTTCGCGGCGCCTGGTTGCAGGGTGTGTGGGGCAACCGTCAGCTGGCAGAAGGTTACTTGCATCTAGTGGGCGAAAGTGGCACACAGCTGCTGACCGCCGACCAGGTGGATATGAGCTTGCGTGGCGCCATTTTGGTGGCCGGCCGCTGCGAACAAGCGCAATCTTTGGAACTGGCTGCCCAGGTGCCGATCCGCGGGCTAATTCTGGGCAGCCTGGCCACCCACCTCGGCCCGCTGGCCGCCAAGCTGCCCTATCCTCTGATTTTGATAGAAGGCTTTGGCTCCACGCCACTGAACAGCGAAGCCTATCGCCTGTTGAGCGAGCTAGAGAATGAAGTGGCCACGCTCAACGCACAAAAATCTGATCCGGGCACTGGTGAACGGCCTGAAGTGCTGATCCCTGTCAAGGATGCAGGCATCCCGCCTGAAGCGTTGCCCCCACAAAGTTTCCGAGCAGGCCAATCGGTGCGCGTCCTGGTCGGGTCGCAGAAGGGCTTGCTGGGCGAGATCCTATCGATTTCCCTGGCGGGGGTGCCCTTGCCCAGCGGCTTACGCGCCTCTGCCGCTGAAATAGTACTAGAGGATGGCAGTCAGATCAGAGCACCGCTGGTAAACTTGGAGCTTCTGGGGTAACTTCCCCAAAGGATCTGCATGCTCGACGATCTTGATCTGGATATCCCCGAAGCCGGACCCCCGCCCAAAAAGCCTGCGAATCGCGGTTTCATCACCATCGTAGCGCTGATGGGCGGCTTGATGCTGCTGGCCTTGCTAGCCATGGTCTATTACGCCATGGTGGTCTTGCCTCAGCAACGTGCAGCCCTGCCACAGGCCACCCCGGCTGTCGAGCTAACCGAAACGCAAATTGTCGCCGAGATCCAGGCAACCGGTAGCGCCCAGCCAACCAACACGGGCACCCCTGAGCCGAGCAGCACAAACACCCTGCGGCCCACGGCGACAGAAACCCTGGTGCCCACTCAGATCACGCCGATCTTCACCAGTGCCGCACAGGCCCAGGCCGCCGAAAATGATGCCACCGCCACTGTGCATGCCCTGCTAACCCAGGCGGCACTGGCGCAGACCGAAGCGGTGGCCGGGACGCCGGAAGCCGGCGAGGCGGCCAGCGGAGAGGCTTCGTCTACACCCACGGCCACCGTAACGCCCAGCGCTCTGCCGCAAAGCGGCTTCGCCGATGAAGCCGGCGTGCCGGGTTTGCTGGCCGCGGCGGCTGTGCTAATCTTCTTGATCTTCACCGCGCGGCGTCTGCGCAGCGCATAACCTTTAGAAATCCAATAAAAGGGGGCGAGTCACAGAACATGGAAATGAAGGACCGAATTCTCATTTTTTCTGGGGGCCTCCTTTTATTGCTATTTTCATTTCTGTTGCCAACCCCAGTTTTTTTAGTTGACAACGTAATACCTTTTCCATTCTGGGCACGTTGTGTGTCGTTAATCGCCAGTGTTGGATTTGTGTTTTTCAGTCTGTTTGATAAAAAATTTGCAAACAGGAGAAACTTATTTTTTGGATTTATAGCTTGGATCATCTTAATCTTCTTACTAACCATCCACTCGCCAGAAATATCCCCACCCATAAGCATAAATATACCGTTCTCGATTGCGGAACCCACTAAAGTATCCTCACGTAGTTTCCAATCACCTGAAGAAGTAGTAGAGGAGTACTTTAATTTAATTGCCTTAAACAACTATGATGAAGCATATGGTCTATTGAGTAAATCTTTAAAGAATACAGCTCAGTTCAATAGGGCAGAGTGGGAAACATTTAACAAAAATAATTACTTTAAATTATTGTCTGAACCATCAATTGAGAAAAGAGGCAATATTTTCCAAGTTAGATTTTCGGTAGGCGTACATCAATTGTTTTCACCTAGACTGACGAATACTTGGACCTTTTGCGTATATCGCTCGCTTCCACTCATACAGTGGGAAATCCAAGACATCCAATTTGGGGGGAAATCATGCTGGTAAGCCCTTTAAAATTTGAGGGAAATCTAGTAGAAGAATTTACCTAGACGCTCTACCACCACACGGGCGACTTCGTCTTTGCCCATCGACGGCAATTCCTGCACGCCCTGTTTGCTCACCAGCACGACCTGGTTGGTGTCCACCTCAAAGCCGGCATCGCTGGCGCTGATGTCGTTAGCCACGATCATGTCGACTTGCTTGGCCTTCAACTTCTTCTGCGCGTTTTGAAGCAAATCCTGGCTTTCGGCAGCAAAACCGATGATAGCTTTGAGCTTCCGGCTGCGGGTTTTGGTCACCGCCGCCAGAATATCCGGGTTGGCGACCAGTTCAATTTGCGGCGTCCCACCAGCGCGCTTGATCTTTTGCGCCGCACTGGCCTTGGGCCGAAAATCAGCCACCGCGGCGGCCATCAGCAACGCATCGGCGTCTTTGGCCTGCTCCAGCACCTCGGCCAGCATCTCCTCGGCACTGCGCACCAGGCGCAGGTTTGTGCCTGTAGGTGCAGCCAGCGCCGTGGGACCGGAGACCAAGGTGACTTCTGCGCCAGCGTCTAATGCCGCCTGGGCCAATGCGTAGCCTTGCTTGCCTGAAGAACGGTTGGTAATGGCACGCACTGGGTCTATCGCTTCCTGCGTACCGCCAGCGGTGACCAGCACGCGGCGCCCTGCCAGCGCGCCGCCACGGGTCAGCAGGTAGCGGACCTGAGCGGTAATTTCGGCCGGCTCCACCATACGGCCCACGCCAGTCATGCCTGAAGCTAGATGACCGCTCTGTGGGCCAAGAATATGGGCGCCGCGCTCTGCCAGCTGGGCCAGGTTGGCCTGAGTGGCAGGACTGGCATACATGTCGCCGTCCATAGCCGGAGCCAGCACCCAGGGCGCCGTGCCAGTCAGGGCAGCCAGGGTCAGCAGGTTATCTGCCCGCCCCTGGGCCAATTTTGCCAGGGTATTGGCGGTGGCCGGGGCCACCAGGATCAAGTTGGCCTCTTTGCCGAGGCGCACATGCAACACATGGCCTTCGTTGCCCCACAGGTCGGCATCCACATAGGCGCGCCGTCCAGTGACAGACTGGAAGGTGAGCGGAGTGATGAACTGGGCGGCCGCGGCGGTCAATACCACGTCCACCTCGGCGCCCAACTGGGTCAGCTTGGAGGCCAAGTCCGCCGCTTTGTAGCTGGCGATGGAGCCTGTGACCCCCAGAACAATGCGTTTTTCCGTCAACACACTCATGCCCTAATCGCTCCCGTCCAAACGAGTGACAACCGCATCTACCAAACGGACTGCCGCACCTGGGTCTAGTTCGAGAAACAGATACGGCTCAATCAGTTCCAGCTCCATCAGCAGCAGTTTGCCCTGGCGTTCAATGGCGTCCACGCGCGCATAGAGCAGGTCTGCCTCAATGGCCTCCAAGACGGCAGCCGCCTGCCCCACCAGGGCGGCTGGAGCCTCTGCCGCCGCGGCGCGGCCGCCAAAATCACGTTGCACGCGGAAATCGCCGGCCTGGGGCTGCTTGATCACGGCGTGGCTGAACTGGCGATCAAAGAAGAGCAAAGACCACTCACCCTGGCTCTGAATTTCCGAGGCGAATGATTGCACAATCACGCCTCCAGCCCGCAGCATTTCGGCGAACCTGGGCTGCAACTCGACTGCAGTGGATGGGTCTACTCGCAGGGTTTCATGAGCCGCAGCGGAAACCATCGGCTTGATGACGCCCTCTTGCCAGTTCTTCTCCGCAAGCAAAGCTGACAGATCGACTTGTGCGCCTTGAGGCAACCAGACCGAGGGCAGCACCGCCACGCCCGCCTCTTGCAAGTCGCTCAGATATATCTTGTCCATGTTCCAGCGCAGCACATCCGTGGGGTTGGCCACCTGCACTTTGGCGGCGTCCAGCCTGTCCAGCCAGGCGACGAACTCTGCAGCGCGCAGGTGGTAATCCCAGGTGGAGCGCAGCACTACCAGATCGTAGGCTGTCCAATCCACCTCCGGGTCGTCCCAGCAACAGCCATCCACCTGCTGGGAGCGCCCGCGCAGGACATCCGCTGCCAGGGTATCCCCATCCGTCAGGTTGGGAAAGCTCTTGTCCGTGGCAAAGGCAATCCGGGCCATCAGTGATTCAGCCCCCACACAATGCGCAAACCATCCAGGGTCAGCCAAGGCGCCAGGATCTCGATCACGTCGGTTTCATTGGCGATCAGTTCGGCCAAGCCGCCCGTGCCAATTACTTTCATACCCTCGCCCAGCTCAGCGCGAAAGCGGGCCACCAAACCTTCCACTAAGCCCACATAGCCAAACAACAGGCCCGACTGCAGAGCGTGGGTGGTGTTGCGGCCCACCGCCGAAGGCGGCCTTTGCAGGTCGACCCGGCTCAGCTTGGCCCCGGCGGAGAATAGCGCCTCGGCGGCGATGCCAATCCCGGGGGCAATCGCCCCGCCCAAGTATTCGCCATCGACGGTGATGGCGTCAAAGGTGGTGCCGGTGCCAAAGTCCACCACGCAGGCCGGGCCGCCGTACAGTTGCTGCACCGCGGCGCAGTCCACGATGCGGTCTGCGCCCACGGAGCGGGGGTCTTCGTACAGCACGCGCACGCCGGTCTTAACCCCAGCGTCCACCACCAGCGGGTCGTGCTGCAAATAATTGCGGCAGGCTTCCACGATCTTGCCGGTCAGCGGCGGCACCACCGACGCCATACAGATGCCTCCCAGCTGGGCAACATCAATGCCTGCATGGTTAAGCATGCCGACAAACTGCAGGCCATACTGGTCGGGCATACTGCGGTGGTCGGTAGCAATCCGCCAGCGGGCTCCCAGCGTATCGCCGTCATACAGCCCCAGAGTAACGTTGGTGTTGCCTACGTCAACAGCTAAAAGCATAGTGTCCCTCAATCCAAGACCAGGTTGTCGATCAAACGAGTGGAGCCAATATGAACCGCCATCGAGAGCAATGCGCCCTGCTCGACGTGCTCCAGTTCCTGCAAGCTAAGCGGGTGCGCGCAGGAGACATATTGAATGCGCGCCAGCGGCTCCGCCTCAATTGTGCCGCGCATCAAGCCGCGCAAAGCTTCAGCATTACGTTCGCCAGCCTTGTAGGCTATCTGGGCCGCCTGCAAGGCACGGAACAGCACAGTCGCCGCCATGCGCTGGTCGGTATTGAGGTAAGCATTGCGGCTGGACATGGCCAACCCGTCGGCCTCGCGCACGGTGGCGCCCACCACGATCTCCACCGGGATATTCAAATCACTCACCATCTGGCGGATCACGGCGACTTGCTGGGCATCCTTCTGTCCGAAATAGGCCATGTCAGGCTGCACCACATTGAACAGCTTGGCCACCACCGTGGCCACACCGCGGAAGTGCCCCGGGCGCATGGTCCCCTCCAGCGGAGCGCTGACACCCTCCACATCCACCCAAGTATTGAAGCCGGCAGGATAGATGACCTCAGGCGTAGGCAGCCAAACCAGGTCCACCCCGGCTTCTTGCAGTTTCTGCAAATCAGCCGGGGTGTCGCGGGGATATGCATCCAGATCTTCCGTGGGGGCAAACTGGGTCGGGTTCACGAAAATGCTGGCGACGACTGCATCGCAATCCTGCTTGGCCTGAGCCACCAGGGAAAGGTGACCTTGATGCAGAAAACCCATGGTGGGCACGAAGCCCAACCGGCCTTTGAGCCCGGCCCGCGCCTGGCGTAATTCTTCAATAGTGACGGCTTGTTTCATGTCGCTCCTTGCAACGCAGAGACCAACTTCCACATGGTTTCATTGACCGGGGCGGACAGCCCCACCCCGCGTGCAGCACGCACCACCGCTCCGCAGATGGCATCAATTTCTGTCGGGGCGCCCCGGCGTACGTCCTGCAGCATCGAGGACAGGTTGCCCGCAGTACGCTGGGCGACCTCTTCGGCGGCGACCGCTGGATCGCTGTGCGTCAGGGCAATGCCCTGTGCAGCGGCCACCGCCGCCACCTCCTGCGCCAACTGCCGGCACAGCTGGCGGGCGCCCGGCCGCTCCAGCAGTTCGCCGTTGGGCACATTCAGCAGGGCGCTCAAGGGATTGATCGCGGCGTTGATCACCAGTTTGCTCCAGGCCAGCCCAGTCACATTTTCTGCCAAGTCCACTTGAAAACCGGCTTGGCGAAGCATCTGGGCCAGACCTTCCTGCACAGGCTGAGCCGCCAAAGAAATATAGCCTTCACCGCCCCAGCGCACCTGGCCCGGCCCGACCAGCGTGGCCCCTACGGTAATCACCCCGTAGGCCACACGCTCTTCACCCAAGACCGCCGCCAAGGTCTCGCGGTTGCCCAGACCGTTCTGCAGGGTCAGCGCCAGGCCGTCCGGCGCCAGGCATTCTTGCAGCTGGGCCGCGGCGCGCGGGGTTTGCCAGGCCTTGACCAGCACCAAGGCCAGTTTTGCCCCTGTGAAATCGCCTGGTTCGTGGCTGGCGCGCAGCGGCCAGCTTTGCCGGCGGTCACCCTCCAGCAGGGTCACGCCCTCATGATTCAGTGCGTCTATCCCCTCGACCCAGGAGCCTAGAAGGTTCACTGCATAACCCGCCTGCGCCAGGCGGGCGGCAAACAGGCAGCCCAAGGCGCCGCTGCCTACGATCAGAATGGGCTCAGGACTTGCTTTTGCCATTCAGGTCTTTGAGCAGGGCCTGCCACTGCTCTTCTTTGATGGACACACTGTGTTCTTCGCCAGGGAAGCTGCGCTGCTCCACTTCGGCTTTGTAAGCCGCAAAGGCATCCGCCATGACAGCGTGCATATTGGCATACTTTTTGACAAACTTGGGCGTGAAGCGGTCGAACAGACCCAGCAGGTCATGCGTCACCAGCACCTGGCCGTCGCAGCCTACACCGGCGCCAATGCCTATGGTGGGGATGCTCAGCTCTTGGGAGATCCATTCGGCCAAGCGGGCCGGCACCGATTCGAGCACCAGGCTGAATGCGCCCGCCTTCTGCAAAGCCAGGGCGTCCTCGATCAGTTTCTTTGCCGCCGAACTGGTGCGCGCCTGCGGGCGGAAACCTCCGAGGGTATTGACGCTCTGCGGGGTCAAACCCAGGTGGCCCATCACGGGGATGCCGGCCGCCACGATCTGGCGCACAGCGTCGGCGCGCTCGCGGCCGCCCTCCAGCTTGACCGCGTCCATGCCGGCCTCCTGCAAAAAGCGACCGGCATTGGCCACCGCTTGTTCGACAGAGACCTGATACGACATGAACGGCAAGTCGCCCACCAGCAGCGCGGAATGTGCGCCGCGCGCCACGGCTCTGCAGTGGTGCAGCATGTCATCCATGGTGACGGCCAGCGTATTGGGGTAGCCTAATACCACCATACCCAGTGAATCGCCCACCAGGATGGCGTCAATACCCGCCTGGTCCACCGCCAGGGCCGTGGGATAGTCATAGGCGGTCAGCATGGTGATCGGCTGGCCGTCTTTCTTCTTTTGGCGGAAATCACGCACCGTCACTTTTGGGCGCGCCGCCTGTTGGTCTTGGGTCTTGGGAGCTTGTGTGGACACGGTACCCTCCTCTATCGGTAGAGTTCGTATAAGTAACAAAAACCTCTCCACTTGGAGAGGCGGTTGGGGCAAAACCCCAGGTTATGAACCGTCCCGGCTGCGATGCAGTCCAAGCAGTTTGTTGATTATCTCTTAGTTACAGGCTTTGAGCAAGGTTAAGGCGTGTAGCCCATTTCTTTCAAGTAGGGCTCAAAGGCCAGATTGGTAGTGTCCAACTGGTCTGGCGTGAGTTCGGTGCGGAAACGTTCTGCTTGGCCGACCTGAAAGTGCTGGCCCTTTACGCCTTTTTCCGAGCGGTAGAAGTCAATCGCTTCGCGCACCGCCGCGGCGTCCGGCTCAGCTTTAAGGAAACGAGCCAGCCCTGCCGCCTGGGTGTCATAATCCTCCAGCAGGTCCTCATAACGCATGATGTGCACACCGGGAATGGCGACCCAGTTGCGCCATATGCGCAGGTACAGCTTCATGAAATCAATGGCCTGCTGGATGGTTTCCAGACGGCTGAAGGCGTTGCTGCGGCCCGCCGCCCGGGCGCGCTGCCCATATTCATAGGCGGAGAGCAAAGCGGCGCGCGGATCACGGTAAATGTAGGTGACCTTCATGCGCCCACTGTCCATCAGACGGCGGGCCATGGCACTGGGCTGCGAATGGGTCTTGATGGCAAAAGTGTTGCCCAGCATGGCAGGCACTAATACCGGGCCCAGACGCTTGATGCTCAGGCTGCCAATGTTGCAGTTCACTTCGGTCAGGATTGGAGCCAGCAGGAAACGTTTGCGGATCTGACGAGCGTCCTGCCCTCCGGCGGCAACCACAATGTCATGGGTCAGGTTGTAATGCCAGCCAGAACCCGCCCGCGGCATGCCCGCAACCAGGATGATCATAGACGGATGCCTTGAAATGGAGTTTTCATAGAACAGGGGAGTAACGAAAAGTCAGGTAGGCATGTTACCATAGTTAAGGAGAGTGACCATGCGGCGATTGCTGACTTTTGTATTAGGCTTACTAAGCGGTGCGCTGGTGGGCGCGGCGACCACCATCTTGTTGGCGCCAACCTCTGGCGAGGATTTGCGCAGCGATTTCCAAACGCGCTTCAGCCGTTTGCGTGAAGAGCTGCAGAGTGCGGCAGACGAACGCCGCGAAGAACTTGAGCGCCAGCTGGAAGCCATGCGCCACCCCCGACGGGAAATCCCACTGGAAGACCGCTAACAACAACAAAAAAGCCCCTGGCTATGCAGGGGCTTTTTTGTTGTTACTGGCCAAATGAGAAGTTGTAAGCTGCTGGTGTACGTGTAAAGCGCGTGCTGCCCATCACCACCAGAGTCACTTCGTCGCCGGCATCAAAGTCGAGGGGAATATCCAAGCTGTTGGCGCCGTCCAGAACATAGTTCGTCACCGTCACTTCGTCGCCATAAGCGATCAGCGCCAGGCGGAAAGTTTGCGGCAGTACATTCTGCACGCGGGCAAAGCCGTCCGCCTGCCAGCCACCATCTCCCAGCTCAAAGTCTTCAAAATACTCCAGGACCGGGATGGCGATATCGTCCACCAGCAGGCCTTCGCCATTCAAGGCAGCATCCGTAATGTATTCGAAACGCAGCAAAACCTCTCGCCCGGCATAGGCCGAAAGGTCTACCGTCTCTTCAATCCAGCCGTCTGAGACGCCGGTGTAGGCATAACCGTAGTTATTGCCCATCGGATTGCTGCTGGTGCCACTCGGCGTGCGCAGAAAGTCCCAATCATCGCCGCCATTGGTGGAAGCCAGAACATAGAGGTAATCCCAATCCTCTTCGATGTCATACCAGGTCTGGTAGCTGAGCTCGATCGGCCCACTCACGCTGCCGAAGTTGAAAGCGCGGGTCAGGGTCATGTCCGACTCATCACCTTTGTTCGACCAGAAAGCATAGTTCCCGGAATAAGGATCCTCGGGCAGCAAGGCCACGCTGTTGGCGCCATCGAAGTGCAGGGTTGCCTGGCCGGGGCAGCCGATGCGGATGTAATCCACCCCGTATTGGCGCACATCCCGATGGTTGAGCTGGGATGTGCAGTTGCTCACATATTCGGTATCGCCGGGTTGGAAGTTCAGCACTTGCGGATAGGTGGGATAGTCGTAACGCCCGTCCGAGACAGCGCGGTCTCCCAAATAATTGGCAACGGCCCAGTCCATGACGACATCATCCGCCTGGATCAGCTGAGCGCTGAGCGGATCCGTGGCGTTCAAATCCGCCAACACAGCATCTACGCTATCCAGGCCATTGGCCGGGTGGGCCACCAAAGCCTGAGTGGCCTGCTCCCCAAAGCGCTCCAGGAAGTAGGTCACGAACATAAAAGCCGCGCCGTAATGTGGAGTCGTGCTGTACGGGTCATTAGGCCAATCGTTCAGTTGCAAGTCCGGATTGCTGACGTAATTCCAGATAAAGCCATCATGGAAATAGCCATTCAGCAGCGCCGCCAGTTCAGACATGCCTTCGTTCAACCAGCTAGTCTCATTGCGGTCGCGATACCAGTGGATCATGTGCTGGAATTCGTGGGCCAAAACACCATAGGTGTATTCATCGTCCAGCGGGCTGTTGTCAGCGTTGAAGACGAACATCTCCGCCGCGTTGGAGTAGGTCTGGGCTAAGGGGTTGACCGAGTCGGCCGAAGAAAAATAGCCCGCGGTGTTAAACCCGATGCCGCGCACGTACAAGATATAGATGTGCGGATCGTTGTCAATGCCGGGGATCCACTCATCACCAAAGAAGGCCCGGTTAGTGGGCACCATTTGGTTCTCAAAGGTTTGCGCCAGTCGCACCAGATCGGCTTCGTTGTAGCGCACCCCATCTTCGATGAAGAAGTACAGTTCATCGCCCCGATAGCGCAGGGTGGCCGAGACTTCAAAGGTTTCGTCGGTGTCGTTGTTGCTCACCCAAAAGCTGCGTTTGTCGCCCACCTGGTAGTAGCGTGCCGGGGCAGGAATGGTTTCAGGAATGTCCTCGATGCCCAGCAAACGATCGGCCAGTTCCAACGGATTATTTTCAGGAACAATCGTGTTTTGCAACGTCAGCAAAGTTTCATGCGTGGGCGGCTCACTATTCACAAATGGCGCCGCAGTGGGCGACTGCCTCCCAAGACCTGGGGTGTATTCATCCGCCCAGGTAGAGGACTCTTCCAGAAAGTTGGTGACAGTGTTGCAAGCCAGGCTGGTGACCAGCAGCAGACTGAGAAATAGAAGGTTAGTTCTTTTCACGATGAGCCTTCCAGGCAAATGATTGGATTCCAGGAGTTAACCCTGCCAACATGCCGAGTGTTATCCACATGATTGGGAATGTGAGCGAGTCTTGGGTGGCATTGCGCATGCTCAGTGCCACCAAGGCAAACAGCCCTGCCGTGGCGACAAACTGCAAGAATTTGTCGCCAGAGATGGCCATGCGACGTACAGAGGCAAAAAAGGACAAAAAGAAGGTCATAAACAACCAAAAACCGGGCAGGCCGGTTTCAGCCAGCAAGCGCACATACAAACTCTTGATGTTGGGGATGAGGTTGGAACTGGGAACAAGGTGGCGCGCCGCATCGGGGGCTTGAATAATCCAGTCTGGATAATGCTCAAAAAGATACAGCCCCGCCGCCCCCAGGCCGACCCCGCTGATTGGGTGGGCCGAGAAAACTTCCCAACCTGCCAGGGCATACCCCAGGCGCGGTCCTGCGCTGATATTGATGATGTAGTCCAGAAGATTGTCTCGGCTGGCGAAATCCCACAGGCTGGCAAAGTAATCGTACTCAGCCAAAAAGCTGACTGTGGAAAAGAGGCCAAGCAGGACCAGCAACAGCAAGCCCAGGCGCAGCCCGGCAGCTGTCAGGCTACCCTGATGCAGCGGAGTGCGAAACCACTGCCAGGTAGCTGCCAGCCGGTCCCGCCCCATGATCACGCCCACCACAACAGTGGCAGCCAGGCCAATGATCAGGCCGCCGCGCGAGTATGAAAAGACCAGCACTGCCCAAGTCAGCCCGAGCAGCAACCATTCCACCCACTTCTGTTTAAACAACGACCGTCCCTTGAGCAAGGCAGCAAACAGCCAGGGTAAATAAAAGACATTGATCTGGTCGCCCAGCCAGGAAGGCTCATAAGCGAAGCCGCTGACCCGCCGCGGCACCAGCGGCCGGATCGAGATATACGACTGAAGATCACTGATCAGCCCGCGGGGGATCAGGTCTGTGTGCTGCGCCAGAGCCTGCACCAGACTCCAGGCAACCGTCAAGCCCAGGCCGGCGTAGATCCATTTGAGCGCTGTGTTCAGATCTGACTGGCCGCGCGTCATCCAAAAAGCGGCGAAAAAGAAGGCCAACCCGATCAAAAAGGAGAACCAGCCCCGCAAAACACGCTCTTCATAGATGGCATTGCGCAGGGGGATGGGTGCAAACAACACACCGATCAAGCTGGCCACCAATCCAAAAAGCACAAAGGCCATCAGCAGGTTGAAGTTCGGGGGCAGCGGCACCCGGCGATTTCTGAGAAAGATCAACAGCAGCACCGGCAGCAGTGCCAGCAGCGGGATGAAGGACAGAGGGCGCACCAGAGTGGCACCAAGAAAATCCGGCATATAGCGGAAGCTGGTTACAGGCACACTAAGCAACAGCAGGCCCCAGAGCAAGCGAGAGACTCGCTGCAAGTTGGGCATTGAGAAAAATTTGTCCATCATGCAGGGCGTCTGGGGGCCAAGGTCAGCCAGAGCGGCGCCAGCAAGGCGCCCACCAATGAGCCCACAAAGAGGTGCAGCCCCTGGCCGGTGGCCCGCCCTGTCGGGACATCGGCCAGCTGTGCCGTGTATAGTTCCACATAAGGCGAAATGCCTTTGGTGTGCTCTGCCAAGTAGGCCAGCTCTTCTTTCAGCTCGCGCAAACGCGCCAGGTCCGGGTCAGCTTTTTGGGCCTCGCTATTGAGTTGTGCGCGCAGGATTTGCATCTCGGGGGTTACCGCCACCGCGGCGCGCGCCGCAGCCACGAAAGATTCTGCCCAATGGCTGGCCAGCGTTTGGGCCAGCGCTGGCTGTTGCGACAGCGCGTAAAAGTGCCAGCCGCCATCCGAGGGGTGGCTGAGCTGCAAATAGCCGGAGCGCAGTTCCCCAAGGTTTATCCCGCCCGCCTCACTGACCACAGCCAGGACAGTATCAGACCAAGCCAGCTCTTCTAGGCGTTCGGTTTCACGACCCAGGAACTGGAACAATTCGCGGTCTTCAGCTGCGGGCCAGGCCTCTTCCAGGTTGTGGTCCACCACTACGGTGGCCTGGGCGCGGTACGGCGGCGGGAAGAGTTGATACGTGGCAAAACCCAACAGGGCGCCGAGCAACGCCCCAAACAACCAAAGGCGCCAAGCTTCCAGCCAGATGGTCAGCAAGTCTCGTTGTGGTTTTGCAGGACGTCCAGATTTCGCCATAGCTTCCTTCTATTTGGCCAGCATCCGCCGGCGCCGGGCGTGGATCAGAGGAGCCACCAGGCGGCGCAGCCAATATTTGGCCACAATTGGGGCCAGCCAGCCGCCGCCTTCACGCCAGTGCACCCGCAGCATTTCATCCCAAGCCCGCTGATCGTTCTGAATGGTTTTGGAATCTGCGTGCAGGCGGAACCGGGCCCATAGGCGCGGCAAATATTGTATCCGGCTGATCTTTGCCAAGCGCACCCATAAGTCATAGTCCATAGCGAACACGAAGGAGGGATCCAGCGGGCCAACCTGCCGCCATAGGTCGGCCCGCCAAAAGGCGGCCTGCTGCGGGATGTGCACATAGCCGCGACGCAGGCGAGCATAGTCGGTCTGCGCCGCGGGGAAGCGGCCAACTACGCGGCCGGTGGCGTCAATGTATTCTGCGTCGCCGTACACCAGGCCGGTTTGGGGATGCTCCTCCAGATAGGCGACTGCCTCCGCCACCGCATGGGGATGCAGCACATCGTCGGCATTCAGCCAGGCCAGGTAACGGCCCGTGCTGCGCGCAAAACCTTTGTTGATCGCATCGGTCTGGCCGTGGTCCGCCTCGCTTACCCACCAAGCCAGGCGTTGGGCGTGGCTGATAATGATCTCGCGGCTGCCATCTTGCGAGCCGCCGTCCACCACGATATATTCGATATGGGGATAGCTCTGGTCGAAAACAGACTGCATGGTTTGCGGCAAATAAGCTGCTTGGTTAAACGAAGGTGTCACGATCGTGACAAGCGGTGCAGCGACCATCAGCCCCAATCCTGCGGGTTGTAGTAGTGACTGGAGATGCTGGCGGTGAGCTGACGAATACGCTCGATCTCCTCAGCAGACAAGCGCTGTTTCCAGTTTTCCAGGTTGGCCGCGCTGTCCAGGCGGGTGGAATAGATCGACCGCAGGGAAACTTCCTGTGGGTTGCCAGCCTCTGTGGCCTTCAGAATACCGGCCTCAACCCGTTCTGTAAAAGGCAGTTCCATTTCATCGTATAGATCCCGGAAACGTTCTAAGGGTTGGCGCGAGAGGTCTTCATGGCGCACGATATGGATCGCCGGATGCGACTTTTGCAATTCCAGAGCCACGCTGCAGATCATGCGCCACAGCAAGCTGCCCTGGCCGACCACATCATCAGGATGCTTCAGCGAGGCTTCCATTTCACTTCGGAAGGGTTCCAACCAATCGCGCATTAATAGCGGCTGGACCAATAGGTCGTTGAAATTGAATTGCCAGCCAAGGCGCTTTAGACTGCTCACAAAGGCCGCTGGGTGGCGCAACACAATCACAACATGACAATCGAGGCGCCTGGCAAACCAGGCGGCAGAAAAAACGGCAAAGGGGTCCTTAAGCAGTGCATGTTGGCGGCGCAAACGACCAGCGAGAAAGATAGCCAGGTCGCGCCCCATTCGCAGGAAGTCCTTCCCAGAACGCAGCGAGCGAATCTCTCTCCATAGACCATAGTTCAGTTGCAGGGTCTGGCGAAATGCGGGAAGGTACGCATCTTCATTGTCTGCACAGATGTAGGTGTACCAATAGGCCACTGGGGCGCCAAATACACCCGGGCGATGGAATACGTTGAGCGGCTCGCTGATGTAAGCCAGGCTGTTGCTTAAAGCCAACATACGCCCGACCCAGGTAGTCCCAGAGCGGTGCAAACCCGTCACCAAGATAGGGCGTTTTTCAGATGGCGATTTTGAGGCAAAAAGAAACCCCAAACCCAGGCTTAGAGCCAGGGCATAAAGAATAGACCGCAACCTTTCCATGGCCATCGGTGGATAATACAAGAAACTTTTAAAGTAGTTCTTGAGCGCTGGCCACCCTTGCTTGTTTTCAAGAAAATAGCGAGCAGAAAAACGATACGCCCCTGATTTCACCAGACGGCGGTTTGCTTGTATTTTTTCCGCCAGCACAGGTTCACCCTCGGCCCAAGCCAAAATGCGCAAGGCTTCGGCGCCAAAGTGCGAGGCTTTGGCCACGTTCTTGGCCGCCGGGTGGTGGCGGGCGGCGGCCCACACCTCCGGCACGTAACGCATCGGCGCCAGGCGCGCCAGACGCAGCCACAAATGATGGTCCAGTAGATAGTTGTAGCTCAGGTCCAGCTGCCCGGCGCTGAGCTGGATGAGGCGGCGCATAAACACAGTGGGCTGGCCGATGATGCGGAAAGAGAGCAGGTCCAGCAGGTCATAGTCACGATAGCGAATGGTGTTGAAAACGCGCCCGACCCGGTCGATCGAATGCAAATCGCTGTAGACCATGCCCGCTTTGGGGTTGTCCTGCAAAGCCCTGACCGCTTGGGAAACTGCCCCCGGCTGATAGACATCGTCCGAATTGAGCCAGGCAATCATCTCGCCCTTGGCGCGCGCCAGGCCTTTGTTGATCGCATCAGCCTGTCCCCGGTCGCGCTCGCTGACCCACCAGGTCAGCCGGTCGGCGTATTTGCGGACGATGTCCACGCTGCCATCATCGGAGCCCCCGTCTACCACCATGTACTCGATATTGGGGTAATCCTGCCCCAACACAGAGAGGATGGTCTCCTCCAGATAGGCCGCCTGGTTGTAAGACGGAGTAATGATCGAAACCAGGGGGTTGTCGTTAGGCATAGTTACTCGGCCGCAGGACGAAGGTCATAAATAATGTAGCCATCCCCCTGGTTAAGCACCGGGTAATGCGCATCCAAGTATTCAGCTAGTTCAGGCTGTTCGCGCAGCTGGTTAAACGCGGTGACCAGGAAGTAGCTCATGCCTTCCGTGCGGTCGAGGAAGAAGGCTTCAAATTCGGCGGGCTGGTTGCCGCGCAGGCCAGCCAGGTTCAACTCTGGGGTAGTAGGCCATAAGCTGACTGTGCGCCAGCCGTAGTAACTGAGCAGGTTGCCATAGGCAGATACCAAGCCGATCGTACGCCCATCTCGGGGGACAGCCTCGCCGACCCGTTCCCAATAGGGCGGTTCGTGGTGGTAACTCACCCCCAGCATGTCTGAGCGGGCGATCCAAGCGCCGAAGAAGGCTACCGCCAACATCAGTCCGGCAAAAGCAGCCCGCCATCCGCCTGGCTGTGTGGCCATATGGCGCACCAGCAGGTCCAGCAGCCCGGCCAGTGACAGGGCCGCCAAAGGCACCACGAACAAATGATAATAGTCGTGTGTGGTGGTTTGATGCGGCAGGGTAATGCCATAAAGCGCGTAGCCAGCCCAGGCGCCCAGCAGCAGCCAGCGGGCTCGGCCCCCAGCCGCCAGCGCGCCGCTCAGCGCGGCGCCCAGGGCAGCCACACCCAGCAGCCGGGTCAGGAAGAGCACCCAGCGCACATAAAAGCCCGGTTCCAGGGCCAGCGGCAGCAGGGCCACGATCCAGTTTTGGACGTAGCCGCTGGAGGTCGCTTCCCCTTTGGTTAAGTAGTACAAGGCCGCCGGCAGCACACACACCGCCAGCATGGCCCACACCTGTTTGTCGCGCAAGGCCTGGCGCAGCGGCATCGCAGCCAGCACGACCGCGGCCATGACGCCCAAGGCAAAATAGGCGGCGAAGGCTTTGACCAGGATGGCCAGGCCTATGGCTGCGGCGGCCCACCAGGCCCACTTCCATTGGCGGTCAGCCGACCAACGATAAGCCGCGTACATGGCGGCCACCAGCAGGGCGGCCATCAGCGGGTCTGGCTGGAAGGAGCGACTGGCCACCACCCCAAAAGGCAAAAACAGGTAATAGGCCACAGCCAACAAGGCCGCCGCGGGGTGCGCAAAGCGCCGCGCCAAGGCGAACAGTGGCACGGCGGCCAGCACCCAAAACAATGAGGACAGAACCCGGGCCACCCACAACTGCTCACCGCCTACCAGCAGATATCCGCCGGCCACCAGACTCTCCAGGATCGGCGGTTCCAGGTCAGCGACGCTGTTGCGCATGTTGACTGCCTGCTGCTGGATGAACGCATCCGGGGAGGGCGAGAGCTGGTAGTAAATGCTGCGCGCCACTACCGCGCCGCGCAGCTGGCGGGTGGGGTGAAAGTCCAGGGGAGGGTCGGTCAAATCCACCAGACGCAGGCCAAAACCCAATACCATCAGGAGGATCAAGAGGATTTCAGCCCAGCGCGCAGAAATGCGCGCTTGCCAGGCGGGGTTGTTGCGTTTGGCTTGTCTCATACGAAGGGTCAGAACAAAGAATTATAGTCAACCTTGGGGAAGACTGTGAGCTTGCCGCCCAGGGTGGCGTCCAGCACCCGGCGACCGGCGGCTTCATAAGCGGCGCGCGCCATGGCGTAGGAGCGCTCGGACATATCCAGGTCGGGCAGTTGCCAGCGGAAGCCGGCCCCAAAATAGTCCTTGTTGAAATGATCTGCGTCGGCGCCTTGGGAAACCACGGTAGTGTTGGGTGTGCCCTTAGCACTGAAGCTGTGGTCCACGCCGATCAAAATCACCTCTTCAAAGCCCATGTGGAAGGCCAATTGCAAGGCCACATAAGTCACCGTGGCGCCTTCCCATACGCGCCCACTCACATCCCGAGCAAAAAGGGGGCGTTCGTAGGTGGTATGCAAAAAGGTGGTGTGCTCGTCCGGAGTGATAAAGCGCCGCGCCCGCCACGAGAGGAATTTGGGCAGTGGCAGCGCCTGAATATCCGCGGCCGACTGCTCGACCACCAGGTCATTGACGCACACAAAAAAGCTGGTGGGGAAACCCCACTCTGGGAAGGCGAGATAGACCCGGTTCATGCCAAAGGTGTATTCATTTTTGAGCCTGCTTACGTCTGTGTGCGCCAGACTGGGACCATTGCCCAGAATGAAGGCGCGCCGACCGGCATAGGCGCGCTTGTAAGTTGCCAGGCGCCGGCGACTGGCTCGTCGCCATGGGTGCCAGGCGGCCGCCGGCCACAAGGCGGCGTGGCGCAATGCCAGCCAGGACTGGCGTCCGGCGGCCCACAGCGGGGCGGGCACCAGACGTTTGGCTTGGTGGCGCAAAGAAGAACTCATTCAGTGCTGAGACGAGCCAGCGCGCCGCCGTCGGCGACGATTGATTGGCCGGTGATATAGCTGGAACGCGCAGCATCGGCCAGGAAGTAGATGACCTCAGCGATCTCTGCGGGGGCCGCCAGGCGCTGCAGCAAGATCTTGCCAGCCAGGTCGGCCTTGCGTTGCTCGAGGCTGCCGCCAGCGACATGGCCGCGGCCAAGACCGGCGGCCAGCATGGGTGTGTCCGTGGCACCGGGCAGCACCGCGTTGGCGCGCACGCCGTGCGGGGCGAATTCAATCGCCATCGCCCGGGTCAGCGCCAGCAAGCCGCCCTTGGTGCTGGCATATGCGCCAATTTCGGCCGAGGTGGCCTGGGCATGTACAGAAGACACATTGACCACCGCACCGCGCGCCTGCAGCAAAGCGGCATAAAAGGCTTTGACATACAAAAACGGTGCGCGTAGATTAACAGCGTGGACCCAGTCCCATTCTTCAAAGGAAGTTTCATTGATGGGCTTGGTGATCTGCACGGCTGCATTGTTGACCAGGGCGTCCAGCCCGTTCGGGAGCTGGGCAATAAGCTCTGCAGCTACGGCATCGATCTGGGCCGGGTCCGCTGCGTCGCTGTGCAGGAATTCAACTTCAGCCGGCAGCACCGATTTAGGGCTCTCAATATCCAGCGCCCATACCTGCCAGCCCTGCTGGGCAAATAGCTCGGCCGCGGCCCGGCCTACCCCACCCGCGGCCCCGGTAACCAATACAGTTCGGCGTTTGTCCATCTTGGGTATTGTATCCATGCTGCTGTGGCCTGCTTAGGCCAGCGGGGGGTAATCCTCAGGACGCAGGCTGTCCGCCGCCAGCCCCAGGCCTTCCAGCAGATTGCGGATGGTGTTCCAATGCACCTGTTCCCAAGCGCGCGGGCTGGCATTGGAATTGTGGGCGGCCAGCAGCACGTTATCCATGGCCAGCAGTGGGCTGTCTTGCGGCAACGGCTCATGCTCAAACACATCCAAGCCGGCGCCGGCCAGCCGCCCGGCTTGCAGGGCTGCCACCAGGGCCTTCTCGTCCACCAGAGGGCCGCGGGCGGTGTTTACCAACACCGCCCCGGGCTTGACCTGAGCCAGAGTGCCAGCATTGATAATGTGCTGGCTGCTCGGATTGAGGTCGCAATTCAGGCTGATAAAGTCGGCTTCGGCCAGCAGATGCTCCAGGCTGGTCATTTGCACGGGCACGCTCTGCAGGAAATCAACGGGCATCTCAAGAACGTCATAGCCCAACAGGTGCATGCCAAAACCCTGAGCGCGACCCAGCACGGCCTTGCCGATGCGGCCGACACCAATCACCCCCAGAGTGCATTCAGACAGCGAGCGGCCGGGCAGCTTCTCCCATTGGCCGGCTTTCATCGCCCGGTCCATCCAGGGCGATTGGCGGGCAAAGGCGAGGATATAGCTCAGCACCGAATCGGCCACCGGCTCGGTGAAGGCGCCGGGCGTGTTGCGCACGGCAATGCCCAGCCGCGCAGCGGCGACCTGGTCGATCGAGTCGATGCCTGTGCCCCACTTGGAGATCACTTTGAGGCGCGGCGCGCAGGCAGCCAGCACTTCCGCCGTAAAGCGATCGTCGCCGCAAATGGCCCCATCGAACTGGCCGGCGTATTGCAAGATCTGCTCGGCTTCCATGCGCTCCTCGACTGGCGGGACAATCAATTCAATGCCGTAGCGGGCCAAGGCTGGGCGAAAACGCTCCACGGTGGGCAGCATGTAAGGGGCAGAAAGCATAACCGTCTTGGACATTTAACCTGCCTGGCGTTGGCGCATCAGAAAGTCAACCACTTGAAAGTCGAGCTCCTCATCTATATCCCAGGCTTCCGCACGCGGGATGGGGAACATCAGCGGCGCAGGGCCAATGCGATGGTCGTATTTTTCCAGGTTCTCACGCGTGAACAAATACAAACACGAATTCTCTTCATACACCGCTGGCAAATCCTGGGTGCGCAGTAATTCCCGCGGGTTGTGGTTAATGGCCGCCCCGGCGCCATCGTACAAGCGGGTTTGCAAGGCCGTAACCGTGAAGAGCGAATCTTTACTGGGGTCCGCCAAAAACGCCTGGATCGCCGCTTGAATAGTAGCCGGCTGCAGCAGCGGATTGGTACTGTGGGTTTGCAAATACAAATCGGCCGGGACCTGTGCTGTATCGTGCAGCAGGATGGTGTTCATCGGGATTTCGCCGGCCCGCAAATGTTCGGGGCGCGTCAGCACGCGCACCGCTGGAAAGTCTTGCGACAGCCCCTGTTGGATGCTGGGGCTGTCTGTGTCCACCACCACTTCACTGATCTGCGGGCAGGCCAACAAAGCTTCGATGATGTAATGGAACAGAGGTCGCCCAGCCAGCAGGCGATAGTTCTTGGCCGGCACGCGTTCCGAATGTTCGCGCATGGGCACCAAAGCCACGATGCGGGGAGCCGTCATCAGCGCACGCTCGCCGGGTTTTCGCCGCGCCGGTCAGCAGCTCTGGCCCCACTTGTAGATTTTTTCTCCAAAGCACTGGGCGGATAATAGAAGACCTGCTGCAAAGCTGGGCTGGGGGTCAGGGGCCCGCGGTAACCGCGATAGGTGCCCCAGTATTGCAGAAAACGAAAAGTGATAATGCCGCCCAGCTCGCGCAGCAGCACGCCCTGGCGCAGGGCGGCTTCCAGATCGGAGAAAACGCTGCGCACGAACAGGCTGAGCATATTGCCCAAACTAAAGCGGCTCTTGGGCAGGATCTGGCGCAGGGCCAGCGCCTCGCGGCGGTGTCGGTTAATTACCTGCGCCGGGCTCTCGTCATGCAGGTGCGCCACACCGGCCTCAGCTACATAGGCGATCTTGTAACCCTGCTCGCGCAAGGCTGAGGACCAAGCGATATCTTCCAGGCCAGTCAAGTGCTCATCATATGGCTGCGCTTTCCAAACAGACAGGCGCAAAGCCAGATTGGCGTTGTTGCAAAATGGGCTGGGCTGGTCCAGGTCGGTCTCTTCAGGAAACCATTTGATGAAATGTTGGCCTTCGGAGAACTTGGTGCCTTCGCCGCCGCGTTGTTTTCCATAAGCAATCGCCACCACTGGATCGTCGAAAGGCGCAATCAAGTTGGCCAGCCATTCAGGACTGAGCGGCAGCACATGGGCGCTGGCTAGCACGGCGAATTCGCCGCGCGCTGCAGCCAGGCCCATATTCAGCGAACGGCCAAATGTGAAATCGCTCGGCTGGATGTGCAGGACGCGCACCGGATAACGCGCCGCAATCTCCAGCGTGGCGTCTGTGGAGCCAGAGTCGACCAGGATGATCTCGTAATCACGGAAACTTTGCTGCTCGATGGCCGCTAATAGATTGCCAAGATGCTTTTGCTCATTGAACGCCCGGATCACAAAGGACACGCGGGGATTCTTGGCGTTTGCAGGGGGCTGCATGGCCGAATCTTACCAGTTCTGGTCTTTTTCGTACCCCAGGCGCTGCAACAGATCGCCAGTAACGGTTTTAAAGAGCTTTTTGTGAGCGGGGGTAAAGTGTTTCTTCCAGCCGCCTGAACGACCGCTGCGAAACGTAGGCGAATCTTCGGGCTGGATGGCGCGAGCAAGCACCTTCAGGCCGTTCTCCCGGCTGGAGCGGGTCTGAAAACCGCGCTGCAACGTGTAGTCCCAAATAAGACCCAGCTGGCCAAGAGTATCCTGCAAAAGGTCTTCGTAGCGCAGACTCAGCACGGCGGGCTGTTCCAACCAGCCCAGATAAGGTTCAAAGCGGGCGCGCACATCCGGAAAGGGTACTTCCAACTCTGGGCGACCGAGGATACTAACCTCGAGACGCTGATCAAAGCTTTTGAGTTGATGCATGTAGTACTCGTGGTGTACGTGCCGGCTGCTGATATCCGTGACATAAAAGACATGTGAGACGACCACATCGCGCGGGTCCCGGTAAATAAAATATGCGGCCGCACCCGGTGAAGCAAGTTTGGATACCAACTGCGGCAAAGCATGCAAATGGCCATAGCCAATATCGCCGGGCTGCAAACGTTCTAAGTCAGCCAGAATGGCGTTCAGCGGCCGGGGTTGGCCGCTGGCGCCTTCAAAGGTCAGCACTGGCGGCATGCCGCTCGCTGCTACCGGTCCCAAACCAGAAAAACCGGCCAGGATTTGCGTCAGCAGGTGGGTTCCGCTCTTGGGGAAGGAATTGCCAAAAAGCCAGGGCATCTGTCCAATGGGCAGGCCCGCAAAGCGGGCCTGGGCCAACCAGCGGCGCAAGCGGCGCCGGGCCAGGCGGGCGGTGAAAGCGGGGCTTACCATTTGCGGTCTCGTTCGTACCCCAGACGCTGCAACAGGTCACCAGTGACCGTTTTGAAGTTTTGCTTGTTGGCTTCGGTGAAATGCTCGCTCCATTCGCCCGGTTGGCCGCGCCGGAACGTGCCCGAGGCACGCGGTTTGACCGCCGCGGTCAAAACATCAATGGCTTGTTGGCGTGGGGCCAGCGGAGTGAAGCCGTGCTCCGCCAAGTGGTCCAGCACACGGCCCAGGGCGGCGGGACGCTCCAGAATCAGGTCTTCAAACCGCAAGCTGCATACTGCCGGCTGCTGCAGCCAACCCAGGTAGTGCTCGTATTTAGCGGTGATCGATGAAAGCCGGGCAGTGTCCGTGTGCACCCCTTGAATGGCGGCATTGATGCGCTCTTCCACGCTGGAGAGTTCCTGGTTGTAGTATTCGTGCATGCTATGGCCCGCGTGCATTTGCGTGGCGTAAAAAACCTGTGAGACGATCACGTCACGCGGGTCGCGGTAAACAAAGAAAGCCGCAACGCCCGGTCGGGTTAGCTCTTCAATATAGGGATCACGCGCATGCAAATAACAGTAAGCAATATCGCCCGGCCCCAGCCGGCGCAGGTTGGCGACCACCTGCACCTGCGGCAGGTTGTGGTTGGCCGCTGAACGGCTGAGCGGCGGCATGCCGGGGTCCACAAAGGGGCCAAGCTCCGTGAGGCCGTTAAGGATCTGGATCAGCAAGTGCGAGCCGGACTTGGGCATGGCGTTGCCCACCACGGCCGGGACCGACTGCGCCTGCTGCCGGCCCCAGCGCCGAGCGGCCTGCGCCCGGCGCCACTGCCAGCGCGCCTGTTTGAACGGCGTCTTAAGTGCAGTCAGCAGGCTCATGCAGCTCCCAGGTGCGGGTCGCTGGGTTGCGGCCGATCGCTAAGCGAGACCAGGCCCTTTTCAAGCAACGGATCCACCACCTCCATCACCTGCTCCAGACTGCAATCCAGCTCCAGGGCAATATCGGCAGCGCTGCGCGTCCCGTCAATGCGATCCATAATGCGAAAGTGGCGGCGGTGGCCCTCCGGGTCTTGGCGATAGTCCACCCACAGCCCAAAGCCGGAGGCAAAGATCTCACCTTTGTAGTGGTTGACCAGGTAGCGCGTCTGGTCAAAGGCGGCCAGCAATGCCAGCACCAGATCACGCGAAGCTTCCAGCCTTGGCTGTGAGACGATCTCTGGGTTGTCCAGATCGGAGTGATATTGTGGATAAGGATAGAAGCGCGATGCGGGCAGCTGCGGGTCCACCACCCGTGAGAGCGAGAGCATGGGTACCCGTACGCCAGGCGCATTGAATTGGCGCTCGTCATTGTCAATGATGGTGCGCATGGCGCCCACATAGGCCTCGGGCTCGCGTTGACGCAGCGCCAGCACCAGAGCGCCGTCGGCCGGGCTGTGGGCCTGGTGGGAGAGCTGTAAGCTATGCGGCGCATCGTTGCCCAGCATCTCCAAGAACAGCCCGCCGCGCATCTGCGCGATCAAAGGCTCATGCTGGCTGAGGTAAGCGATGGACCCCTGAGTTTCGGGAAAGACCAGGAAGCGCACGCCGTAGTGCGGCCTGGGACCGGCCAGCACGGTGCGCATCACGTCCAACCCGACCACCACCCCGCTGAGATCATCGTTAACCTGCGCTGGGTGGTCTAGATGGGCAGCCAGCACAAAGCAATCCTCAACTTCACCGGGCACAAAGACCTCGCCGATCTTAAGCGTGCCGGCTTCAAAGCGAGCCGCGATCTTCACCCGGTAGCTTTCTTGGTCCAGGCTGTCGATTAAAGTCTTGGGCGCACACAGGCCCCAATCACGCTGGTAATACTTGAAGACAAAGGGAGTAGCCTGCGCCAGGTGAGGATGGCTGTGCAAATGTTTGAGCAGTTCCTGGCGGCTGACTTCGCCCTCAAACGGTAGCGAGTACGAAACCACGTGCAGGGGACTGTCGGCCAGGTCGATCAAGCGGCGGCCGTCCAGGGTCTCCAAATAAGCTTCGTCACAACTCCATTTTTCTGGCACGGTCCAGGTCCAGATCTTGGTTCCGCTGGGCACTTCGTGGATGGTCATGGGCACTTCTTCGGCCAGGCGCGCCAGAGCGGCATCGTAGCCGTCCGAGACCAGATGGCGCGGTAGCCGCCACAGCTCCTCAATGAGCTCCAGCATGCTGCTCATGCAACCTCCGGGCGGTTGGCCACCAAGGCCCAGGGGTCGGCGGCCAGCAGTGCATCCGTGGCAGTCACAAAGTCCGTCAGGCGGCAGGCGGCTACCTGCCCAAAGTGCAAGGGAGTTTGGCGCCATTGCCCGGCAGCTTGTAATGCTTCTTGAATCGGGGCCAGGCGCAGCTGGGGCTGGTACTGCTCATCCCGCACGAACATCAAATATTTCTTGGGCAGCCACTGCCCGCCAAGGTGCACGCGGGCATGAAAGTCTTTCCAATAGCGATACGGCACATTGGCGCGCTGTTCGCTGTAATGCACCATGGAGGCAGCTTGAATGTCAGCGCCTAGCAGCAGAAGTTTGAAGTCCAACTGCAGCATGCCTTCAAAGGCCGAGCCCTGATCAAAGGCGGAGCAGGTATCCGGCACGGCCAGCGCTTTGGCATGTTTCCCCAGCAAAGCCAGCGATTGCATGGGGTGGGTGGTGCGCAGGACCTTGGGTTGTGTGCGCACGAATTCAGAGAAGGCGCCCATACCTTGCGAAGGAGTGGCGTAAGGGTCATAGTCTTCGCCGCGGGCGAAGGCGAAATTAAAAGTCGGCACGGCCAGGGTGCCTTCCTCGCCAATCAGCTCACGCAGCGTGGCCAGCACCATTTCGAGCCCGCCCTGGGGGCGACCCAGCGGGTGCAAAGCTGAGTGCACCAGCAGGCCGTCGCCCGCTTGCACGCCGACGGTCTGTAAAGCCTGGCCCAATGCATCCACGGTCAGTTCCGGCAGCGGCATGTTACAGCACCTTGCGCACCAGGGTCAGGTCAGTGGCAAAGCCCTGCTTGTGCCAAAAATCCAACCCAGCCTGGTTGCCCACCTGCACCTGCACTTCCACAGAATGCAGGCCCAATTCACGGAATTTCTGCAAAGCCGTTTCGGTCAACTGCGCGCCCAAGCCGGAGCCGCGCAGTGATTCGTCTACATACAAATCGCTGATCTCGCCCACTTGCACAGCGCCCAAAAAGGCGGCGCTCTGCTTCACACGCGCCAGCAAAAAGGCGCCGGGCTGCCCCACAGGCCCGGCCACCCATAAAAAGCTAAAACGGCCCAAGCTGCGCTGAAAACTGCCAAGCCATTTCTCGGCCGCGTCCTCGGGCAGGGGAAAAGCCAACCCCAGGCTATGATGGAAGTGCTGCAAGCGCAGCCAGGCCGCCGCGGCCGCGGGCAGGTCGGCTTCTTCGGCGGAGCGCACCGGCCAATCAGCCATGCAATGCCTCGCGCACCAGCGCCGGCCAGGCTGCGGGCTCCAGTCCATATTGGCTCAGGAAGGCATAAGCCAGGCGCTCAAGACCGAAAGCGACACAGCCGGTGTGGGCAGGCTTGCCATCGGGCAGGGTGATGTTGAGGTGGCGGCCAAAGAAGTCCTGATGGTAATTGTAGGAACCCACCGCCAGCGAGCTGTCTTTGAACGGCAGTCGGGCGCGGATTTCATATTTGAGTTGAAAGGCGTTCTGGAAGGCGGCTTGCTTGCGGAACTCACCGACGAAAAAGGGGTCGTTGGCGCTCTCGACCAGGTAAGCCAGACCGATCTGTTCCAGGTAGGCGGCGACTTTCTGGCGGCCGCGCTCACGGTTCTCCAGCACGAAGTCGGCCGGGCCGACGAAGATGATCTCGCGCATGGTGAAATCCCACAAGCGTTCCAGGGTGTTCAAGTTACTGGACTCGTAGCGGAAGCAGTGCCCCACCGCGGTGGCAGTCAGCTGGCCGCCGGGCAGCGGTCTGTCTGCCAGGGCAAAATAGTAGTGGTAGCACACCGCCGGGGAGAGCAGCGCCTGGATCTTGGAGAAAGCCTCTGGGGGCGCATTGAGACCAGTCTCTTCATAATGCGTGTGCTCGGCAAAGTCATTGATCACATGCAGGTCTTCACGCAGGTGCGTAGCAAAGGTCAACGAGTGGGGAAAAGCGCGGAAATACTTGACCCGATCCAGCTTCTCCGCGGAGATCAAGGTCGGAAAACGCTGCGGAGCGGCCTCAAATTCAGCGGCCAGGCGCACAAAATAGCGCTCAAAGACTTCGATCAGGCGCGTGACCAGTGGCCCCAACGAGTAAATGCCGGTGTGCTCGCGGCTCACTTCAGCGCGCGCCAACAGCTCAGGCATCGGGTCGGTGGCATACGGCACCGGGCGGGCCATGTGGTCTTCCAATATCTCTACCTTGGGGGGCAAGGCGCCGCTGGCCATATCCGCCACCACTTGCTGCACCTTGGCCTCGAGTGCGCTCAATACCTTAGCGCTCAAGCTGCTGCGCAGCTGCAGTTGGACGCTGTCGCCGTCAGGCGCGATCTGCGCAGCTTCGATCGCCTCATCGACATAAGCCAATTTGGACTGCACTTGGCCCACCAAGTGGCTGGGAATGATTACCTGCAGTGCGAAGCGGTGTTCAGCCGCCATTCGGCAACCCTTCTACATAGGCCAGGATCAGGGTCAGGCTGGTCAGCCCGCCAATCGTCTCTGCGGTGATTTGCACCCCATAGCGAGCTTCCAAAGCCAGCATCAGATCCATATGTGCCATCGAATCCCATTGAGGCAACTCCCCCAATTGGGCATCCGCGCTGATCTCAGTCAAATCCACACGGAAAGTTTCGGCCAGCAAGGCACGCAATTCATCCATCAAGGGGGTGTCCGTTATATCAGTGCTCATTTGGCAGTCTTATACCAGAAAAGGCCCGTCGTTTACCACGCCGTCGAGAACGGCCTGCACCGCCGCTGAGTTTTCCGGCCGCAAAGCCTCTGCGGGGAAATCTTTGAAATGCACCAGACCCTTGGTAGTGTGCGGATACAGAAAATCGCCAAAGGGCAGCGCCGTCCGATACAGCTGGTAATACAACACCCGGCGCGCTTCGCTGACCATTTCAGCCGGCTGCGTCACGCTCTCAGCGGCCAGGAACTGATTCACCTGGTCCAAATATTCACCGGCAGACGCGGGATAGAAAACGGTCTTGTACTGGGTATAGCGCGCCGCCCCGGCGCTCAACACCGGTTTGCCCAAAATAGAAGCTTCCAGGCCAATAGAGGAGTTGTAGACCATCACAAAATGCGAACGCTGGATGAGCGCATAAGAGCTGAGGTACTCGGTGGCATCCACAAAAATCACATTGGGCAATTCAGCCACACGGTTGGCCTGCACCCACTCAGCCACGCTCTCGCGGCTCTTCTTCTTGCTGTTGGGGCGCATTTCATCCGGATGGGCGCGGATGACAAACAATGTGTCTTGATGCTGGCGGATGATGGGCAGCAGGGCATCCAACCAGGCAAACATGTGGGCAAAGCGGGTATTGGCATGCACCTGGCTGGTATCAAAGATAACGTTGGTGAATATGGGTACGATGTGTTTGAACTGGGCGGCCATGCCTAGAAAAGCATCACCCAACTCTTGCATCTGCGGCCAAAACTGCACGCCCGCCATGCTAAAACGCCCCTGGAAGCGATTGCCCAGGTATTCATCCAACTGAGCATTTTGGGCACCATCCAGCTGGAAGTCAGCGGGAATATCCATAGGGTACGCGGTAGCCTCTCCCTCAGTGAAAAAGGCGGTGAAGGGTCGCAAGCCAACTTCATGGGTGATGGTGCGCAGGCCGCGCCGCCGGGCGGCCAGGGCGGCGGTCGCCTCGGGGAACATGATGCCGTTGAAGAGCACGACCGCTTTGGGCTGCACCGCATCCAGCATCTGCTCAAATTCCTGGGCTACGTTGTATGCCGAGAGGATGTACTGCCGGAAGAAGATGCGTGTCTGCTTGTCATCTTCCAAGTGGTGGCGGCGCAGCGCCCAGCGCAAGCTGGGCAGCACCAGCTGGCCCAGCGGCCAGCCTTGGTAGTTGTACTCCGCCAGCTGCGCCAAATCCATGCCCTGAATAGCCGCCCCTATTTCAGCCCGCTCCTCAAAGCCAAACCAGCGCGTCTCCGCATCGGCATACAGGTGGCGGGACAATGCTATGCATTGGTCGCATTCGGGCTCTTCGTTGGGATCCAGCGCATTGGTGCCCAGCACGCAGCGGCGCATGCCGCTGTGGCAAACAAAATGTACAATGCGCACCCCGGCCAAACGCAGTCCCCAGGCCGACAAGATGGAGAAGGCCGCATTCTGACTAATGAAGCCCATACGCGCTGAGGCGTTAAAAAACACCACTGCGGGGCCTTGCGGCTCCGCCTTGGTGGCCGTGCCCCGGGCAATGCGCCGGGCGCGGTAGGTGCTTAGCAGATTGCGCAGCTTGGAGGAGATGCGTGCAAACAAGGCGCTCCCCGGCCGGGCGCGTGCTATTGCACGCGGCGCATCTTTTTCAGCGAAGGCAATTCGCTGTCATAGACGCGCTTCTTTCCGTCTCCCAGAGACTGCTCGGTCACCCGGATGTATTTGACCAGTTTCTGCAGACCGCCCGGTTCCACAGAGGCGGCCTGGTCAGTGCCCCACATGGCCCGGTCCAGGGTGATGTGACGCTCGACCAAGCAGGCACCCATGGCTACGGCCACGGCGGAGGTCACCAGGCCGACTTCATGGCCGGAATAGCCCACCGGACAGGGATATTGTTCCTGCAATGTCTGGATCATGCGCAGGTTGAGCTCTTCCGGCTCGCAAGGGTAGGTGCTGGTGGTGTGGGTCAGTACCAGATTGTCAGTATCCACCACATCCACCGAGGCCTTGATCTGCTCATCGGTCGACATACCGGTGGACAGGATAATTGGGCGGCCGGTCTTCTTGAGCTTGCGCAGCATTTCGTGGTCGGTCATGGCGGCGGAGGGCACTTTGTAGCACGGTGTGTCAAAGGCCTCCATAAAATCGATCGATTCCAAATCCCACACCGAGACAAACCAGTCCATGCCTTTTTGCTTGCAGTGGGCATCAATCTCACGATAAGCCGCCTCGTCAAACTCCACTTTGTAGCGATAATCTAAGTAAGTAATGTAACCCCAAGGAGTCTCACGCATCTTATCGCGCTGGTCGGGAGGCGTGGCCAATTCCGGAGTGCGCTTTTGGAACTTGACTGCGTCGGCGCCGGCCCACTTGGCCAGGTCAATCAGCTGCTTAGCGACGTCAATATCGCCGTTGTGGTTAATGCCAATCTCGCCGATGATATAAGCAGGGTGACCATCGCCGACCATGCGCTTACCAAGCTGAATTTCACGCTTCATCTGTTCTCCTTGGGGAGGTTCTCTAGAATTAAATCACAAAGCTCGCGGACTGCGCCGCGACCGCCAGGGTAGATCAAAACCCTGTCTGCCTGGCGCAATACGGCTGGATGGGAGTCGCCCACCGCCACGGCGCAACCCACCAGAGGGAAGCAGGGCAGGTCGTTGGTGTCATTGCCAATATAAACCGTGTTTTCGGCCGCGATCTGTTTTTCAGCCAATATCTTCTTTAACAAAGTAGCTTTATCTTCAATGCCTTGATAATACTCAATGCCCAACTTTTCACAGCGGCGCGCCACCACCGGGTTGGTCTCCATCGACATTACCAGGGTCTGCACCCCTGCTTTGCGCAATTGCAGCAAGCCCAGCCCATCGCCCCGGTTGGCGGCCACTTGTTCGCGGCCATCCTGATCCACCCAGACACGGTTGTCGGTCATCACGCCGTCGAAGTCCAGCACCAGCAAGCGCACCTCGGCGGGCAGCGGCCGCCGAGAGGCTCCGGGCCAGACCAGGTCCAATTCGCCTGAGGCGGCCAGCCACTCTGCCCGCTTCCAATCGTTGTGGGTATCAATATCCACTGCATAGCGGGGGTCAATGTGCACCGGCCAGATCGACGCGCCGCTCATACTGCCTTTCAAAATCGTCGCCGCCCGAATGGCATCCACATGTCCGGTCTGCCAGTAGGCCGGCGGCAAGACCTGGCGGGGCGAGTTGTAAGGCTCCGGATTGCCATCCAAAGTCAGCAGGGGCTGCAACGCCTCGCCTTCGGTTACCCGCCACATCTTGTAAGGATTTTGGCCAGAGGGTACTACGCCGCGCACGGAATCGGCAGATGGGTGGTTGAGCAGAATCTCCACAGCTTCATCCACCAGGCCGTGCGGCCGCACCGGAGAGGTGGGGCGCAGCTGCACCACGATCTGAGGATGGTAGTCTTCGTTCTCCGCCAGCCAGCCCAAAGCATGCTGGAAGACTGGCAAATCTTGAGTGCTGTCCTGAGCGAATTCAGCCGGGCGCAAGAAGGGTGCTTCGGCCCCATATTGGCGAACCAGCTCAGCCATTTCGGCATCGTCGGTGGAAATGATGGTGCGGGTCACGCGCTGGGCTTGCACTCCGGCGGCGACACTATAGGCCAATAAAGGATGTCCCAGAAAGGGGAGTGCATTTTTACGCGGAATGCTCTTGGAGCCGCCGCGGGCGGGGATGATCGCCAGAACTTCCGGCTTCTTGGCACTCACCAGGCAGTCCAGCCCCCGTCCACGACCAGATTGGCGCCCGTCATGTAGCTGGAAGCATCCGAGGCTAGGAAGAGCAGCGCGCCATTCATCTCATCCGGCTGGGCCATGCGCCCCAGAACTGTACGGGCAGAGTATTGCTGCACAAAATGCTCGTCATGTCCGTTGAATACGCCCCCCGGTGTGAGGGCGTTCACGCGAAGGTTTTTGTCACCGTAATAGGTGGCCAGGTACTTGGTCAGCCCTAAAATGCCCGCTTTGGTGACGGTGTAATCCACCGGTTTGTACTGGGCAGGCTGACCCGGGCGTTGGTACAGACGTTGGTCTGGCCCGCCCAGGCCATAGGTGGAGCAGATATTGATAATCACACCGTGACCCTGAGAGAGCATGTACGCCACTGCGGCTTGCGAGCACAGGAAGGCGCCGGTCAAGTTAACTTTCAGTGCGGCTTCCCAGGTTTCCAACGCATAGTCTTCAAAGGCGCTGCTGTGTTTGCCCGCGCCGGATTCGTCGAACTTGGGATCCAGGGCGGCGCTGTTGACCAAGATGTCCAGGCTGCCGAACTGCTCGGCCGCGGCAGCAGCCATCGCCCGGGCAGAATCAGCCTGGCCCACGTCCGTTTGGTGGGCCGCCGCCCGCCCGCCGGCAGCGCGGATGCCCTCGACCACCGCTTCAGCAGCGCCCAGGTCCATGTCCGCCACCAGCACCGCCGCCCCGGCGGCGGCCAGGGTTTGGCAAAACTGGCGGCCAAGCAAGCCCGCGCCGCCGGTAACTACGGCAGCGCGGGCAGTCAGGTCAAAAGAAGGGAGTGCGGACATGGTGGGCAACGGGCTGCCCTGGTGTGCAGCCTACTTGGCTCCATTGCCGGAGACCGGCAGGATCAGCCCCTGGTCCTCCAGATATTGAATGATCTGGCGGGCATTTTGCTCCGGGGAGTTCTTGACCGTGTCCAAGGTGATCTCGGGATTGCGCGGCTCCTCGTAGGGGTCGTCGACTCCAGTGAAACCGGTGATCTCACCGCGGCGCGCCTTGGCATACAGGCCCTTGACGTCGCGCTGCTCACAGACTTCCACAGGCGTATTGACAAAGATCTCAATGAAGCGATCTTCGCCGACCATCTTGCGGCATTCGTTGCGCGCCGCCCGGAAGGGGCTGATGGCGGCGGCAATCACAGCGCCATGCTGGCGCACCAGCTCACCGGCCACAAAACCGATGCGCAGGATGTTCGTGTCACGATCTTCCTGGCTGAAGCCCAAGCCCTTGGAGAGATGCGTGCGTACCACGTCACCGTCCAGGACGGTCACCTGGCGACCGCGCTCCATCAACAGCGAGGTGACCAACTGCGCCACAGTGGACTTGCCGGATCCGCTCAGGCCCGTGAACCACAGGCAGAAACCCTGCTTGTGGCGCGGGGGGTACATTTCCATCAGGATTTCGGAGGTTTCACGACGAGTGAACCATTCCGGAAGATATTCGCCCTTGGCCAGGTAGTTGTCGCGCACTTGGGTACCGGAGATGTTGAGGATCTTGGCGCCGGCCGGTTCCTGGCCGGCCTCTACATAGCGTTCTTCATCCGCCAGGTAGACCAGCTCCTTGAAGGGCACCATCTTCACACCAATCTCATCCTGGTGTTTAGAGAGCAATTCCTGGGCATCATAAGGACCATAGAACGGCTTGCCGTTGCCGTCTTTGCCAGGACCGGCGTGGTCCCGGCCAACAATGAAATGCGTGGCGCCATGGTTGCGGCGGATAATGGCGTGCCAAAGCGCCTCACGCGGGCCGGCCATGCGCATCGCCAGCGGCAGCAAGCTCAATACGGTCTTGTTCTTGTCGTAATAGTTTTCGACCAAGCTACGGTACACGCGCACACGTGTGTAATGATCCACATCGCCGGGTTTGGTCAGGCCGACCACGGGATGGATCACCAGGCTGCCACTGACCTGCTCGGCGGCCCGCTTGGTCAGCTCTTCGTGGATGCGGTGCATTGGGTTGCGGGTTTGGAAGAAGACCACATTGTGGTTGCCCATCTCCTCCAAGAGAGCGCGCACTTCCGCCGGGGTGCGGCGCAATTCGACGAAGTCACTGTACATCGGCAGGTCAAAGACCTGCAGCTTGCCGGAAATGCACAGGTCGCCCCAACGGATCATCTCCGAGACCAGCGGATGGCGCGGGTCCGTGGAGCCCAGCACCTTCTGGGCTTCAACCTGAGGATCCCACTTGAACGTCTCTTCGATGTCCATGATGGCGAAGGCGTTGTTGCGCACATCTCGCAACACGACCTGGTCGCTCTTGGGCAGTTCATCGCTCTTGACCGTCAGGGTGATCGGCAATGGGAAAAGAGTGCCATCGGCCAGGCGCATCTCTTCCATCACGCGTTCGTAATCCGCCTGGCCCATAAACCGGTCCAGTGGGGAGAAAGCGCCCACCGCCAGCAGTTCCAAGTCATGCAACGAACGCGGGGACAGGCGCACATCCGGCAAACGGCTGGCTTGTTCTAGCAAAGCATCACGCTCAGCCCCAGTCTTGACCAGGTTGACCAAGGCGCCGCCATAAGGGGTATTCAATACATTGGATTTTTCTTGGGTTGCCATTTAACTCCTAAAATGACCCGGCACAAAACAGCCTGCGCAGAGTGGCAGGCTGTCAAACGCGGGTGTTTACGGCAGAAATCATACCACCAAGGCCCCTAAACAGCTATATACGTCTGGTTGGTTATAATCCCTTTCTTATGTTAAAAGCGCCTGTGCTTTCTCCAAAGGCCGCTCGGCTTTTGGGCATTCTTGGTCTTATCGGCATCTTATTGGCTTTTGCCTTTTACTGCGCACGGTTTATTGAACGCACCAGCTTTGTCATAGATGAACAGCGCTATTACGCTCTATTTGACGATGCGATGATCTCGATGCAATACGCGCGCAACTTGGCCCATGGAGATGGCCTGGTATGGAACGCCGGTGGCGAGCGCGTGGAGGGCTTTAGCAACCCTGGGTGGGTGCTGTTCATGGCTCTTTTTCACAAGCTGAGCTTGCCGCCCGAGACGGTCAGCCTGCCCATCCAGATCAGCAGCGCCATCTTTCTGGGCTTGAACATTGTGGTTGTTTGGCTGGTCGGCCGGCGCCTGCTAGCAAGCGAGCTGGCGGCGCTGCTGGCCGCCGGGCTGACGGCGTTCTATTTCCATCTCAACAACTGGGCCTTGCAGGGTATGGAAGTCGGCCTGCTGACGCTGCTGCTCAGCAGCGCGGTCTGGCTGGCACTGCGCGCCCGGGATGGCGGGCGCTTTTCGCTTTGGCCTTATGCTCTGCTGGCGCTGGGCACCTGGATACGGGTGGACATGCTGGTGCCCCTGACCGCCCTGTGCATCCTGCAAGTCTGGCAGGATGCACCGTATCGCCGCCAGCATTTGCTCTGGGGCCTGGGGTTGCTGGCCGCTTCGCTGGCCCTGCAAACCAGCTTGCGTTATTGGTACTACGGAGAATTGGTGCCCAACACCTATACCCTCAAGGTTGCCGGTATCTCGCTGGCGGAACGCCTGCGCCGTGGTTTAGATGTTTTGGGCGGTTTCCTATGGGATTCGGGTTGGTTCCTGGCCCTGCTCCCGCTCTTGCTGCTGGCCTTCTGGCCAGACAAAGCGACGCTGCTTTTGTTTGCTTTGCTGGCTGGGCAGCTGGCTTACAGCATTTACGTCGGCGGCGACGCCTGGGAGCACAAAGGCGGCGCCAACCGCTTCATCGCCCTGGCCATGCCCTTGTTCTTTTTGCTTTTCGTGCAAGTGCTGGACAAACTGCGCCGCACGTTGCTGCAGTTGCGGCCAGACAACTGGACCGCCTTGGCCAGCCAGGGCGTGATGGCCGCGCTGGTCTTCACCAGTCTGTTCAGCTTCAATGTCATCCACGAGAACGACGCCCGCGACAAGTGGCTGACGATCAAGCGGCCGATCTTCGTCCCTGGCACAGAACGCTATACGCGGATCGGCCTGCTGATCAACCAGATCACTACGCCAGAAGCGCGCATTGCGGTGGCCACCGCAGGCAACATCATCTACTTTGCGGACCGCTACGGGATTGACATGCTGGGCAAGAGCGACAAAGTTATTGCAAGCAGCGCACCGCACAGCGTGGGCGGCACGCTCAGCAATGTAGAGGATACTTTCCGCCCGGGCCACAACAAATGGGACTACCAGCATTCCATCGTGCAGTTGCAACCGGACATTGTGGCTCAGATCTGGGGCAGCAGCCGCGAGATGGCGCCCTACTTGGAGGCAGGTGGCTTCGAACATTTTGAGCTGGAAGGCTTTGTGCTTTATATTCGTACAGATTCCAGCTATATCCTGTGGGACCAGGTAAACGCCCAAAGTGGAAAATAAAATGGCTGCGCGGTCGTCCGCCAGTGGAGATACACAGATGCAAAAACTCAGCTCAAGAACTTCAACTTTCTATTGGCTGGCGATGGTTGGCCTGTTGGTTGCTTTTCTGCTGTATGGATGGGCTTTTATCCAGCGGACACTTGTCGATATCGAGGGTCAACCTATTCACGCCTTGTTTGACGACGCCATGATCTCCATGCAGTTTGCCAAGAATTTCGCCCGCGGTGAGGGCTTGGTTTGGAATGCAGGTGGCGAGCGTGTGGAAGGCTTTAGCAATCCACTTTGGGTGCTAATCATGTCCAGCGTACATCTCCTGCCTGTGCCGCTGACCGAAACCAGTCTTTATGTTCAGTTGATCAGTTTGATTTGCCTGTTGCTAAACCTGTGGATGATCAAAGGCTTGGCCGAACATTTGTCAGCCAACCGGCTGGTGGCGTTGGTGGCCGTTTTTCTGACTGCCTTTTACTTCCCGCTCAACAATTGGAGCCTGCAAGGGATGGAAGTCGGCCTGCAAACCCTGCTGCTCAGCACGGCGTTGCTGCTGAGCTTGCGCGCGCTGCAACAGGATCACTTCCAACCTTGGGCGTATGTACTGCTGGGCCTGGGCGTTTTGCTGCGCATGGACACAGCCGCCCCAGCTATGGCACTAACGGCCGCCCTGGCTTGGATAGACCCAGCCCACCGTCGCCGGCACCTGCTGGCGGGTGTGGGTGCGGTGGGCGGTACATTGCTGGCGCTTACCCTTTGGCGGATGGTGTATTACGGGGATCCGCTGCCCAATACGTATTACCTCAAACTAGGCACTGGCTCCAGTCTGTTGCGCATCAGTATCGGTTTGCGCCGCCTGTGGGATTTTCTGTGGGCTTCAAATTGGGCATTGTTCGCCTTGCCCTTGGGGCTGTTGATCCTCGACCGGCGCAAAGTATTGCTGGCTTTGCTGGCGGCCATCCTCGCTCAGGTGGGCTACAGTGTTTATGTGGGTGGCGACGCCTGGGAGCATGTAGGCGGCGCCAACCGCTTCATCGCAGTGGTAATGCCGCTGTTCTTCGTGTTGTACGCCCACACTCTTGGTGAATTCGTTTCAGCGGTACTGGCCAGCTTGAAAAAACGCCCGGCTTGGGCGCAGCCACTCATTCAGTTCGTGTTGGTTGTGTGGGCAGGGATGAGTCTGTTGAATTTCAATACACTCTCTGTACAAAATGCCTTCCGGGTATGGACGCTTCAAAACAAACCGGTGTTTGTTTCTGGCAGCGAACGTTATGTAGGCATGGGATTAACCCTGGCCGAACTAACCACCCCTGAAGCGACCATTGCTGTGGCGACTGCCGGCAATCTGCCCTATTTCTCCGAACGCACCAGTATTGACCTGCAGGGGAAAGTGGACCCGGTGATTGCCCGCCAGCCAGCCCACCTAAATGCCAGCCTCTTTGATCCTGGAAATTACCGCCCCGGTCACAACAAGTGGGATTATTCGTACTCGATTGGCGTGCTCAAGCCGGATGTGGTCGCACAGTTGATGGACGAAACCCAAGAAGAAGCCGAACCCTACCTGCGCGAGTATGAGAAATACGTTATCGGGGGTATCCCTTACTACTTCCGCAAAGATTCATCCCATGTATATTGGGAGTTGTTGCCAGCACAAGACTAAGCCAATTCGATGCGGCGGCCCTCCGCCGCGGACTGGTGTACTGCCTCGACGATCCGTTGGGCTTGGATGCCGTCCTCCAACGTGCAGCGCGGCGTGGTTTCACCGTGGCTGACAGCAATGAAGTGGCGCATTTCGTCCAGAAATATGTCGTTACGATCAAAGTCGGGCGGCACCAGGAATTCCTGTGCGCCACCCTCAGCGGGCTGTACATATAGCGCTCCGCTGGGCGCATCCCAATGCAGCAGCCCACGGCTGCAAATCACTTCCAGCCAGTGGGCGGCCGGCTGCTGCAGATAACTCAGATGCACAGAGGCCAGCACGCCGCTGGCAAACTCCAGGCCCACTTCAGCCTGGTCTTCGACTTCGATCTCCAGTTGGCCGCTGCGGCGAGTGCTGGCCCACAAGGCGCGCACATCACCCAGCAGCCAGCGCAGGTAATCGAAGGGGTGGCTGAGGGTTAGCACCACTCCGCCGCCCAGGTCACGGCGCGCGCTGTAGCCCCGGCGATAATCTTCCCAGGGGTGCCAATTGGGCAGGTATTCGCCCCAATGCGCCCGGGCGGCCAGCGGCTGGCCCAGCTCGCCAGAGGCCAGCAGTTTGGCGGCCTGCTGCAAACCGGGGTGGAAGCGATATTGGAAACCGACCAGTGCCTGCCCGCCGCCGCTCACCAGGGCCGCCTGCAGCTCTGCCACGCGGGCCAACGAATGTGAGATGGGTTTTTCCATCATCAGGTGGCAACCGGCGGCCGCCGCCGGAATGGCCACGTCAAAGTGTAGGGCAGTGGGGTTGGCTACAATGACCGCATCCGGTTTATGCGCCAGGGCCGCCTGCAGATCCGTCTCCACGGTGAAGCCATCCAATTCTTCATCCGGCAATGAACTGCTGCGCGTGCGATAGAAGAGCACATCCCTTTCGCCCAGTGTGCGCAAGTTGCGGAAGTGGCGGCGCCCGATCGAGCCGAAGCCGGCAATCAGGAATTTCACGCTACCAATCCCCGCCTTGCTCATAGCCCCAGGTTTGCAGCACAGTCCCGGCAGTTTCTTTGAATATTTGCTTATCCCTCTCGGTGAATAACTGCTTCCAGGAGCCGCGCTTACCCTTTTCCAACAAAGCCGCCAGGTCTGGCGCCTTTTGGCTCTGCCAGTCCGCATCAGGGTTCTCGCCCATCTCAGCCTGGACACGGGCTTCCATGGTGTCCGGATTCACACCCAGGAAACTCCACAGCTTGGAGAGCATTTCGTAGGGTCGCGCCAATAAATCCTCATAGCGCAGCGAAAAATAGCGCGCCCCATACAGCTGGTGGCCTAATTTGTCAGTTTCGCTAACGTTTTCAGCCCAGCTCTTGGCCATGTGCTTAACCGCCTGGGGCGTGAACACGGACCGCTGGCCGGCGAAGAACGGCTCCGGGTTTTGGGCGAATTCATCACGCAGTTTCAGATCCGCTTTGTTCAGGAATTGAACGCCGTCAATAAAGTTTTGAAAGCGGTGCGAGATCAGCGTGTCGCGCCCGTCTCGCACGATGTTAATCAGGCTGCCATCCGGGTACAGGCGGTGCATCTCGCTGACGGCTTTGCCGCCCAGCAAAACATTGGGGCTCTTGTCGCCCACGACCTGCTTGCCCTCGCGCAAGGCGTCACGCTCGAGGATGTAGTCGCTCATCGCTCGCAGGGCGACCGGCGACATATCCCGGCCACGGTTCCAGCGGTTGCTGCGCCGCCCCAGCCAGTCCTCGTACTTCTTGTCGGCCAGGATGCCACTGAGCAGCGGCGGGCGGGTGAAGAAGTGCGCCTGCCAGTTGCAGTGCACATCCGGGTGCACACGCACCAGGCGGGCCAGCAAGGTAGTGCCGGAGCGCGCATGCCCAAAAATGAAGAACTTGGGCATCGGAAAGAACTGGCGAATTTCAACCAAGTCCTCAGGGTGGATCGGAGGGACTTCGCGCAGTGCTCCGGTTTCACTTTTGCCGGTGAGCAGCACACGTACAGCGCGCTGAATGCGATTACTCATCTTGTATTCCCATGCGAGAAAGCAGATAGTCTGCGGTACGCTGCCCGGCGCTGCCGTCAGTAAAAGCGCACTCGCGCTGCACAAACGCAGCCCGGGCTGCCTGGTCTGCCTGTGGGTCCTGTAAATAATGGTTGACCGCCGCAGCCAGTTCCGCGGTGGTATAAGCCACGCGCCCTGCTCCCGACTGACGGAAGCGGGAGTGCGTGGGCCAGTCGCCAATGCGCGAAAGTGGCAAGGTGAATTTGCCCGGCCAACCCAGCGGCGAGTCGATGCAAGCGCTGACCACCGGGCGGCCTTGTACTGAAGCCTCCACCACCATGGTGGAGTAGACGGTCACGAATACATCGGAATAGGCCATCATTGAGGCTTTTTCAGGCATGTCTTCTCCCGAATAATAGCCTAAAGAGCCACCCAAGGGCACTGGCTCGACCAAGTGCACATGCGGGAAGCGCTGCGCCAGGGCGCGGATCTGCTCGCGTTCGGCAGCGAAGCGCTCCACATCCATGAAGTGATTGGGGTGCAGGCGGATCAAGAGCTGGCTGGGCTCAGCCAGCTGCTGGCCGGAAACCAGCTCAGCCAGTGCTTCAATGTTCTGGATATTGGGCGAGAAGGTGATGAAGCTGCTGGCATAAGAAATCAACTTGCGCTGCTGGTCCAGCCCATGCTGCACAAAGTACTGCTGGCGCGGCAGGCGCCACTCGTCACGAAAATAGCCGTCGTAAGAAGGAATGCCGCCGATGTGGACTCGTTTTGTGTCCCAATCAGAGCCCTGGGTCAGCTCCTCTTTTTGCAGTTCAGACCAGCAGCTGATCCAGTCGACCGAGGCCCCGGGCAGGCTGTAGCTGCTGCTGTTGTCCCAGCCCACAATCACCGCCGCAGTCGGGACGCCGCGGGCGGCCGCCTCGCGCAATAGATAGCGGTCATGTCGCCAGCCTGGGGTGCTGGCCACGACCAGCTCCGGCTGATACTTGGCAAACAGGTCAGCATACAGATTGGGATTGAAGCGCCGCTGGGCACGCACCAGCGCGCGGCGTGCCCAGCGCCAATTGCGCAGGGCGGCCACCACCAGCTGCATCAGCGGGAACAGCCGCTTGCGCCGCGAATTGGCCTCGGCTTGCACCTGCTGGATATAACTTTCCACCGCCTCCAGATTGATGCGCCGTGAGGCCCCAGCGCGGCGCAAAAAGTCCAGCCACCACTGCCAGAACGGGGAGACGGTTTTGAAGTAGCTTTCGGCCTGCGACAGGCGCAGTCCTTCCACCACCAAGCCGGGTCGCCCAAAACGCTGCTGGATCTGCTCGATCAGGCCGTCGTCGCTGAGCAGGACCACTTCCACCCCGGCAGCGATCAGACGATCGACCAGATCACTTTGCAGGAAATAGACAATCGCCAGACCATGGTCGGCGCTGATAAACACGCGGCGCTTGCCCATCTTTAGCTGCGGTGGAGCTTGTCAAAGCTCCAACCGTGGATCCTTTGCAATAGTCTGCGCACCAAGCCGGAACGCCAAAAACTCGATGCAGTGGCAGGTTTTTCGGCGCGGTCCGGCAGGCCGGCGGGTGCTTCCAGCAAATCCTGGGGGTGCGGCAGTGTGTTGCCCATGTGCTGCACGTGCCAATCGGCGGTGCACAGGCGCAGATAGCCCGCCTGGTTCATGGCTTCATCCAGCAGGCGCACACGCCCCATTGGCCGCTGTGCGGGGATGGGCAGCACCGCCTGCAAGGCGGCTTTGGGTGCCGTGAACTGAAAGTGCGCCGCGCCCAGGTAATAGGACCGCCCTTTGGCGGTTAGGCGCACAGCTTTGTTTTGGGCATAGAACTCGCCCGCCTGCGCCTCGCTATCGCCCAGGCTGCGGGCATGCCGCCAAAAGTCTTCCCAGGGCAGCAGCTCGCCGCGTTCCAGCTTCACCCCGGACTGTTGTTTGGCCCAGTCCAGGGTGGTGGTGGAGTACTTCTCCGGGATGAGCATTGGCATGGCGGTGACCATACCCAGCTTGGGAAAGGCTCGCAGGGTCTCGAGGCTGGCCTGCAGCCAACCCGGATAGAAGTACACATCACTGTCAGCATAAGCCACGATCTCGCCGGGCGCGGCCGCCAAAGCCGCATTCCAGGCGGCCGGCTTGCCCAGGTTGCGCTCAGACAGCCATAAATGCTGGATGCGTTGGGCGGCCTGTTCGGCCAGCAAATATTGGCGCACTTCAGCACAGCTGCCATTATCAAAAACGAGTAGATCGTATTCGCCTTGCGGGGTATTGGCGCGCAGGCTGCCCAGACATAGTTTGAGCACATCCAAACTTTCCGCGTAATACCCGCTCAGAAAGGGGATGTAGACAATCACCACCACCGTCACCGGAGCAGGCGGGGCGATCTCTTCAATAGACTTAATCGGATTCTGTCCGACGCGCATTTTAGGCCAATCCCATTCTGTTCAATTTGCGCCGCAGACGGCGCAACCCAGTCAGCAGCCGCCAGCGCAGCCCTTGGCCTTCCATCTCGTCGGTCTGTAAGCCGCGTTCCAGCCAGCGGAAGACCCGCGCCAAACTCCAAGGGCTGCGCTCCACGCGCCCATCCACCAGACGATGGCGCAGGTCGAGTAGCGTATACATAGTGCGCATGCCGCCAGCCAGCTCGGCGTTCTGATAGGTCTCCGGATGGCGCTGGTGATCTTTGCCGCCATCCAGGTGCGCATAATCGTGGTTTTGGTGCACTACAGTCAAATCAGGGGTGGCGTCTATCTCCAGCCACGGCTGGCGCACGGCCTGGTAGATCATCCAATTGTCCCAACCCGCCCGGCCAATCGCAAAGTCGGGAATGTCTGTATACAACCAGCGCGGAAACAGGAAATAGTCACTGCCTCCCAACGGATGCAGGCGGCCGCGGGCCTGCACATCAGCCCGCAAGCGCTGCGCCCAGCCTGGGCCAAAGTCCAGCGGCTCACGCACATCCAGGTCATAACGCTGGCCCATCAGCACGAAGTCGGCATGCTGTTCGTGCAGTGTGAGGGCCAGGGCCAGCGTCTCGGGGAAAAAGAGGATATCGCTGTTGGTGAACAGCAGCAGCTCAGCTTGTGATGCCTGGCGCGCCGCCTGGAAGATGGCGCTGACCAGGGGCGTCCCGTGTGGGTTGCGAGCCACCTTCGGGATATGGCTGGCTCCAAGCTCTTTGGCCGCCACGGCCAGCCCATCCTCATCGCCAATCAGCAGCACTTCCACCTCTGGGCCGATCTGCAGCCAGGAGCGGATGGCATTGCGCTGGATGATGTTGACGTGCTCATCGCTAAATGGTTTGGGCGTGGAGAAGATCGTCAGCTTCTTCATTGGCGTGAATCTACATCATATTGGCTTTTGTGCTGGACGGCGGCATTGATTTGGGCCAAATGCGGCTGCTGTTCAAACAAGCCGATCACGTCCGTCCAGGAAAAGGTGTCATCCTTAAAATGCACCACCACTTCGCGCAGCAGTTGCAGATCGTCTGGCGTATCCAGCGTCCAACGATACTGGCCATAACTGGGGTGATGCTCCATATGCAGAGTGTTGAAACGCTGCGGGTTCTCATACAAAAACGGCATAACATGCTCGCGCTGGTGCGGGGCTTCGGCCTGGCGCCAGGCGGTGTCCAGGGCGGCGCGGGTGCAGTACTCGGCGTCCAGGCCGATCGGGATGCTGCGCGGCTGGCCGGGCAGACGATTGGCGGCGAAGTCCAGCCCGGGTTGGGCCGCCAGAAAGACTCCCAGGTTGTCGTCCAGTATGCTGGGATCGATCAACGGGCAATCGCCGGTCAGACGTACAACGATCTCGGCCCGGCTCTCTTCGGCGGCCTGGTGGAAGCGATCCAGCACGTCATGCAGGCTGCCGCGGGTACAGGGCAGCCCGGCCGCCTGGCAAAATTCAGCGATCGGGTCGTCTTGCCCATCAGTCGAAGTAGCCACCACCACCTGGTCTATGCGCTGGGCGCGCGCCGCCCGGCGGGTGACCCAGGCCAGGGCCGGCTGGCCGCCCAGATCAGCCAGCACCTTACCCGGCAGCCGGCTGGAGCCCATGCGGGCTTGCACGATCGCCACCACTCGCGCGGCCATCAGTACGCACCCTGCATGGCAAGGCGATAGGCCTCAAACAAGCCTTTTTGATTGTGCGCCCAGTCGGCGCGCTGCTCCGCGGTGCGCCGGGCGGCGGCGGCCATGCGCGCCAACTCTTTGGCCGCGGCAGCCTGCAGGATGCACTCGGCCAGTGCCTCTGGCTTGCCGGCTGGGAAGAGCCAGCCTTGCTCGCCAGGCTGCACCCATTCACGATTGCCGGGGATGTCGGATACCAGCGCGGGCAGGCCACTGGCCAGCGCTTCCATCAGTGAAACCGAAGAGCCGTCGCTGAGCGAAGCGCTCAAATACAAGTCAGCCGCCCGGTAATACTCGGGCAGATCCGTTTGGTGCAGGCGGCCGGGCAGACGTACGCGCTCCTGCAGGCCCGCCTGCGCAAAAATGGCGTGCAGCCGCCCTTCCAGACGGCCGCTGCCCGGCATCAGCAGGCGCAGGCGCGGCTGCTGGCGGGCGGCCAGCACAAAGGCGCGCGCCACCGTCAAGGGGTCGTAGACGGCTTCCCAGCTGCGCAGGTGAAGCAGCACGAAGTTATCACTCCAACCCAGGCGGGCGCGCAGACTGCCGCCGCTGTTGTGCGGGTTGAAGGCCTGCAGATCAATGCCCCAGGGAAAGGTGACGATCTTCTCAGCGGGCATGTCGTAGTTTTGCGCGGCCTGGCGCACTGCGGCGCAGTCGGCGATCAGCGCATCGGCCGCCCGCAAACTTTTGCGCACGCGCAAGCGTTTCAAGCCGTTGCGTTGGGCGGTCCACAAAATATCAGATCCCCAAGACATGGCCACCAACGGGTGAAAGCGGCTGCGCGCCGCCAGGTAGGCGCAGTCATCCAGCGGGCCGGCGTGCAGCAGGTCAGGCTGGGCCTCGTCCAGGGCGGCCGGTAGGCTGCCGCGCCAGGCCAGGGCTTGCACTCCGGCAGGCAGGGCGCGCGGCTCGCTGCCGCCCTCGCCGGGCAGGCGCAAAAAAACCGCCTGGCCGCCGCCTTGTTGGATGGCAGCCAGGAAACGGTGGTCATGCGGCGTATAGCTGCGGCTGAAATACAAGACCTTCATGGCAGAGCTAGGCCAGGTCCTCCGGGCGGATGTCTTTGCCGTAAGGCAGATCGGCGGCGGCCTTTTTGCCCAGCACCTGGGGGATGTCCCAGGCCATCAGCGCGCCGGGGGTGGCCGGGCGCAGCACCTCGAGCATGTCTTCGCTGAAGACTTCGCCCGCCTTGATCTGGCGCGCCGCCCGCAGGCAGTGGCGCTGCACAATGTAGGTTTCCTTCTCGTTGTGGGCCACAAACTTTTCGGCCGAGCCGAGGGCGCGCTCCAAAATGCGTACTTCGGCAACCATGTGAGCCCAATTCTCCGGATTCAATGCAAATTTATGATCAGGGCCTTCGCGCTGGTTGCTGTCGGTAAAGTGGCGCTCGATCACGCGGGCGCCCAGCGCCACAGCGCCCACCACGGGGGCGGCGCTCTGCGTATGGTCAGAGAGGCCCAGGATCACATTGGGCCAGCGCTCGGCATAGGTCTTGAGCACGTTGAGGTGTAAGTGGTCGTAGTTGGCTTCCGAGGCGGTGTAATTGGTGTTGCACTGCATCAACACCACCTGCTGGTTGACCGCCAACAGCATCTGCATGGTGCGTTCCACATCGGCCATGTCGGAATCGCCGGTGGCGATCATGACCGGCTTGCCGAACTCGGCCATACGCAGGATGGCCTGCGGCCAGGAGATCAGGCTGGAGCCGGCTTTGTAAGCCGGGACATAAGGATCAAGCATCTCGATCGCATCGTAGTCGTAGGGCGATGAGAAATAGTGAATGTCAAATTCGTCGCAGGCTTCTTTAAGCACTGGCGTCCATTCGAAAGGAATCGAGGCATCTTCATAGACCTCGACGACGCTCTTGGTCCAGGCCGCCTGGTGGCCAATCTGCCCGTCCAAGTTGCGGAAGCCATAGTCAGAGACGATCTTAGGCGCCTGGAAGTTCTGGAACTTGGCCGCGTCCGCGCCGGCCTGCTTGGCCAGGTGAATCAACTCAATCGCCCGGTCCAGCTTGCCATCGTGGTTGGCGGCAATGTCAGCGATGAAGTAGGTGGGGTGTTGCAAACCTACTTTGCGCCCCAGAATGTCAATCTCCATGCTCATCATCCTTCCTGTGGCTGCGGCAGCGCCAGGCTTTGCAGGCGCTGGCGGTAACCGTTCTCTAGCTGGGCCTGCAAGCCCTTAATACCCTGGGCAACGCTGGGCATGCGACGGCCCAACGCTTGAACCAGCCGGCTGGTGTTCAGGCTTAGGTCGGGGGAGCGTTTGGCAGCTGGGTTCGTTGCTGTGCTCTCAGCAGGCTCAATCAAACTGGGATCGAAGTTAAACCGCTCAGCGAGTGCCAAGCCAAATTCATACTTGGTGATCGAATCTGTGCTGGCCACGTGATAGATACCGTTGAGGTCTTTGTCCAACATCTCCAGCAAGAGCTCGGACAGGTCGCTGACCAGCAGCGGGCAAAAGCGCCGGTCGGTGTGGCCCTGCACAGTTTGCCCGGTGGAGAGGTTGTTGTAAAAAAACTCGGCCAGGCTTTGCTGGCCATTCACGCTCCAGCCGAAAAATACTGTGCGAGCCAGGATCGCTCCTGGGTGGGCAGACTTAACCGCCAATTCGGCCATGCGTTTGCTCTGTGCATAAACGCTGAGCGGCTTGGGGGCGTCCGTCTCGCGGTAGTTGCCCTTGCTGCCGTCAAAAACAGCATCGGTGGAGATGTGGGCCAGGGCCAGGCCGCGGGCGGCCGCTTCAGTCGCCAGGCGGCCGGGCATCTCGGTGTTCAACCGCCGGGCCAGCTGCGGCTGCTGCTCGGCCTGGTTCAGATTGGCCAGGGCGGCGCAATTCACCACCCAGTCGGGCTGTACCGCGTCCAGCAAGGGGCCTAAGCCATCCAGATCCAACAGGTCGGCCTGCACGGTTTCAAAGCCGGGGTTGTGCAGCCCTTGGCGGTGCACGACACCCACCACTTCATAACGCGGCGCGGCGGCCAGGGCCAGATTGCTGCCCAGCAGGCCACTGACGCCGGTCACCAGGATGCGGGTCATCCCAGCTTGCCCGCCTGCCATTCAGCCGCGATGGGGGCCACAATTTCCTGGATCTGGCTTACGTTGAGCACCTGGTCGTTCTCATTGCTGGCGTAGTGGAAACCATCCGGCAGCGGCTTGCCTTTGCCATCCCAAGAACGCACAAACCAAGGTCCTTGGGCCGGCTGCAACACGTACATGTCGTCCAACTCCACGGCGGTGCGCGCTTCGTCCTCCGAGATCAACACTTCATGCAGTTTTTCGCCGGGGCGAATGCCGATCACATCCAGCTCAGCCTCAGGGGCCATGGCGCGCGCCAAGTCGGTAATGGTCGTGCTGGGCAGTTTAGGCACAAAGACCTCACCGCCCTGCATCAATTCGATCGACTTCAACACAAAGCGCACGCCCTGTTCCAACGAGAGCCAGAAGCGCGTCATACGTTCGTCGGTGATGCTCAGTTTGCCGGCAGCGCGCTGCTGCAGAAAGAGCGGCACCACCGAACCGCGGCTGCCGACCACATTGCCGTAGCGCACGCAGCTAAACCGCGTCGGGCGCTCGCCGGAATAAGCGTTGCTCTGCACGGTCAGTTTCTCGGCAGCCAGCTTGGTGGCCCCGTACAAGTTGACCGGGCTGACCGCTTTGTCGGTACTCAGCGCCAGCACCTTGTGCACGCCGGTGGCCAGGGCGGCCTCTACCACGTTGGCGGTGCCCAAAATATTGGTCTTGATCGCTTCCATTGGGTTGTACTCGCAGGCCGGCACCTGCTTCAGTGCCGCGGCGTGAATGACGATGGTGACGCCGTCCATGGCGCGGGTCAGACGGTCCTGGTCGCGCACATCGCCAATAAAATAGCGCAGATTGGGCTGCTCAAAGCCTGCCATGCGCATTTCGTGCTGCTTGAGTTCATCCCGGCTAAAAACGATCACCTTAGCCGGTTTGTATTCATCCAACAAGAGGCGGATGCAAGCCTTGCCAAATGAACCCGTCCCGCCGGTAACCAATACGACTTGTTTTGTCCAATCCATCGCTAACTCCACTCTACTTGGAAATCACAACCAGGGGGTACAGGCCTTTTTCGCCAAAAAAGCGCGGGAAGATTTCTTCCAGGCGATACAGCAGACGCAGCCAATAGCGCCCCAACCATTCAGGGCGAATAAAGAAGCGCAGCACATTGGTGCTAGCGCTGCGCCACACCAGTAAATCGAATTTCATCTTGTCGCCTAAGGCGGTCCTTAGCCCAGCCGCCTGGTTCTTGTTGACAAAAGTACCCTTGTCCGTTTCCCAGGCCTCGGGCTGGTCGGCCTTTTTTCGGCCTTTGCGCCAGGCGATAAAGCGCTCAAACAGGTTATTCAAGGGAGAGAAACTCCAGCCGTTAACCACCACGGCTTTGCGGCCACCTGCCAGGACGCGATGCAACTCTCCATAGGCTTGCAGGTGCTGCTCGGCCGGCAGGTGGTGGATGGTGTGCAGCGAGACCACTGCATCAAAGCGCTTGGGTGCAAAAGGCAGGCGAGAGATATCAGCGACCACAAAGGCGCCGTGGCTGCCGACCCGCGCACGGGCGGCCTTGAGTGCGGTGATCGAAATATCAGCGCAGACGCGCAGGCGATAGCCGCGCGAATACTCCACATACGCAGGGTATTGGATCGGCCCGGAACCAGCATCCAGAAACAGGTCGCCCGTGGGCAGCAGGTGGCGGGCCACCCGCTGGTGGCAGCGCTGGATGTACTCTTGGCTTACCGGACGCAGGTCCTCGTAGCGGGCGTTCTGGTACACACCGTCGGCGACCTCCATCCAGCCCACCTTGTCATAAAACTGGCGTACCTGACGCTTAATGTCCTGCTCGTTATGGCTCATTCGGTCTTATGCATCCCAATCAAAAGGTTGGCCCAGCAGATACTCAAAACTGGCCGCGTAATTGGCCAGCCCTTCTGCCGACCACAGTGTTTCCAGAGGCCGCGCCTCAACATCCGTCCAGAAATGCAAGAGATGCCAGGGAAACGGCTGGGGGTAATCGAAAAAGAACCGGTAGGCGTAATGCCAGGCCGTGTCGATCTGCTCGGGGGTCAGCCGGGCGGCGGGCAAATCCGCCAGGCATGTTTCCAACACGGCAAAGTACTCATCCCAAGAACCAGGATCTTTCGTGAAGCCTTTGCCGCGGTAATGCGTGCGCCCCGCCACGATCACGGGCAAGCCGCTCATGGCCATCTCCAACCCCACCGTGGTGGTATAGACCAGGCCCAGGTCGGCGATCGCCACCAGGTCATAGGTGTTAACCGGGTCGCCAGCCGCCACCACGCGCACATTCTCGGGCAATTCGGGCAGTTGCGTGTGGACCAAATCCGCCACTGAGGGGCCATCCAGGTTCTTCTCGCCTGGGTGTACGCGCAGCACAAACTGCACCTCTGGCCGCTGGGCGAAGAAGGCCAGGCTGCGCCGCAGCCAGGTACTCATGTCGCCGGTAAAGGTGGCGCGGCCCAGGGTCAGACTGTCGCCAATCACATTGGCAGCCAGCAGCACCACCGGGCGTTGGTCCAGGCCCAGCTTGGCGCGCACGGCCTCGCCACCTTCGGCTGGCAGGTTTTGCCAGCGGCGGTAGAAATTGTGGAAGAGGTCCGCCGCCTGGCGGCTGGCGAACAGTTCCTGTACCTGGGCGCGCTGGGCTTCTTCAAAGATCCGGTCGCGGCGAGAGGCCCATAGCGCGTCGGTCTCTTGCAGCATCACCGGCTGGTTGCGCGCCAGCCAGATACGCTCGCGCTGCTCACCGAACTCATAGCTCACCACCGGGATATCCAAATAGCGCGCCGCCTGAAAGATCGCCCCAAATTCCAGAATAAGGCCATTAGGCAAGATGACCACGTCAGGCCGCTCCGCTTGCAGCCAGGCCAGGGCGGCGGCAGCCGCAGCCCGGTTACGCTGGGCGCGCAGCTGGAACAGCTGGCTGGTCTTGTCGACCTCTTCCACCTGCAAGGTGTACTGGGTATCCATCACCGAGACCTGCTCCACGGCTTCAGCCAGCTCAGCGGGCAGTTCCATGGCTGCAGGCGCCTCCAAAAAAGATTGCAGACCGATCAGCCCCGCAGCCGGTTTAAGCACCTGGCGCAGGTAAGCTTCCCGCCTGCGCAGGTCAAAGCGGCTGACCGGCTCCTTCCAGGCGGCGTAGGGCAGCCAGGCCAGGGTGGTTTGGTGGCCGCTGCCGGCCAGGGCCAGCGAAAGCAGCGTCGCATGGCTGATCCAATAATGTAGCGTGGCAAACACCAGGACCTTGTGGCCGGCGGTTGCCTGCTGCGCTACGGCGCCCGCCGCGGCAGAGGCCGCAGCGCACCAGCCCGGCAAGGCGGCGCGCAACTCCTCAAGCTTGAAGCCGTCGCCGGGCGCCTTGCGGCCGCGCAGGCTCCAATCCAATTCAGCCGTCAGGGGCAGGCTACCCAACCAGCCCTTTAAGCGCTCACGCGTATTAGGCACGCGCCGCTCCATCATGCTCGATCGTCCAATCCAGCTTGGGTCGCACCAGGCCTTGGCGCGGTTCCGGCCACTGCATGCCGGGGGCGCCGAGCGCATCAACGATAAAGGCCAGGGCGCGCTCGTCTTGAAAATAGCGGCGCACGCGGAAAGCGCTTGCGTTCAAGCCCAGCACATACTGGCCTTCGTTCAGTGTGTCGGCCGGGATGGTGACGCGGCTGAGATAGTGTCCGGCGGGACGCGTGGCGTATTTCTCGTAGTCTTTGGGATCGTCCGTATCGAAGGAAGTGAAGACCACTTCGCCGCGCATGGTTTGCAGGTAAATGCCCAGACGCAGCCCCTGGATGGGCTGGCTGAGTTCATATTCGATTTCGATATCCACTGGCTGCGGGGACTGGACTGTCTCAGCCACTCGGCCGGCGGTGTCCTTGACGCGCATGGCGATCGGGCGGAAGGGGGCCGCATCGGCAGGCACTTCTTCAGCAGCCCAGGCGCGTTCCCCGGTCTGTGAGAGACCGGTGGCCATGTAATAGTCCACCGCCTGGCTGGTCGGCGCCCGGTAGACCAACTGGCCCTTGTCCAGCACGATCGATTCTTCAGTCAGACGCAGGATGGCGGACATGTTGTGGCTGACGAACAGCACAGTGCGGCCCGCCTCAGCCACCTCACCCATCTTGCCCAGGCACTTGCGCTGAAATTCTGCATCGCCCACCGCCAGCACTTCGTCCACCACCAGGATCTCCGGCTCCAGATGGGCGGCCACGGAGAAGGCCAGGCGCAAATACATACCGCTGGAATAATGTTTGACAGCCGTATCAATGAATTTGGATACCCCGGAGAACTCGACGATCTCGTCGAACTTGGCGCCAATTTCGCGGCGCTTCATACCCAGCACCGCGCCGTTGAGGTAAATGTTCTCGCGCCCGGAGAGCTCCGGGTGAAAGCCGGTGCCTACCTCAAGCAGGGAACCGACCCGACCGTTGATCTCGGCATAGCCAGCGCTGGGGTCAGTGACCCGCGAGAGGATCTTGAGCAGTGTACTCTTGCCGGCGCCGTTACGCCCGATCACACCCAATACCTGCCCCTGGCGCACATCGAACGAGATGTCTTTCAAGGCCCAAATGCGTTCGGCGTCCCGGCGCAAATCGCCTTTCAGCATACGCGCCGGCCAGCTGACCATATCGACCAGGCTGTCGCGCAAGGTGCGGTAGCGCTCCACTTTGCCGCCTAAGGCATAGCTCTTGCCCAGGCCGTCAACCCGAATGGCGTATTCGCTCATGGCTCAGACCACATCCGCAAAGGTGCGTTCCATACGGCGGAAATACACCAGCCCGCTGAGCAGCAGCACCAAGGAGGTCAGGATAGAGATCCACAGCATATCCAGCGAATAGATCGGCGTGCCCACCAGCGCACTGCGAAAGCCTTCCACCACGCCCACCATCGGGTTGAGCGCGTAAAGCCACTCCCAGCCGGCCGGCAGGCGGCTAAAAACTTCACTGGCTTCATAAGCAATCGGTGTGGCCAGCATCCAGAACTGGGTCAGGAAGGGGATGATGTAGCGGATGTCACGGTAGTGCACGTTAAGGGCGGCCAGCCACAGGCCCACCCCCAGAGCAGTAACCAGGGAGAGCAGCAAATACAGCGGCAAGCCCCACACGCCACTGGTTGGCATCACGCCGTAATAGACCATCATGCCCGCCAGCAGCAGAAAGGCCACCAGAAAGTCGACCACGCCGCTGAGCACCGAAGAAAGCGGCACGATAATGCGCGGGAAATAGACCTTGGTGATCATGTTGCGGTTGGTGACCAATGAGCGGCCCGCATCACTCATCGAAGTGGAGAACAGGTTCCAGGGCAGCAGACCGGCATAGGTGAACAGCGGGCGCGGTACGCCGCCGCTGGACAACCCGGCGATATCGCCAAAGAGTACATTGAAGATCAACATCTGCAACACGGGCTGCAGAATGGCCCAGGCGCCGCCCAGCAGGGTCTGTTTGTAGCGCACCAAAATGTCACGCCAGGTCAGGAAAACGATCAGTTCGCGGAAACGGAACAGTTCCTTGAAGTCCAAGCCGACCAGGCCGCGTTGCGGCTTGATTAGGACGCGCTGGCTGCTTTGCGCGGGAGGGGTCAGCGGTTTATCCACCCACTACCTCGGCGCGGTGCTGGCGATACCACTCGATTGTCTTGCGCAGGCCTTCTTCGAACGGCGTTCCCGCCACGAAGCCAAAGTTGTCCCTGGCGCGCTGCACGTCCAGCAGACGGCGCGGCTGGCCGTTGGGCTTGTCCTTCTGCCAGACGAATTCGCCCTGGTAGCCCACCAAGCGGGCGATCAGCTCGGCCAGATCTTTGATGCTGATCTCCTGGCCCGAGCCCAGGTTAATCGGCTCACCGCCTTCATAACGTTCGGCGGCCAGCACGACCCCCTCAGCGGCGTCTTCCACATACAGGAACTCACGCGTGGGTGAGCCGTCGCCCCACAGCGGCACGCTGGCGTCGCCGCGCTCCTGGGCTTCGAGGAACTTGCGGATCAGCGCTGGGATGACGTGCGAGGTCTCCAGGTCAAAGTTGTCGCGCGGCCCGTACAGGTTCACCGGCAGCAGATAGATCGCATTGAAATCGTACTGCTGGCGATAGGCCTGCGCCTGCACCAGCAGCATTTTCTTGGCCAGGCCGTAGGGCGCGTTGGTCTCCTCCGGGTAGCCGTTCCACAGCTCTTCTTCGCGGAAAGGCGTGGGCGTGTGCAGCGGGTAGGAGCAGATCGTGCCCAGGGCGACGAACTTGTCTACGCCAGTCTGCCAGGCCTGATGCATCAGCGGCACACCCATCATCAGATTGTCGTAGAAGAACTCGCCGGGGCGGGCGCGGTTGGCGCCAATCCCGCCGGCCAGGGCGGCCACATGGATCAGGATGTCGGGCTTGCCATCCGCCAGCATGCGCGCAATGTCTTCGGGTTGGACGAGGTCATAATCTTTCCGGCGCGGCACAAAAATCTCGGTGGCGCCGCGGCTGCGCAACTTCTCCACAATGAATGAACCCAAAAAACCACCGCCGCCGGTGACAGTCACTCGCTTGCCCTGCCAAAAATTGTTCTCTGCCATAGTCACCTATTCCACAATGAATTGCGCATTCCGGAAGCGTTCATCCAGCGGGTTTTTGATCAAACCCTGCTGCAGGGCGTGCAAGACTTCCCGCACGCCGTCATCTACATTTAGGCGAGTCTCAAAGCCCAACTCTGTGCGTATCTTTTCAAAGGACACGCGAATATCACGCATGTCGCCGCCGAAAGTCAGGTCCTTGTAGCTAATGCGGATCTCGGGAAGACGCTTGATGACGAAATTGACGATCTCGTCTTTGCGGTAATTGCCTTGCTCAGTACCCAAATTGTACACTTGGCCGCGCGTCTTCTCTTCCGGCGCTTCCAGCCCCAGCACCAGGCCTGCAACCACGTCACGCACATGCACAAAGGAGCGCGAATAGCCGCGCTGGTAGATCAGCAGCTCGCGCTTGGTGTAAGCGTCCAGCACAAACTGGTTGACGATCAAATCAAAGCGCGTGCGCGGCGAGATGCCGTACAAGGTCGCCAGACGGAAGATCAGCGGCGCGCAATCTGCCGCCTGGTTATCCAGCAAATAGTTCTCAGCGGCGATCTTGGTCTCGGCGTACAGCGACTGCGGGTTGAGGGCCGTCTCCTCGTCGACCGGCTGGCCGTCCTCGGACAGGCCATAGTTGCTATAAGTGGAAGCGAAGACAAAGCGCTTCACGCCCAGCTCCTGGGCCTGTTCAAAGACGCGCTGCGTACTCTCCACGTTGTAGCGCCAGGCCACTGAGCGTCCCACCGCCTGGCAGGCCGGGAAGCCGACAATGGCAGCCAGATGCACCACGGCATCCGGCTTCTGCCCGCTGCCTTTGAAGACCTCACGCAGGGCGCGCGGTTCCCACACGTCCACATTGGCGAAATAGAAATTGGGGTGCGCCAGATAGCTCAGCAGCGAATCGCCGCCAAACAGCAGTTTGTCCATTACGGTCACGCGGTAGCCGCGGCGCAGCAGTTCACCCACCAGCAGCGAGCCGATGTAGCCCGCCCCGCCGGTGACCAGCACATGCTGGGCTTCAGCCGGCTTAGTGGGCATGCTCGCCCTCCCATTCCAAGTAGACCTTGTGGCCCAAAATGCGCAGCACCGGGCCGGGTTGCTTCGGTTCAGCCAATTGCATGCCCTGCTCCAGGCAGGTCAGGCGGCATACATCAGCAATATCTTCAGGGTCCTGGCTGGCCTTCTCCACCCGCACGCTGGTGTAGCCCTGCTCGCGCACCTCTTCCAACAGCTGTTGCACGCGCTTGCGCGTCTTGCGGTACAGCTGCATGGAATGGTCAATGTAATTGACCGTCAGGCGCGCCCGCCGGCTGATGCCCTGCGGGGTGATGATGTAGCGCAGCTTACGGCGCTGGGCGCGTTTTACTTTGACGTAACCCTTGGCTACCAGGCGCTTCAGATGCCAGTTGACCGTGCCCACCGCCACGCCCAGCTGGGACGCCAAAGTCGCCTGGGTCACGTCAGGGTCGTTTTCTATCTGCTCAAGCAAGAGCATATCGCGGGCGGTATCGAATCCGGAATCCATGATTTCAAAATTCAAGCGCTGAATTATAACAATGAAATACTAAGAAGAAGGTGAGGCGTTGCTGCGCATCCAGTCCGACAGGATGTATAAACCAGCCGTAGCCAAACCCACACCAACCACCTGATGCAAATCCACCAAGGGCCACTCAAAGTCAGCATAACGGCGCAAATACCAGGGGATGAACCAGACCAGCAGACACGCCGCCGCGCCAATCGCCCGGTGCAGCCAGGGATCGCCGCGCTCGCGGGAGCGCACCCAGGCCCAGGCAGCCAGGATAAGTTGGATGGAAGCAAAAGCGCTGCGGTAGCGCGGGTTGTCCCACAGATCGCCGCCGCCGCGGTAGGAGGTGAGAATATTGGTGGCCCACACCGCCAGCAGCAGCGCCCCTGGCACTTCAAGCCACTTGCGGTCACGCAGGACCAGATAGATGGCATACAGCAGGAAGGCCAGCAACACGGTCCAGCCCAACGCCCGCCAAACGCCGATCACCGTCCAGATCAGCGGTCCCCCCGCGGTCAGCGCAGCCGGCAGCAAAGGGCGCAGCACGCCGTAGCTGACCAGGAAGGGGATCTGCGCGCCCAGCGGCAGACGTTCAAATTCACGCGCCACCCAGCCGGAGGCGTTGGCGCTGACGTATACCTGCCACTGCGCGGCTTGGACCAGCCACAGCTCACCTTCATCAAAAAGCAGGAAGAAGAGCAGCGCACCCAGGCCGGCAGCCAGCACACCCAACCAAACTTTGCGGTTGCGCAGCCAAGGCCAGCGTTCGATCGCCAAAAAGACCAAGGCCAGCGTGCCTAGTAATGAAGGGATGAAAGCGGTGGTCAGGGCCGCGGTCAGGCCAAGCGGCACCAGCAATAAGGCCAGGCTGGCGGCGCTAAGTTTTTCGCGGCAGCGCAGCAGCGCATACAACGCCAGCGGCAGCACACAGACGGTAAAGGCCTCACGCATTTGCGAAGAGCCGAGCAGCACCGCTTCTGGATAGAGCGCCACACCGCAGGCCGCCCAATGAGCCACGCGCGGCCCCAGCGTACGCCGGGCGAAAGCCCAAGTGTAGGCCACCGCCAGACCGGAGACCGCCGCGGCCAACACCAACACCATCAGCGGCTGGTGCTCGGCGCCACCCAGGTAGCGGTATACGCCTGCGCTCAGAAACAGCAGGCCACCGTATTGGTCGGTGTGGCTGTAGCCCTGAAACGCATGCAGCAGCGGCGTCTCGGATTGGGCCAGCTGCCAGGCAGCTTGGTCTCGATTGAAGGCATCCTGCATTATGTAACCCGCCTGCTGCACATCGGTATCGTAGCCGCCGGCCGGCAGGGCCAGCAGCCACACTACGCCCATTAGCAAGCGCAGCAGCACCGCCGCGCCTGTCAGCCAGGCCAGCCAGCGCGGCGGTTGCTCTGGTCGCAAAATGCGCCAGGTCAGCCCGAACAGGCCTGCAGCGACGGTTAACAGAACCGAAAAAGACGGCAGGCTGGCCAGATGGGCAAAGCCAGACGAGATCCACGACAGACCCGCAGCCAAGGGGAGCAGGGCCACGGCGTAAGGCAGCCAAGGCAGGAATTTGTTCGGCGTTTTCACTGGCAACTTGGCTCTAGGGTATCAGAAATCAAGAGTTGGCCCGCTTCGCTAGCAGAGAAGACGGCCACGGCCGCCGCGTATTCCGCGCCGCGGCAGCGCAGCACCAGTACATCACTACTGGCCGGGAAGGAAACATCTGGCTGGTTGAACGGCAGGACCAGGCTACCCGGATCGGGTCCCAGTAAATAGAAAGTGATGCGCTCAAAATCCATCACGGAAGTAAGGTAGAAGTCGCCCTCACTGGTGCCAGCACCAGCCGCATAATAACGCGGGTGCAGGGCGCGCCCATAAAGCGCTTGAATCTCGCCATTTTCCAACCCTTCCAACAGCCAGGGTTGCGCCTGACCCGTGGCCTGCAGCATGGCGCTGGCTTCGGCACTGCTGGGCCGCTGGTAACGCGGGGTGGAAAGAGCTTCGATCAGCAGGAAAGAATTGCCCATTAGCAGGAGCAACAAAACCGCAGCAACCACGCGCCCAGCGGTCAGTTGGGCCGGCGCAGTAGGGGGACTGGCCGGCTGAGACAAGTTAGACAGAAAAGCCTGCACCGCCGGGCTGCGCCGCAAAAACCCAAAGGCCCACAGCAGTACCTGCCCCAGGCCCAGTGCGTAGTACAACACCAGGCTCCAGTCCGCGGGCAGGTTGTAACGCCAGCCGGAGACCCGCGCCAGCGCCAGGTTGGCGGTGAAACCCAGGTTGATCACCAGTGGCACCAGGCCGGCCCAGCGCGCTTGCCGCCAGGCCACCGCCAGACCCAAAGCCACCAGGAACAGGTTGAAAACCAGCGGCAGGACGCTTTCCGGAGCCAGGCGACCGTCCCAGCTGGGCCAGTACGGCAGCTCGCGCACATGGCTCTCCAGGTCGCGCAACTGAAAGGAAAGCGGCATGGGCAGCATAGTCAGGATCAGATTGCGGATGTAGTTATCGGCAACAAAGCCTGCCACATACCCCGGGTTCTCCTGCGTAAAAGTGCGCACGCTTTGCATGTGGCGGGCGTAATACTGACCCTCGCCTTCGCCGTCCAGAAACGGCAAGCCAAAGGTGCCCGGCGTGTGGCTGTAACGATTGGCCAAAAAACCGGCCACCACCGCGTCCTCGATCGCCCATTGGCCCATCAGCACGCGGTTGCGCACCACCCAGGGGGCCGCCACCAACAGCGCTCCCAACCCGAACAGCAGCACCGGCCGCCAGCCAACCCGTAACCCCCAGGTGAGCAGCCCGATCAAACCGAAGAACGGCACCAGGGTCAGCACCTGCGAGCGCAGCAAAATAAACCAGCCCAGCAAGCCACCCAGCAGCAGCGCACCCAGCCAGTTGCGCGGCGAGCCGCGCAGCCAGGCCACTGCGCCCAGACCAAAAGCAGACATAGCCAGCGCAGTGGGCAGGTCTGCCATGATCAGCTTGGCATGTGAACTGTTAATCACATCGCCCAGGGCAATCGCATTGGACTCCTTTAAGATGATCAGGCCGGCCAGCACCAAGCCGGAGAGCGGATTATGCAGGCGGCTGGCGAGCAGGAACAAAAAGGCGGGGAACAAGGCCAACACCAACACCTGCAGGTTGACCACCGCCCCGTAGTTCGCTCCCACCACGGCCTCCAAACCGGCGAGAAACTGAATGTAGAGCGGCCGGCGGATGGCGACGAAGTCATTGAAGCGAAAACCTTCGCCAATCAGCACATTATTGGCGATTACATCATGGTTGAAGGCATCTGAGAGCGGGTAGCTTTGCTGCGTGGGCGGCAATGGCGGCGAACTGTAATAGGTGGGCTGTGCAGGCTGGCCCAGCCACAACGCCGCCGCCACCAGCCAAACCAGTGCAGCCAGCGCCAGTTCAAAGCGCCGCGGCGCAACCAAGGCTACCCAACGTTGGCGCAGGCCAAAAGCCAGCCACACGATGAGCAGCGCTGCGGCCAGTGAAAGCCCAACCTGCGTCAGGAGGACCGGAGCATTGGGCGCGTTCCAGGTGGTGGCATCAAACCCCAGGCCAAGCCCGGTCAGCGCCACCAGGCCGGCCAGGGCCAGGATGCCCAGGTAAACAGCCAGCCCCAGACCCAAGGTGGGCTTTTGATCAGTAAAGTCCGCCGTGCTCCCGAAGCGCTCGGCCAGTAGCAACACCAACGCCAGACCACTGACCAGGGCGGCGAACCACAGCAAAGGCAGCAAGCGCAATAGATACAATGAAAGGGAGCCAAACAGAGAAACCGCCCGGGCTTCGGGCAGCAGCGCCAACCCGGCTGAGATGAAGAAGACCACCGCCAACAGGGCGGCCAAGCCGGCAAACATGGCCTGGGGCAGGCCGCCCACAGGCTTGAGTTTCTGCGCCAGCCCGCTTGGCTGGCGCCAGGTGCGCAGTGCCAGCCAGGTGAACCAAAGCGCCGGCAGCACGGCGGCCAGCGTCAGGGCCAGGCGTTCCAGTGAATAGCCACCCAGGCTGGCGCGGCCGGCTTCGCTGGGCGAGGCCAGCAAAGCGGCCGCGGTCGCCCAGCCCGCCAAAGCCGCCAAGGCCAGGGCGAGTTGCCAGGCCTTCAGCGTCTTCAGAGGAGTCACAGCGGCGGCCAAGCGCTCCTTAATCAGTCAACGATCTTGTATTCCGCCACACGCCGTTCCAGCGCTTGCCAGATGTCCGGAGCGGTTTCGCCGGCGGCCAGCTGTTCGGCAATAAAGCGGCCCATGTCGGCGCAGTGGTCGGAGTTGTTGTAGTTGTACATGCCGATGCGCCCGGTGGTCAGCAGGTTGGGCACCTGGCGCAGCTTGTCGCTGACCAGCTTCATCTTTTCGGCATATTCCAGGTCGTAGCGCGGGTAAAAGTTGGGTTTGCGGATCACCAGGCTGCCCTCTACTTCATCCGCTTGGACAAAGCCGGTCTTGACCAAGCCGCTCACCACCTGTTGCACCAGGTCGGCGTCGCTGGTCTGCCACAGGGCGCTGCCCTCGGCCGCGGTGAAGTCTGCGGTGATCACGGTGCGATCGGCCGGGCCCAGCTGCGGGTTCATCTGTTTCTGCTCGAACAAGCGGCTGAAAACGACATTGCGCTGCGGGAAGAAGACCCACTGGTCTTGCATCACCAGCGAGCGCTTGACCCACACATACACCAGGACCAAGTGGCGGAACTGCAAGCCGGTCACCGCCCGGTTGAATTCAGCATCGCTGTCGCCGAAGACCATACGGCCCAGCAAGGGCAGCGGGAGCGAAGACACCAGGTAATCACAGTCGAAATCCTGCGCCTTGCCATTCACCGCGCTGTGCACAGCGCGCACCCGGCCGGCGTCCATCTGCAGGCCGCGTACGTCCACGCCGGTCAGTACCTGGCCGCCATGCGCCTGAATGCCCTCGGCCAGCGCCTGCGGCCAATCGCCAAAGCCCGCTTGGGGATAATAGAAAAATTCCGCATTGGTATCTGCGGTTTCTTTCTTTAGCCCGAGCAGCTTCAAGACCAGTTCCATACCGCCTGAGGCCGGCAAACGCGTGCGCGCCATTTCGGGATGCAAGCTGGCGGGCTGGCCCCAGACCTTGTCAGCCAGCGGCTCAAAGACCAGTTCATAGGTCGGCCGTCCAAAGCGGCGAATAATGTACTCTTCGTAAGAACGCGGCGCCTGGTGGTTGAAGATCCCTTTGAGCAGTTCGATGCCGTAACCGAAGCCGATCTGCAAAAAGCGCCAGGGGCCAAGCGCGCTGGCCAGGTTGCCAAGCTTCAACGGATAGTCCACCAGCTTACCTTCAAGGTACAGGCGGTTCTTTTTCGGCAGGCGAATTAGCCGGTCGCCCATCAGGTCCAGAGCTTCGTCCAATACCCCCGGGATGACTGAATAGAGCTTGTGCGCACCGTAGTCGAGCACAAAGCCGTCGTGCTCAAAGCTGGCGCACAGGCCGCCGATCACGGCTTCTTTCTCCAGCACAGTCACGGCATACTTGCCGGTGCGCGCCAAAAAATACCCCGCTGCCAGGCCGCCGACACCGGCGCCGAGCACTACGATCTTTTCTTTTTCCATCAATGATTACGCTCCGCAAAAAGAAGGCGGCCGGCCGCTTTGACGCTGGCGAGCCGCCTCTGATGTCCCAACAATAATAACGGGCCTTAAGCCTTTTCCGCCAGCACCAACATCTGCCCCATCCAGTATGGAATCTGCATATGGGCCAGGCCCAGGCGTTTCACCAACCAGCCTGCCGCCCGGGCCACTGGGCGCAGATAGGCTTCCATGCGGAAAAGCACGTAGCCCAGTTCCAGGCTTTGCCAGTGCGGGCGCGTGCTCAGGACGTTCAGACCCATCTCCGCCAGCATGCGCTTCAGTGTGGGCGGAGTGAAGTAATACAAGTGCACCGAAAGCAGGAAGACCCAGCGGCGCCCCATCAGGCGCGCGACCAACGAATCGATGTCAGGATAATTGACCACCAGCAAACCGCCTGGCTTCAGCACCCGGGCGCATTCGGACAGGGTGGTCTTGGGGTCTGGCGTATGTTCCAGCACATCCCACAGGCTGACCACATCAAAGCTCTCGTCTGCCAACTGCATGTCATGGATGGTGCCAGGCACCACATCCAGGCCGTAGTGCTGCTTGGCCCACTCAGACATCCAGCGGTTGGGTTCGCAGCCGGCCACCTGCCAGCCGGCGCGCTGCGCCACCGCCAGGAAGGAACCGCCGGCCGTGCCCACGTCCAGCAGGCGGCCGCGGCCGGGGCGCAGGCGCTCGATCAGCTTGAGCGACTTGGCAAACGTGCGCTCGCGGCCGGCCGCCTGCGAGACAAACAGCTCATCCGTGCCATCGCTGTAACCGCCAATGACCACATCGGAGCGGAGCCGCGGGTTTAGATACAGCAGGCCGCAGGACTTGCAGCGCACCAACTGGTCCAACAGCACTTCATCGCCCGAAGAACGGAAGGTGTTGGCAATTTCGTCAGGCTTGGCCTCTTCGTAACGCGGCGGGTAAACCACTTCATACTCGTCTGCGCCGCATAGATTGCAAGGCACAGTCTCTAATAGGGCCTTATAGGCCTCAACAGTATTAGGCATCAGTTATCGGCTTCTTCGTAGGAAAGTTTTGATCTCTTGGAAACGCGTGTTTATGGCGTTCAGGGACAGACCAATGCCCAGGGCGATCAACCCTGAAGGCACGCCCAGCAGCACCACACCCCCCAAAATGCTGTCCGGCAGGCTGCCCTGCCCAAAGATGCTGAACAAGCGCAGCACACCGGCGACCAGCGCCAAGCTCCAGAAAAATGCAGCGATGGCGCCAAACAAGCGCAGCGGGCGATGGTCGCGCAGCAGGATGGCAGCGGTCAGCACGATGCGGTAGCCGTCGGCGAAAGGCCGCAGCTTGGACTGGCTATCCTCCGGGCGGCTGCGGTAGCTGACCGGCACTTCCAGCACATTCAGCCCTTCGGCCAGGGCCTGCAAGGTGATCTCGGTCTCCACCTCAAAGCCGCTGGTCAGCACCGGGACACTCTCCATGAAGCGGCGGTTGAAAGCGCGGTAGCCGGAAAGCACATCATCATATTGCGTATCGAACAGACGGTTAATGTAGGCCACGATCATGCGGTTGCCAAATTGATTGAGACGCTTCATGTTGGCGTCGCTGGCGCCATCCAGGCGGTGGCCCACAGTCATGTCCGCTAAGCCTGCCAGCACCGGCTGCAGCAAAGTGATCACCTCCTCGGCCGGGTAGGTGTCGTCACCGTCCACCAGCACCACAATATCTTCATTGAGGTTATCGAAGATGGCGCGCAGCACATTGCCCTTGCCCAGTGCAGGCACCAGGTGCACTTCGGCCCCGGCTTTGCGCGCCAAGGCAGCGCTGCCATCGGTAGAAGCGTTGTCAAAGACGTAAATCGGGGCGCGCGGCAAAGCTTTACGAAAGTCTTTGACCACTTTGGCGATCGTGGCCGCCTCGTTGTGGCAGGGGATCGCCACGGCGATACTCGGTTTGGCGCTGCGGGTCTTTTTTGCGGGCATACGGGCTATTCCTTAGCGGGCCAGCCAGCGCAGGGCCAGCGCCCGGTAAGGCACCATCTCCATCTTGGTCTCGAAGCGCCGGCGCAGGAAGTTAAAAGGCTGGCGCAGCAGCTTAAGGGGATGATAACGCAGTTTCCACCACAGGAAGTGGGCGTACAAGCGCAGGCGGAAACGCGCCAATTCAGCGTAATCCTCTCGCCAGGTGGGGCTGAAGTTCAGTTCGGACAAGCTGGCGTAGCCCGAGAATTGCTTGTGAATAGAGGAACCTGGTACCGGTGTGACAATGAACAAAGCCACTTCGTCCACACCCACCTGGGTCAAGTCGTGCACCAGGTCCCAGGTCATCCGGCGGTCTTCGGGGGTTTCGCCGGGATAGCCCAACACAAAGCAGGCCTGGGAGCGAATGCCCACCTGGTTCATACGCTTGACCAGGCGCACAGCGTACTGCAAATTGAAGGGCTTGCGCATCAGCTTGAGCAGACGCGGTGACCCCGTCTCAGGCGAGATCGAGATATAGCGGCAGCCCGCCGCGGCCATCTGGTCGATGGTTTCTTCATCACGCATCGTCTCCACTTTGGTCCCGGCGGCGATCTTCCAGGTGACCTGCAAATCCCGGCGCAAGATCTCGGCGCAGATGGCACGGATGCGCTCATCGGAGATGGTCGGGTCCAAATCTTCGACATGAAATTCGCTGACGCCCAGCGTCTTCTGAAAATGCTCGATCTCATCCACCACGTTGGCGGCCGAACGCGGTCGCCATTTCTGGCGATTGGTGGCTGGCACCACGCAGAAGCCGCACGGGTAGGGGCAGCCGCGCGAGGTCAGCAGCGGCAGGTAGCGCTCGGCCGAGAGCGGGCCATGGGCGAAACGCAGGCTCCAATAATTCTCCAGGGGGAACAAGTCCCAGGCCGGGAGAGGCAGCGCGTCCAGCTGGCTTTCATCCATGAAGCCGGCCGGCAGATTGTAGAAGTCCGGGCTACCCAGGCCGTCAATAGTGCGCAGAGCCGCCGGGGCGCCGGCTTGCAAAGCGTCCAACAGGCGCAGGGCGCGTCGCTCTGCCTCGCCGGTCAGCACGAAATCGGCCCCGGCGGCATAGAATTCGGCGGCGACTTCAGACAAGGCGTAGGCGGTAACCGCCTGGGTGTTCTCCATCACCACCAGCTTGGCAGCCGGGGCCGCGGCTCGGGCGGCGCGCACCAGCGCCAGGCTGGAAAGGTGGTTGGTCAGGTTAATGGCGTAGAGGAAGACCACCTGGGCATCCGCCGGGATGCGCTCAGCCACTTGGGCGGCGGTCAGGCCGTAAAAGTTGAAGTTGCCTTCACGGCGCGCCTGCCGCGGAGCCGCGGCGTAGGCATCAATCACCTGCAGCGCATGCCCGGCGGCGCGCAACGCCCCGGCCAAATAGGCCAGGCTGATGGGCATGTAGACAATGCCAGTGGTGAAGGGGTCATTGCGCTGCGCCACCAGGTTGGGATTGATCAGAACGATGGACATAGAAAGAACGCCTCCAGTGAGGCGCTCAAGAAATTATACCCAGTGCAACGGCTGACTCAGTCGCACACGAATGGAGCAGGGCCTTCAGCGGTCAGGGCGGGCTGCGGCCCATTGAGGAACAAGACCGCCGCAGCTCGCAAATAGCCCTCCTGCGCACAGCCCAGCACCAACACATCGCTCGCATTGGGGAAGGCGGGTGCCATCGTGGTGGGCAGCGCCACCTGGTCATAGACTTGCGGGCCAACCAGGCGGAAAGCCAGCCGGGCAAAAGGCTGCGGGGAGAACGCATCGGCCTCATTGCTGGGCAACCCACCGCCCACGGAGTAATGGCTGGGGTACAGGGCGCGGCCCCAGTACAGGCGTGCCTCCGGCTGCTGTAGGAAGGCCTCGCCATCCAGGCCGGCGGCCTGGAGGCGTTGCAGGGCGACGGCCCGATCCATGTCCGCATAGCGGCTGGGCACGATCAGTTCCACCAGCGGGATGGCCGCGCCAGCCAACAGCACCAGGGCCGCCGCGGCCAGCAAAGTCCGGCGCCCTGGGGCAACGCTCTGAGTTTCAGCCACGGGTTGCGCCTCAGCCTGCGGCTGGCCCCCCAACAAAAAGCCGCCCAGCCACAGGGTCAGCTGCCCCAAGCCAACGCAGTAGAACAGAAGCACCACCCAATCGGCAGGCAGAATCAAGCGCCAGCCGGAGACGCGCGCCAGGGCGGTACTGATGCTGTAGAGCAGATGCAGGCTGATCGGCACCAGGGTCAACCAGCCCAATTTGCGCCAGGTCGCGCCAATGCCTACAGCGATAACCGTCAAGTTAAAGACCAGGGGCAGCCAGGCCTCCGAGGGCAAGTCCCCCCCCCAAGCACCCCAATAGGGTGTGCTGGTCAGATAACTGTCCAGCGAACAGCACTCGTTCCACAGGCGGCCTTCCAAGCCCTGCCAGTAAGGCTGCAGGTTGTAAAACGCCACCAAGCGGTCAGACAGATCAAAGCGCATGGGTAAGGCCAGCAAGGAAGAGACTTCGTTGCGCAGAGTGTGCGCTGTGATAAAGCCGGCCACCTCGCCGGGATGCGCCAGCACAAAGGCGCGCACGTGGGCCGAGCCTAAACGGACATAATCCTCTACTGGCGTATCCGGGGGAAAGCCGGGGTCCGCCAATTCGGGAGTTAGGCTGTATTGCTTGGCCATGTAGAGCATCTGCAAGGGCTGAGAATAGCCAAACTGGCCCGTACGCTGGGCGTTGCGCAGCAACCAGGGCAGCGCTGCCAGGGCAAAGCCCGCCAGCAGGACCGCCGCCAACTGCAGGCGCGGCCGCCAGCCCCCGCCCGCCTGCCAAAAAGCCAGTAGCATCAAAAGGGGCAGAAAGATCAGGGTCTGCGAACGCAGCAACAGCATCAGGCCCAGGGCCGCGCCGACCGCAAGCGCCCAGAGTGGGTTGCGCGGCTGCCTTTGCAGCCAGTGCAGCAATAGTAGTGTGAAGGCGGCCAGCGCCAGCGCCGCGGGCAAATCCGTCATCAGCAATTTGGAATGCGAAACCAGGATGTCACCGGACAGCACCAGGGCATTCACTTCTCGTAAGGTGATCACGGCAGCCAGCAGCACACCGGCAAAGCGGGTATGCAATCGTTTGGCCAGCAAATACAGCAGGGCGGGAAACAGCGCCAGCACCAGAATTTGTGCACTGACCAGATTGGCATAGCTCTGCCCGGCCAGCACATGCAGCAGGGCCAAAAAGGTCGAATACAAGGGCTTTTCAATCACGTCGGGCAGGCCGGCGCCGATCAACAGGCGTTGCGCGGCCACATCCACAGTGGCCGCGTCGGAATTCGGATAGAACTCGAAGTTAGGTGCGGTCGGCGCGGGGGAGAAGTAGGTGGGCAAGATCGGCTGGGCGATCCACAACCCGGCCGCCAGCGCCCAGATCAAGAGCGCCAGGGCAGCATCCAGGCGGGTGAAACGCCAAGCGAGTTTGCGGTTGGCCCAGGCCAGCGCGCCGGCCATTACCAGAGCGATCAGCCAACCCACGGCCACCTGGGTATTCAAGACGGGCGTGCCTGGGGTATCCCAACCAGTGCGGTCCGGCTGCAGGCCCAGACCACTGGACCCCATAAACACTGCCAGCGAAAAAAGTGCCAACCCAGCCCACAGGGCCGGCCTCCAGACAGCTTTTTCGGCTGGCCACCATTTGTTGTTTTCAAGGTCCAGCTGGGGCAATAGCAATAGGTTGAGGAATGCCAGCCACAAGAGCCAAACGATGAGCGGCAGCAGGCGCACCAACCGGGCAGAGACAAACGCATCGGTGAATTTGGCGGTCAGCAGCACCAGATAAACACACACCACCCCCAGCACTATCGAGACCCCCAGAATACCCTTCAAGACCTGCGGCTGGCTGAGGATCTGGGCTACGCGGTGGGCGAATGGCTGCCCATGCTGCAGCATCAGCGCCAACAGGCCGCAGGTTGTGCTAAGGCCCAGCAGCAAGACCAACAACCCCCAGCGAGCCAGAGACAACCCCAAAAAACCACTGCCTTCGCCGGGGAGAAACAGGAGGAAGGCCACCGCGATAAAACCGCCTTGCGCGGTCAGCCAGCCCCAGTTTTGCCAGACCCTAGGGGCACTCAAAACTGCGATCCTTGGGCAAGAAGATCTCCACGCCCAAATCCCGGTAGTCCGAGATGGATTGATAGTGCTGCAGCAAAGGCACCGTCACCCACTTGACCCAGGCGTTGTTCTCCTCGGCCATGCCATCCCCCAGGGTGTCTTCCATCTCGCCTTCCTTGTACAAGATCGCCTGGCGCTCACTGACAATCAAAGCAAAGCGTCCCGAAGCCAGGTCTCGTTCAAAGGCTTCAAAATAGGCGCCATCGCCCTCCAGCGCTTTGTCCATCACGAACTTCTTTTCATAGTCTACGATCAGCGGCAAATCGCCCAGTTGGCCAAAGGTGAGCAGCTGGCGCTGGTCCATCAGCAGCACATCCCCGTGCTGGCGCGCACAGGCCACCTGGTCTTGAATACGCTCCAGCACGAATTGGGTGCGCTCGGCCTCCGGCAGCTCCAGCGGCTTGCCGCTGGTCAGCGGCAGCAACGCCGGGAGGAAGACCATCGCCGCCAAAAGCCAGCGCAGAGCAGGCGGGCGCCCCAACAGAGGCTCCAGCCGCCCGGCCAAACCGCCCTCCCAAGCCAGGGCGGCCAGCAGCACCAGCCCCACCAGGAACATATCCATATTGTGCAGGTCGGCGCCGCCGCCGATCTTGGCGCTGGCGATCAGGCCCACCCCCAGCAATGCCCCCAGCCCCAGCAGGGTGGCGATGCGCTGCCACAAGACCGTTTGCCAGCCGCCGCGCCGCGCCAGCCAAACCAACAGCCCGATCAGCGGCAGCGTGGCGGCGGCCAGGCCAAGCACAATCCCTGGCCCATAGACCGGGTTGGGCAGCAGACGCCCCCAAAGATAAGGCTGCAGCTGGGTGACCTGCTGCAAGCCTTCGAGGGTTTCCACGGTGGTGGCGGTTCCCAGACTGGAAGGCGCCTCTGCGCCCGGAGACGCTGCCGGAGAGAGGGCAGCCAACAGGCCGACGACAACGCCCTGCAACACAGGCAGACCTTTGCTCCAGGCGGCGGCCAAGCCCATCAGGACGACGCGCAGCCAATCACGCCCGGTCAGTTTTCCCCGGGCCAATACGGCGTCGCCAAAGGTCAATATCACGGTGTAAATCGCCGGGGCAAACCGCCAGCTAAAGCGACTCAGGCCGGCGTAATCCCCCGCCAGGTAGACCAGCGGCAAAGCCAGCCAAAGCGGTTTGCGCCGGGCCAAGGCCACCAAAATTGCGGCCAAGACCAAGGGGGTATAGACCGGGCCTTGGTTGAGGAACACCAAAGACCACAGCCCAGCCAAGAGCCACTGGGCGCGCCCGTCTTTTGCCGGGCGAAAGGCCACCCAGCCCAACAGGGCGTAAGGCAGTGTGATCAGCAGCGCACCCCAAAAGCGCACCCAGGCAATCGATACATTCGAGATCAGGAAAGGCAGGCCCCACAGGGTTTGGCGCACCTCGTCGATCCAGGCAAAAATAGGACCCGAATGACGGTAACGCTCTGCCCCAAAGGCCAGGGAATAATCCCATAGCCGGTTGCCCTCAGACCAGTGCAAAGCGAAAGGAAAATGGCTTACTTTGACAAAGGCAGCCCCCAGCACGAGCGCTGCGCCCGTCACCAACCCGGCCAACAGCACAGAGGCCCAATCGGACAGTCTGGCCTGATCCCCCAACAGCCAGGCGGACGCAGCAATTACGCAGGCAAAGAGCACCAGGCGAATGCCCAAGCCCACAAACAAACTGCCCCAGGGAGAATAAAACAGGAACCAGGCAAACAAGACCTGCAAAGCCAATAAGAGCGCCCAGCGAGTATGACGCGCGAGTTTAGAGCGCAGGGCCAATAATCTGACTTCGATCTCCGTTTTTTGTGGCAGATTGAACAGAAAAATATAGGCGAGCGCCGCCAAAGCCGCCAAAGCCAGCCAAATCAGCCCGGCAGTCGCCGCCCATTTCAGGGAAAAGCGCCCCACCCAGAAGCCGGATCCGTCCCCCAAATGGAAAACTTCATAACCCGCCCAAAAAACCAGGAACAAACTAAGGGCGAACTCAAGAGTCCGCCCCCAGTGCAATGCGGGAGGGTTAGCGCGTTTCATTGAGCAACTCAGTCATCAGCCGGGCGTAATTATTGCACATTTGCTCTGCGCTGTACGGCTGGGCCGCCTGCCGAGCGCCGCGGCCCAAACGGCTGCGCAGCGCAGGGTCAGCCAGCAGGCGCTGCAAAGCCACGCTGAGGGCTGCTGTGTCTTCAGGGGGCACCAGCAGACCGTGCTCACCATCCCTGATCAGTTTGCCCGCCGCGCCCACCTGCGTAGCCACGATGGGCAACCCGCTGGCCATGGCTTCCAACAGGGCGATGGACAGGCCTTCGCTCAACGAAGGCTGGACATAGACATCGGCTGCCTGCAGCCAACGGCGCGCCGCCGGCTGGTTGCCCAGAAAGCGCACCCGCTCGGCCAGGCCCCACTCGGCGGCCAAACCTTCCAGTTCAGCTCGCAGTTCGCCTTCTCCCAGCACGGCCAGACGCGGGCGCGGCTCGGGCAGGGTGGCCAGGGCGCGCAGCAGGCCGACGTGGTCTTTGACCGGCGCCAGGCGACCCACGGCCATCAGCAAAATATCCCGCGGAGCTGCGCCCGCCTGGGCGCGCAAACTTTGGCGCTCTTCGGGCGTCATCGGGGGCAGGGCCAGATCAATGCCATTTTCGATCAATCGGATCTTGGCGAGGCGCACGCCATCCGCCAGCGCCAATTGGCGCACTTCTTCCGACACCACAACCAGTCCACTAACCACCCCGGAATTAACCAGCCGCGCATGCAAAAAAGACAAGAGTCCCAAAGGATTGGCCACAGCGCCATGCAGGCTGGCCAAGCGCACCGGCACACCTCGCAGCCAGGCCAGCGGCAGGCCGATCAGGTTGCTGTGCTGCGTAAACGCCTCCACCACCTGCACTTCGCGCAGCAGTTTGAGCAGGCGCCACAGGCCCCGCAGCAATCTCGGCAGATGCCTAAGGGCGCTGCCTCCTGATCGCCAAGCGTCCAAGCTAAGGATCTCAAAGGGGTAGGCGGCCCGCCAGGTATCCGCCAGGCCTTGCTTGTCATACAAGAAGGCCACCCGCACAGGGTAGCCCTGGCTGTGCAACCAAGCGGCCTGGGTCAACAGCATTTGCTGGGCTCCGCCCAGCTCCATTTGTGTGCCCAGGAGCAGCACAGAAAACCGTGAGGGTTGCGCGGTCATGCTCAGCCTTGCTCCAGGCCATAACGGCGGCGGCGCAACCAGGCAGCCAAACGCCGCCGCGCACCGGACGGGATGAACGAAGCCAACCAGGGAACGACTGCGCCCCAGGCCAGCGGCCAGGCGGCCAGCGTCCCGCCACACAATTGGCGAACCAGGCGCATATCCTCGGCCTGACCCTCACCCAGTAGATTGCGGGCAAAGCTGGTGTATAGGCGCGCATACGTCTGCCGGCGGAAGCTGGTGCTGAGCCCCGGGTCGTCAGCGAAAGCTTTATTTAAATAGCGCTCAAAGTGGCTGACGGCTTCACGGCGTTGTGCCGAAATATTGCTGCCGTGCACGCGCACACCCACCAAATCTTCGCGCACCAGGCTGACTGGGTGGCGTTTCGCCATGCGGCGCCACAGGTCCAGGTCCTCGCCCCAGCGCATGGCTGTGTCAAAGCCGCCGGCTGCTTGCAGGGCATCCTTGCGCATCAGCATGCAAGGCATCGCCATCAGGACATCCCACTCTTGCAGCATAAACGGATAGATCTGCCCATCAAAACGCGAAGTGTCCCGCAAGCCCAGGTCGCGGCCGGCATCATCGAACTTGGAAAACCAGCAGTGCACGAAGCCCAACTGCGGATGGCGCTCAAAGAGCGCCACTTGCTTCTCCAGCTTGCTGGGCATAAAGAGATCATCCGAATCGAGGAAGGCGATGTAGCGGCCGGCTGCCTCAGCCACGCCGCGATTGCGCGCCGCAGAGACCCCCGAGGCCGGCTGGGTGATATAGCGCAGCTTGCCCGCTTTGACCAGCGGCTGCAAGGTCTCAGGGGTTTCGTCCTGGGAACCGTCATCCACGACGATGATCTCGTAGTCAGAGTAGGTCTGGGCAAAGACGCTCTCCAGCGCCTGCAGAATATAGGCAACCCGGTTGCGAGTGGGGATGACCACGCTGACAGTCGGCGGCATGGTTAGATCTCCCGCTTGAACAGGCGCGCCTGCCAGCGGTGCAGCAGCGGCAGCAACCCGCTGCGCTGCAAGGCCGCCCGGACTGCATGGCGCAAACGTCCCAGCTTCCACAAGGGTTGGCGGCGCGTGAGGTAGGCATCCAAATTAGGCACAAAATTCGAGAGTGGCAGCCAGCTGGAGCCGCTGGCTAGCGCCTCCAAACGGAAGGCGCGCGCCGTCTCCAGCTGCGCCCGGTCGACTTTATCAAAGACACCATAGCGCAGCTGCACGGCCGTGCGCTCCACAGTGGACTCCGTGGCGCCCTGGCGCGTGCTCAGCCCCTGGGCAGCATCGGTGAAATAGCCCAGCAGGCCCTCGGCGCGCACCATGTGCAACCTGAGAACCGCCAAGCGCAGCGAATAGTCCATATCGGCCGCAACACGGAATTGCTCATCGTAATAGCCAGCCTGCTCACTCACCGCGGCGCGTAACAGCCAAAAAGCGCCGCCCTGGGCAAAGGCACGTTGGAAATGACCAGGGCTGTAAGCCGGCGTCTGGCGCAGTTCACCCTGCTCCTCGCCGTAGCGCGCCACGCGGAAATAATCTCCGTAGCATAATACTCCCTCTGGCTCGGTATCCAGAGTCACAGCCTGGCGCTGCAAGGAATCGACCACGCGGCGGTCGTCCACATTCCAGGGCGCCAAATAAGGCGCCCTGGCGGCGCGCCAGGCGCGGTTCCATGACGCGCCCAAAGTTTCCAGACGTGGGGCTTGCAGCACCTGCACCTGTTTCTGGTGCTTGGCGGCAAAGTCCTTGCACAGCTGCTTTTCACGCGCGTTGGGCTGGTTCAGCACCAGCACCAGTTCAGTTTCGGGGAAGATGGTTTGGGCTTGCAGGTTTTCGAAAAAGCCGGGTAAGTATTCTTCTCCCTGATAGACGGAAGCCAGAACACTAATAGAAGGCAAAAAATGCATTGCGCGGGATTATACCTGCGCCAAATTATGCATGCCTAAGCGCTCAGCGGCCCCAAACGCGCCGCACTGGCTCGAAATCATTCAGGATGTTGAAGATGCCTTGCACAAACTCGGTGGCTGTCCAGCGCGCCGCCCGCTGGCGGCCGCGTGCGGCCAAGCGCTGGCGCAACTTGGCGTCTTTGTGCAATTTGGTGATTCCCCCGGCGATTGCCTCAGGACTGGCCGGATCCACCAGCAGGGCGGCATCCGCCAATTGCTCCTCGGCCCCGTCCACTTTGGCCGCCAGCACCGGGCAACCCAATGCAAAGGCTTCCAGCGGAGGCAGGTTCTCCGGGCCGAAGAAGCTAACATAGCTCAGCGCCAAAGCATGCTGGTAGAGGGCCAAGAGGGTCTCTTGTTCGACAAAGCCGAGAAAATGCACCTGGTCGCCCAAGCCCATCGCTTGAACGGCTTGCTGGATATAGGCCTTGTTGCCGTAGTCCGAACCGGTCAATACCAGCGGCACGCGCAAGCCCTGCTGGCGCAATTGCTGCAAAGCCAGCAGCAGGTTGTAGTGGTTCTTATGCGCCCAGAATTGGGCCGGGTAAAACAGATAGCCGGCTTCCAAGCCGACAGGCAAGGGCAGTTCACTCGCCTGCAGGGCGTACCCAGGCGTGGGGTGCGGCAGGATGTGGATGCGGTCTGCCGGAACTTGATAGAAGTCCATGATCTCTTGTTTGCCGGCTTGCGTGCCCGCCACCACGCCCGCGGCCCGGCGCAGGAAAGGCGCCAGGCCGCGCTCGCGGGCAGCCCACTCGCCGTACTCGCTCACTTCCGGAAACCAGGGCTGCTTGCGATGCTGCAGATCCAGCACGATAGCCAGATGCGGCAGGTCGATATCCAAGGGACGCGGGCCTACTGCCCAGACAAAGTCCACGCCTAGTTGGCGCAGTTGGCGTTCCAGCGGACTGCGCCAGCCTCGCCGCTGGCGCCAGCTGGGCAGCAGCCGTTCGGCGAAGTCGTTTAGTTTCTCGGCCGGGCCGGGGCCGGGATAGGGCAGCCATTCCAAACCCGCTTGCTGCACCTGCTGGCGAGCCAATTGACTGGGCGCGGAGATGACCACGAATTGGTGCTGTGATTGGGCGGCCAGGCGGTAGAGGGCGGCCAACAGATCACCCTGCATGGTGAATGCACCGCCGTCTTCCGGGCGGTAGTGGTCCAAATAGACGGCGACCTTCATGCCGCCACCTTGCGGGCGATTGCCAGGATGTGCCAGGTATCTTCAGTAATGGCGGCGTCAGTTTCGTACGCGGACAAAAAGTTCACCGGCTCAAAGCCGCTGCCTTCCAGGAAGGCGGCCATTTCCTGCACCAGAAAATAGCGATTGACCTGGGTTTCGCTCAGCTCCACGCGCCCCTCTGGCCCGTCCGCCACAATGGTATAGCTCACCTCAGCTAACTGGCTGGCGACATTCAAGCGGGTACGCGAGGTCCGCTGAATACGCGTCTCGCCCTGGGTCCAGCTGCGTTCACGGTGCGGCTCATAGCCGCGCAGCATGGCCGCGGCATGCCAAAATTCGAAGACGAACAGCCCGCCCGCCCGCAAGTGGCTGGCCACACCCTGCAATACCTGAAGGATGGCGACGTTGGTTTGCACATAGCCAATCGAATCGAACAGGCAGTAAGCCGCATCAAAAGGCCTACCGTCCACGTCCAGATGGCGCATGTCTTGTAAAAGAAAATCCACTTGGGAGCCGGCCGCGGCGGCTTTTCGTCGAGCGACAGCCAGCAAATCTTCCGAATAGTCGGTCGCCACAATCTGGTAGCCTAGCTTCTCCAACTCCAGGGCGTGGCGGCCGCTGCCACAAGCCAGCTCCAGCAGGCGCCGGGTATTCCCGCTGGCGTGCTGCTGCAGACAGGCGTGCACGAAGGCCGCCTCGGCCGCATAAGGCTTCTCCGCATAGAAGATGTCGTAGTACTCGGCATGCTTACCGGTATAGGAGCTCATCAGCGGAGAATTCCTCTAGCCCCCACTAACCCTCCCAGTTGGGGGCTTCGCGGATGGCGTCAGCAATAAAGGTGATTTGTTCTTCTGTCAGGTTCCAGGTGGAAGGCAAGTACAAGCCGTTTTCCCACAGCGAATCGGCTACGGGGCAGGGCACTTCACGGAAACCCTCCATCTTTTGCAAAACAGGCTGCTGGTTCATGGGGCAAAAGAAGGTGCGCGTCTGAATGCCGCGCTCGGCCAGGGCCTCGGTCAGCTTGTTGCGGTCAATGCCAAATTGCGGTTGGACCACAATGCCATACATCCAATACACGTTTTTGGCCCATTCCAGCTCGGTCGGCAGCTGAATTCCGGGAATCCCCGCCAATTTTTCATTGTAGAGGCGCGCCACCCGACGCTTTTCTTCCACGATCCTGTCTATTTTGCGGAGTTGGCCCAGGCCCAAAGCCGCCACAAATGCCGGCATACGGAAGTTGAAACCGGCCAGCTCGTGCTTGAAGCGCGGATTGGTGAAAGCCAGGTTGCGCAGTAAACGCAGCCGCTCGGCGTAGCCTTCGTCGTTGGTAGTGATCATACCGCCTTCGCCGGTGGTGATGATCTTGTTGGCGTAGAAGCTGAAGATGGCCATCTGCCCAAAGCTACCGGTCATACGCCCGCGCACCGTAGCGCCGTGCGATTCAGCGCAGTCTTCAATCACCACCAAGTTGTGCTTATTGGCGATCTCCATCAGGCGATCCATGTCCACGGGGTGCCCATAGAGGTGCACCGGGATGATCGCTTTGGTGCGCGGTGTAATCAAGTCTTCGATCAAATCCAGGTCCAGGTTCCAGGTCTCGGGTTCGGAGTCGACCGGCACGGGTACGGCGCCATTGTGCAAAGCTCCCAGAGCCGTGGCGATATTGGTGCTGGCGCTCACCAGCACCTCATCGCCGGGCTGCAAATCCAGCGCTGCCACGGCTAGGTGCAAAGCCGACGAACCACTGTTCACCGTCACGCCGAATTTGCAGGCTACGTAGGCTGCAAATTCATTTTCAAAGTCCTCAATGTATTTGCCGTAGGTCCCAGAGACTTCGCCCTTGCGCAGGGCGTCCACTACCATGGCAATTTCATCTTCGGCAATCACAGGATCAAAGACTGGAATCATTTTTTACATCCACAAAGACTTTGTCGTTCTCTTCACCCAGGTACGGGCCTTGTTTGACGCTGATGCATTGCATGTCTTCCAAGACGCGGATGGCGTGCACACCGTGAATGAGCACAATCGCATCCCCCGGGCCCATCTCAATTTCGCGCAGTTTTTCCCCGTCGTCGCCGAACAAGTCCACCACGACCACTCCGCGCTGCACCACAAACATCTGCTGCAAATCATCGATCGTGCGGCTGACGGCCTTGTGATAATGCGGTGGCTCCACAAAACCGGCTTCGTGCGCCAGGAGGCCGAATTGGAATGAAGATTCTGCCGGAGAGTAAAAGGTGGTTTTATCCACGCGGGCATTCGCCCAAATGATCTCGGCATATTTAATGCCGTTGTATTCCACAACTTCAATGCTCATGAATTGGCCTCCGGGTCGTTAAATTGTACTAGCCAAGGTGATTTTCCGGTTTCCTGGCCACCACGCCAATAAACACGCCAAACAAGTAGCTGGTATCTCTCTCCACCTGCAGACCGCCTTCCGTCACGAGCGCGTGCAGCTCATCGCGGTTGTAGTTGCGGCCAAGCCAAGCCTTATGGCTTTGATCCGCAATGCGGCCCAGCCAACCGGCCGGCCCCCGCCGGTTTGGAACTCCAATGAACAAAGATCCGCCCGGTTTAAGCAATCTCGCCATGGATTGGATGGCCAATAAGGGCTGGTCAATTTCTTCAATGGAAGAGCTGTTCCAAGCCAAGTCCAAGCTCTCAGGAGCGAGTGCCGGGTTGAATAAATCCATCAGCACAAATTGGCCGGCAAACTGGGAAAAGTCTGCCTGCTGATAATCTTCTTGGTTGATGTCCGCCGCAATGCTGAGCCGCACCTGCGGAAGCTGGGCCAGCAGGTGCGCCCCGTAACCACTGCCGCAGGCCACCTCAGCCACGCGCAGGTTCTCGCCGGTATGCAAGACTTGCGTCGCCAAAAAACGCACCAAGCCCTGGTTCATCCACGCCCGCAACCACTGATAAGGTCGTGTGGCTTCCAAGCGATCAAAGAGAGTCACAGTTTTTCCACCACGATCACCACCGAGGAGCCGAAGGGCAGGCGCAACCAAGGCAACAATAACGCTTCAAGCCGGCAGATTAGATCCAGCAAAGCGTTGATTGGGGGCGAGGGCAAAAACACGTCGGAACGGATTGGTTGGTCGGCAGCTGGTTTGCGCAGGCGGTAAAGCACACCGCGCACAAACACCACCAGCGGAAAGACCGCCGCGAACAAATACCCGGCATAGAGAGTCCGCACTGGTTGACCAGCGAACAGCATTTTAAGCTGGGCCAGGTTGTACCGCCTCACCGAGTCGACGGCCACGTCATGCTGGCTGAGCAGCCAGGCATGCGCAGCCACCACCAGAATGCCATAACCGCCGGAGCGCAGCGCAGCGACGAAGCCTGCAGCCAACTCCTTCGGCTGCACAGAAGCCACTTCGAGCACATCCACACAGGTAATCAGATCGAATTGCTGGCGGAATGGCACACGATTGGCGCTGGCCCGCACCAGTGCCCCCGTCTGGCGGTGGGAAGCCCACTGCAGCGCCACCGGGGAAAAGTCCAGCCCAACAGCCAAGGCACTGCCGCCCGCTTGGGCAGCCAGCAAGCCACCGGTGCCGCAGCCCAGGTCGAGATAGCGGGTGGCCCGCCGTTGTTTATGCTCTGGCGGGATCAGGCGCTGCAAAAAGCGGCGCAATCCCCGGAACCACCAATGGTTTGGTTCCACTTCGTACAAACTTTGGTATTCATCAGGGCGCATAAAGACTAATCACGGCCGGTGAGAAAACGAATACGCAAGCTGATCACTCGCAGCACATAGCGAAAACCAGTCACCAGAAAACTTATTAGCGAAGGCGCCGACTTGGAAAGGCCCACGCTGCGATCACGAAAGGCATAACCCACTTCGCGCACTCTTAATCCCGCCCGCTGCGCATCATAGATGAATTCAATGAAGTACTCGCCATATCCGAAGGGGATCAACGTGACATGGTCAAAGACACTCCGCCGGATGGCGATGAAGCCGCTGTCGTAATCGCGTACATGGCCGCCCAGCACCAGGCGGGCGAAACCGTTGATGGCGTGACTGGCCCAAACCCGCAGGGGGTGGCGGCTGTCACTGCCACCCTCCACGTAGCGGGAGCCGATGGCGATGTCGCAGTCATCCAATTGGGCGATCAATTGGGCCATCACCGCGGCTGGCATGGTCATATCAGCATCCATCCAACCGATGATGTCTCCGCGCGCCTCAAGTATGCCGCGGTGGAAGGCGGCCGCCAGGCCGCGTGCTTTGCGGCGGATCAGCACCACTTCAGGCAAGCCTAAGGCTGCCACCTGATGCGCCGTGCCATCTGGCGAATTGTCGTCCACCACGATGATCTCCAGCGGTGGTCGTATCTCAGCGCGCAAGGCCTCAATGAGTTCAACAATATTCTCGCGCTCATTGTAAGTGGGGATGACAATGCTAACTTTGGGCTGAATGCTCATACTGTCTTTCGATCCCTCACCATCTTTGCCGGGTTACCGACTGCCAAGACATAAGCAGGAATATCGGAATGCACTACGGACTGCGCCCCAATCACGGCCCCCGACCCAATGGTGACCCCAGGCCGCACCAAGACCCCTGTCGCCAACCAAACGTCATTGCCTATCGTGATGGGCGCATAGCGATAGCCCTGCTGCTTGATCGGCGTATGGGGATCAAAGTAAGTATGCTCTGCGGCCACCAGTAAGCTATACGCCGCAATCGCCACCTGGTTGCCTATGGTGATGTCGTCACCTGCATTGAGAATGGAACCCATGCCGACTTGAGTTTCGACGCCAATCTGTAACTTGGCCTGGTTGGCTGCCACCAGGCGAGCCATGGTCTCCAGGTAAACGCCATCGCCCAGAAAGATACTGCCTCGTTCGCGTAGGCGAAGATCCACATAAGGCAGCAAAGTGACATTGTCGCCAATAATGATCTCGCCCCGCCAACCAGGATCAATGCGCACCAAAATTGGCCCTAAGGCGCGCAGGCCGCGGCCGATCTTGGCGCCTGCAGCGCGCAAGCGCAGCCAGGCCAGCAGGGACCAAAAGCCCCAGCGCACTGCGTGCTTGCGAGCAGCCATCAGCCACGCTCCCTGCGCACAGCGTTTTGCAGACTCCAATAGATAGGCATGACCGCTGCCAACACACGCGTTGCCAGCCAATACCAAGGGCTGCGCAACAGACGTTCAATATCTTCTACGGGCCGCAGCGGTTCGGCAAGCTTGCCGCTGTCCAAGTCTGCGCGCAATTGCTGGATAGCTGGCGGATGCTGGCCGCGGAAACGCTGCAGCCACTGCAAAATTGGGCGACCCTTCTCGCTCAGAAACAGCGGCTCCTCAAGACGTAAGTAATTCTTCTCATACCACTGTTGATTGCGTTTGAAGCTGTCAGTCCAGGTCACTTGGGAATAATAGCCGACCTTTTGCAGCGCCTGCTTCGGGAAGACGTAGGAATAATGATGGAGGAGGATAGGTCTTCCCTCGTACTGTGGATTGGACTCAAGTTTCACAGTGCGCAAGTCCCTGTCGTTTTGATCCACAACTGTAGCTGGCCGATGGTCTGTATAACGGAAGCCTTGCTCCCATTTGAATAAGCGGTAAATCAGTGGATAGTTTTGAATATGCCACTTTCCGGTAATCACATAGTCCCAGCCTCCAAAAAACTCTACATAAGGAAAGGCCACTGCGGTTATGCCGGGTTTGGCCTGCAGTTTTTCTAGGATGGCTCGAATGTCTTCAGGATGATAAAACTCGTCACTATCCACCTGCCACAGCCAGTTCCCAGTGGCGCGTTTGGCATAGGCCTGCGACATCTCATTCTTTTCCGGCCAAAGGCCGTCAGCGTAGCCTTCATCGGTAGCGGATACCAGGATTAGTTTGCCCTGGGGATCTTCTTTCCTTTTAAAGTCCAGCAATCGTTCCCAGGTACCATCCTGTGAGTGTCCATCCACTCTGGCCAAAGAGGCGGCCGTTTGCACCGCGCCCTCCACCACGATGATCTGGTGCGCAAACGGGTACAAAGCCCGCAGGTTGTATTCCAATAACGGCTGGGCGTTGAGCGCAATGATACCGAAGGTCACCCGCGGTTGGCTCATGCGCGCCTCCAGCCTAGTTGGCGCAAAGTGGCTTTCAGGCCAAAGGTTGCCTTATCGACTAACGACCTTGGCGACCCCAATACGCGCCCAAAGTCCAGATACCGGCGCCAGGCCTCAATCCCCAAGGAGAGATTGGCCCGACAAGCAGCCCACCAGCGGCGCTCGAGGGCAGCATCAAAAGCCGCTGCCGGGAAGACCCCCGAAGCACGATTGGCGGTACGCAGCGTCGAAAACCAATCTTCCAAGTGCTCCAATCCTGCGCGTCCCTGCGGATAATGCCAGTGGCTAATGGCGTGATGCATTTCGACCTCTGCCTGACTGGGGCTAAGGCCAATCCGTTGCAAAAGGTGCAGACGGATCCGCTCAGCAATTTCCTGCTGCTCATGGCCAAATTGCTGGCCCACCTGGTTGGGATGCAAACGATACAGCAGCAAAACCTCATCCAGATTGGCAAAGCGCAGTTCATCAGCTGCGCGCACCCATAAATCGTAGTCTTGGGCCCGGGCGAGGCGTTGATCGTATTGCAAACCATCCTGGTCAAAACGACTGCGGCGTAGCATCACCGAGCTGTGCACCAATACTGGATTGAAAATCAATTCGCTGCGAATATCCGCGTCATGCGTGGGATACGCCCAGACCTGCTCTGACTCCGCACCTAGGGTGCGCACCCAGCTGCCCAAGATATCAATATCCGGGTGCTTGTCCAAATAACGCACCTGCAGCTCCAAGCGACGCGGCAGGCAAATGTCGTCATGATCCATGCGCGCAACATATTCGCCAACCGCCTGTTGCAGGCCTATATTCAATGAAGCCGCCAATCCCTGCTGTGACGGATTGGCCAAAACACGCAAGCGAGGGTCTGAGCAATCGGTCAAGATCTGCGGGGTGTCATCCGTCGATCCGTCGTCCACCACCAGCAACTCAAAATCCGTCAGGGTCTGCTGCCATAGGCTGTCCAGCGCAGCGGGCAAATGCTGCTGACCATTGTACACAGCCATAATCACACTGACTTTAGGCATGGGCACCTGAAAGCTCTTCCAGCAGCGCCAGCTCCATCGCTGCCACCCGCTCGAGTGAGAAATGCCGAAGTGTATATTCTCGAGCAGTTTTGCCCAGCTGGGCGCGCAGGCTGGCGTCACCGGCCGCGCGGCGAATCACCTCGCGCAGGCTGTCGGCGTCTGTTTCAGCAAGCAGCCCGTTGTCGCCATCTTGGATAATCTCTGCGATCCCGGAAACGCGCGTGCCAATCACGGTCAAGCCACAAGCCATAGCTTCAATCAAGGCTTTGGGATGGCCTTCATAAAAGGAGGGCAGCACAAACACATCACAGCTATTCAAGAAGGTGGGTAAATCGGTGTTGTCCATGCGGCCCGACAAACTGAGTTTTATCCCAAGAGTCTGCGCCCTGGCCTGCAACTCCGCTTTCTGGGGTCCGGCGCCAACCAACACCAGCTCGACATCCAACCCTGACACCGCTTCCAGCAAGGCGAACAGGTTTTTCTCCCAGGCCAGTCGACCCACAAAGCCAATTCGCAAGCGGGGATTCCCTTGGGATTTCTGCGGCACAAAGCGATCAGTCTCTACATAGTTCGGGATGACGCTGACGCGCGCGGCAGGCAATCCGTAATTCTCCCGGATGCGCTGCGCGATGGCCTGCGTGGTCACCACCACTCGGTCGGCGGCGCCAAACACACGCTTTTCCAGCTGGCGCGCGGCACGCGCCGGCCCAGAATCAACGCCATGGGTTTGCTCATCCACAAAAGAAAGCAAATAGCCACAACGGGCCACAAATTTTGCGCCAGCACGGCGCGCAGCCGCCAAAGCGATCTGCGAACCGCTGACCTGATTGCTTTTGAATACACGCCCACTTGGCGGAAACCATGTCAGGCTGCGTTTGTACAAGCCTGGTGGCACCCCGCGTGCATTGAAACGCATGCTTATCCCTGGCATCCGGGCAGCAATCTCAACCTCGCCCGGGCCCCCATAGGTCACAAACTGAACGCGCTTGCCCTGTTTAGCCAGATGCTGATACAAAGCGACTTCGCGGGCCAGCATACCGCCCTGGGCCCAATCAGCCAGGGACACATCCTCGGTAAAGAAGAGGACCAGGTCGTTCACCGGTTAGTTGACCTCATCCAAGATCGGTTTATAGATCTCGTGGTAATAACGAGCCGCGATGCTTGGCCAGCCATACGCTTGAATACTTTCGAGAGCATTGGCGGCCAGTCGCCGGCCCAAAGCCCGGTCCTGCGCCAAAGCCAGCAAGTGTTCAGCCAGGCCGACGCTGTCCTCCACTTCTGCCAATAACCCATTGTGGCCGTGCTGTACAAGATCTGGCGCCAGGCCGACCCGCGTGCTCACCAGCGGCACGCCACTGGCCTGCGCCTCCAGCACGCCGGATGGGCCGCCCTCTTCGCGGGAAGCTACCAAATAGGCGTCCAAGGCGGCATAACTATGGGCCACAGCATGATAGTCTTCGAAGACATCATGTCGATAAGCAATACCGAGTTTGCGCAGACCCTCGATCACATAGCCGCGCGCCGGAGCGGTGAGATAAACAAAAACAGGTATTTTGCTTTTAAGCTTGGAAACTACGTCCAACAAAACATCCGGCCCCTTGATCAGCTTGGGCTCCAATCCGTCCTGATGGCCTACTCCATCTTTGTGGAAAGACCCAATAACAAACGCAGTCTCCGGGATCCCCAACCGTTGCCGCGCGGTTTTGTGCTCTTCATTTGAGACAGCTTTGAATCGCTCTAAATCAACGCCAAGTGGAATATTGATCAACTTATCTCGAGGAATCCCCCAGCTTAAAAGTCGTTCTTCCATGATTGAGCTTGCCGTGTGGATTTTATTAAACACATGTTGATTTTGGATCACACTGTTCAGGGCAATCTCAAAACCAGGGTCTTCTCTAATCCCATGAAAGATTGTCCCCACAACATAATTGTTACGCATCACAGATTGTTGCAATCCAGCCTGAATCTCCCACAAAGAACCAAAATGCACAATCTGTCCAACCAATTTATCTGCAAAAGATATCTTGCGGGCCGGCAAACCAAAAGTGGGCATTTCTTGTGCTACATAGTGAGCTACCCAATCCAATATCCAGTTAACTTCGGGAACCACAAAATACAGTTCTGGTCGCCCACTCAACCCAAGCTTGTGTTTCAACTTGCGAGCCAGATAACGAACGCTAACCATGTCCCAAAACCTTAGCGAATCTATTCAGTATATGCAGCCCATTGGCCGCAACCAAGTCACGGTAAAGGTTTCGATATTCCCCTGCCCTGGCGTGCAATTCAAAATTTTGTTCCACGACTTGGCGGCCTGCCAGCCCCATTTGTTTCCGCAAACCGGCATCATCCACCAAGCGCCGTAAGGCGGCAATCAATTGGTCTAAGTTATTACTTTCAAACAAAATTCCAGTTTCACCGTCTTTCACCAGCTCAGGGATATCGTCGACGGCACTGGCCACCACGGGTTTCCCAGCAGCCATGGCTTCGATCAGCGAGTTGGGTATACCCTCATTATTAGGGAGCGAAGTGCAGGTGGCGATATCGTATCCCTTGGTCACCGGGATCGGGTCCGCCAGTTCACCGGTGAAGATCACGGCGCGGCCCAGGTCTGCAGCCTCATCCCGCAATTGCTGCAGCATGGGCGGTGCGCCAGGCTGTGTTGTATCTCCGCCGCAAATCACCAGATGCACATGCTGGTAGTCTGCCTGCTGGCGCAATTGCCTAAGCGCGGAAATCAGCAACGAAATATTTTTGCCTCCAGCCAGGCGGGAAGTGCGCCCAATGATCACAGCATCTTGATCCAAGCCGAACCGCTCAGTCGGGGCGGCATCAAATGCTTGCAAATCCACGCCGTTGTAAATCAGGCGAATTCTTTCGGGCGGAACCAGAGCCTCCAGGCGCCTCAGCATGCCTCGCGTGGAAGCCACCACCATATCCAAGCCATCTTTGCGGTTGAGTGCTGCGCCGCCGCGCATACCATCCACGCGCTCGATCACACTAGGCACGCCAGCCAAGCGAGCCGCATCTGTGTACAAGCGCAAGTTAGCCACCTGGGCCAGGTCAATCCGATGACGCCACAAGTGCCAGGCTAACGCCCAGCGGCTGGGAGGCACAAAGTCCACTTGAGCTACATGAGCATAATCCTCAAAAAAATAATCGGAATGAGTCGCTACAAAGTAGAAATCGAATTCGTCTTTAAGCTCGCCTGCCAGGCGGAAGAGCCATTTTGGCATTCCCCCAACGCCAAACATCTGGAGTAGAAAAGCGATTCTCGGTTTCGGGATACTCATGGCTTTATTGCCCAACAATTTATCTTATTATGAACTAAGTGCACCACCAGCGTAATTTGGCCATCAGTCCACCCTTGACCAATTTGTCCGCCAAGAGGTATCCAAGCTCACCAAATTAAGAAGTGAAATCGAAGGTTGGTTATCCTTAGGCAAAGAAAACGATCAATTGGTTTGTTCTATCTCAACTAACCTCGCCAAAACAACTCGGGTGTTTTCACGGATTAACTCCACTTGCGGTGTAGGGAGCACTTTCGAAGAGTTATTTTTTTTCTGAGATACCACTTTAATTTCTCCTCCGAGAATGTTCCGCAACCCCTTGCCGGGTTTATTGGTTTTGTCGACATAAACTTTAGGTGTATCCCGTTTCTTTAAGTCTGCCCAGGAAGCCAGCCTTTCTAACCAAGTATTTGGATCTTGGACCAATTTTTCATAGGAAATTGCAAACACTTCATTTTTAGTCAGGCTTGCTTGTTTGATAAACCTCAAGTGAAGATTATTCCAAAATTCGCAGAGCGTGATTGTGTCAGCCCTACCGAACAATTGGGGCCATTTCCGTATCAAGCCTTCAATAGTTTCGACCGGATCGCGATGGATCAAAACGATTTTTGCCATAGGGAAAGCTGGGTATAGATGACCAATTCTCACAAGGTGTGAATTAGGAGCTTTATCCAAAATAACATCAGAATATCGAGGATAGCTGCTTAACTGTCTATAGAGGTTCAGCTTAGCCTCCCGTATTCGCTCGGTCGAGTAAGTATCCGTACGAATCAAATCTCGATAGTAGGCATCTAGATTTTCATAAAGGCTTGAATGTTTGATAAACAAATCAGGGTGGGCCTCCTTCATACGGTCGCTTTCATGCAAGCAGAATTCATTCTCGTATTGTTGATCTAGTAAACCACTTATCAAGGTCGTACCACTGCCGGAGACCCCACAAATAAAGATTGGACGAAATTTGGTATCACTCAGTCGTCTAAGTCCGCCATTGCTAAAGCTCTTGAGCCAAAGGTTTTTCCGAATAGCAAAGATTTGTTTGACTCTGCGCTTCCATATTTGATATTTGCTGCGATTTTCGGAAGAGAGTATCCGTTCGATGAACATTGACTTCCCTTTGTAGCCCTATGCTTTCATGGCGAAAGCATAAGAGATATTGTCAAAACACCCTGGTGGTGAGGAAGAAGCCCATTTATAAAACCCCAAACAAACAGCCGGCGCACTGGCTTTTTCCTCCACTGGTGAAGTTGAAGTTTGAGATGCCATTTGTGTTGCCTTTAACCAACTACTGGGTTGGCTCTCTTCTGCGCAGCCCAGGCCGCGGCGCGATCCAAAATGCGTTCGCTGGAGCTGCCATCTCCGGGATCCACGTAAGTGCGAACATAGTCTTTCAATGACTTAGCATCCGCCCGCAAATCGACCAAGCTTTTGGCCCCAAAGCCATGGATCATTTGCGGGATGCTGGTCCACTGATTTACGCCTTCAAAATTAAACACACTGCCTTGGTGGGCTGTTCGCCAGAGTTTGTGGCTCAAATCATCCAAATTGGGGCGATCCACACAAATGCCAAATACATCAAACACCGTCATCTCAAAGGCGGCGCTGCTGTAAGAGTGAATGCACACTTCCGCAACGCTCATCAACTCATAGATGGTTGCTGGATAGAACTCCTCGTCATAAATCGCCAAATCCGCCATGTCTTGGCTTGCAGGGCGCAGCGGATCTTTACGGCGTCCCTTGACCACCAGAAAAGCATTGTTTTTGTCGCAAAAACGGCGCACAGCCCGCGTTAGAGCCTCGTCATTCCAGCCGAAAAGCAACCAGGGGAGATACTTCAGAAAGCCCACGCCTTCATCGCGCAGACCGCGCCCAAAGGCCTTCAAGCGCTCTGTGCCTTTGCTGACAAAGAAGGCGGGCCAATGCCCCGGCCAATAAGCCACATTGATGGGAAAGTACAGTACCACCGGTTTATCATCCACAATGCCGTACTTCTGCCGGATGAGTTCTGCATCCATTTGGGTCGCAATGTCCAGGCGCGGCGTGCCAGTATAGCTAACCTTGGTCTCCAGCTTTTGGCGAATTTCTGCCGCGGAGCCTAGACCCTGTGCCGCAAAGTACTCACTCCCCCACTGCAACCAAAAGGGGGTTTGCAGGCAGACCCAATCGGAGCTCAGCAAATTTTCGGGCGAAACACGAAGAAAAGTATCTACCCCGTGATGCAAGGTTACAAAACAAGTGCTCCAGGCAGCGTCCCCATAACGACTGCGCGGGTGCAGGGAAAATACTACGTCGGGGGCAGAGCGCTGGGCCAGACTCGGAACATCCCTATCCTGCTGAAACCATTCCAGCTTCACGGTCCCGGCAAAACGAGTTGGAAGCGGTTGGTCTTTCAAGGCAAGATATTCTTTGCTTTCCTCGCCAGCATACAACCATGCTTCACACTGCCATCCCCGAGCCAGGGCAGCCTGAATCAATGGCCCCATATACTTGTAGAAATCTTTACGATGCACCAAAAAAGCTGCCTTCATTCAAAGGATCACTTCTTGTTCTTGATTAGGTCGACGTAGGTCTTGAATTGATCCATGGCGGCCTTGTTCTTGGTCTTGTTGCTCTCGTGCATGCGGTAGCGGTACAGCGGAATGCGCAAATGATGGATCTGGTAATATTCCGCCAAGCGAGCGCGCAATTCCTCCTCTTCCCGGTGGCGGAATTCGCTGTTGTACATCCCCAGGTTGCGAATTAGGTCCGTGCGATACATGATGCCGCAAGACACCGGGTCAGTTTCCGCATACTTGCGCTCCAGCTTGTTGCCGAATTCGTCCACCATGACATAGTCGCAGGAGACGCAAAAGGCTTCATGGTTTTCCGCCAGGTAGCGAGTCTGGAACAGGAGCATGTCTTCATTGATGTAGTCATCCGCATCCACACGCACGAAATATTGGCCCATGGCCTCACGGATGCCCACGTTGGCCGATTCTGCAACGCCTTTGTTCTCTTCGTTCACAAAATAGCGGAAGTTCTTATGCTTCTTAAATTTCGCCAAAATCTTTACTGTGTTATCTGTGCTGGCATCATCCACCACAATCACTTCATAGTCATTGCTGGGGAAATTTTGAGTCAGACAACTGCGCAGGCAGCGATCGATGTACGCACCGTAATTGTATGAAGTGACAATGATGGTGGCTTTCATAGTCATTTCCCCAGGTTGCTATGCAGCAGGCTAAAGGTGTCTGCGGAATAACGTAGTTGGCGCAGATCATCCAGGTCCATGGAACCCGCATGGCCCATCTCGGTGGGCACATGGAAGGTTTTGTTCAGGCTAAAGTGCTTTTCAATATAGGTCGCCCCGCGAGCCAAGGCAAAGGCGCAGGCGCCAATGCCTACTGTATGGTCGCTGTAGCCTTGAAAAATGCTGTTGGGGAAATCAGGCATGACTACTTCGCTGGCGGGGGTGGGGTATTTGGACACACAGTAGAAATACACAGCCTGCTCGTTGTCAAAAGGCACGCCCTTGGTTTGCCAGTCCCACATGCCCAGCGAGATCAGCACCGGTTTGCCGGTTTCGAAGATTTGCGCGCACAACGCAGGGTCTTCTTCCACCGTGCGGCTGGCGATCTTGTAATACTTGAAACCCAGATCCTCACACCACTGCACACGGTTGGCCGTAAATATAGACGCGGACAAATCAATGCCCAGGTTGTCGCAGTACTGCTTGAGATCCTTTAGTTCGTCTTTCTCGATCTGCACATAGCTGCGCAACTCATCGCCAAACAGGACTTTGGAATCATACAGCTGGACCTTGACCGCGTCGGCCCCGCCCAGCTTGCACTGCTGAATGATGGTCTTGGCACGCGCCATGTCACCGCTGAATTGCGGGTGAATTTCGGCGATCAGATAGGTTTGTCCTAGGGCAGGGTGTTTATGCATGGCTGTTACCTATTTCACTGGGATGGGAGTTTTGTTCCAGAAATTCAATATCCTCCATAGTGTGCACATCCATGCAGCGTGTCACAAACACACCACAGTAGGTGCTTAGCGATTTCTGGAAGACATAGTCGTATTTCATCACACGAAAGGCGGCATTTTGCAGCAGGCTCTCGTCCACAGAAAAGATCTCGCTGCGATCGCTCTCGATCAGCTTGGCAATCGCCGCGTCCAGGTCGGCTGCACGCACTTCAGGCGAATTGGCCTGCAGTGACACGACCAGATCCGGCTTGCGGGCAAAGCTCTTGGCAGCGTGCACGATGACGTCCTGCTTGAAGGCCGCGTCACCTGCCAGCTGTGCAGGCCGGCGAATCAGCTTGGCGCCGAATTGCCCCGCCAAGCTGGCGATTTCATCGTCTTCGGTGGAGACGTAGCACTCGCTGATATAGCTGGACTGTTGGCAAGCACGCACAGCCCAATAGATCAGCGGCTTGCCCCACAGTACTTGCACATTCTTGCGCGGCAACCGTTTGGAGCCACCGCGCGCCGGAATGACCGCATACACTACGGGCTTTTCCATCACGCTTTGCGCTCCAGAGAATATTCACCGTCTGCGTAGCGCACGACCCAATCGGCATCGCCTTGCGGGTCAATACCCACTTCGAGGCAAGACAGACGGAAGATATCCAGCTCGGGTTCATCGCCCGTCAAAGCAACCTGGGCGATACCGCGCCCCTTCATCTCTGTAATCAACTGCTTGGCCTGCAGGCGCAGTCCGTAGTACACCTTGAGCGAATCGCGTACGTATTGAGTGGCGTTGCGCTTAAAGGCATTCATGCCTTCTGCCGTCAGGTTATAGCGCAGGCGGGTGCGGTCCATGCGAGTTGCCTTAAGGTATCCGCGGCTGATCAGCCGCTTAATGTACCAGTTGACACTACCCACGGCGATGCCCAAGTGGGTCGCCAGACCAGCCTGGGTGACGGTATCGTCCTCAGAGATCGCCTCCAAGAGGCGGTATTCGTGCTGTTTCATTTGAGCTTTCAGAATTTGAATTCTGACACGCGAACTAAGGAACGTCAAGAGCAGCCGCGCGGGATTATTTCAGCAGTCTATCCGCCAAGATCTCTTCAATGCGCAGGGCAGTTTGGCCGTCCCAAAGCTCTGGGTGTAGCGGTGGCGTTGGCGCGGCCTGCAAGTGCCTGTAACCTTCCAAGATGCCTTCAGGCCGGTTGCCTACCAGCCGGTTGGTGCCCTGGCTGATGGTGACCGGTCGTTCGGTATTCTCCCGTACCGTCAGGCAGGGGACGCCCAACATGGTGGTTTCTTCCTGGATTCCGCCCGAATCGGTCAGCACAAAACGCGCCTGCGTCATCAGGCTGAGGAACTCCAAATAGCCTATCGGCTCGGCCACCAGCACCCCAGCCTGCTCCAGCGGAGCCAATAGCTGCTGCGTGCGCAACTTCTCCCGTGTGCGCGGGTGGACTGGAAAGAGCAGGGGGACATCCCTTTGGATCTGCACCAGTGCATCCACCAAACCACGCAGGATCTCTACATCGTCTACATTGGCCGGACGATGCAGGGTGATCAGGCCGTACTGGCCGCGCGGCAAACCAAAGGTCTCCCAGGCGGCCAGTGCCTCCGCGGTGGGTTGGAAGCGTTTCAGGCTATCCACCATGATGTTGCCGACGCGGAAGATGCGTTCGGCAGCCACGCCCTCGCGCAGCAGGTTCTCATCGCCGTCCGGGGAAGGCGTAAAAAGCACATCAGCCAACATGTCGGTGACGATGCGGTTGTGCTCCTCAGGCATGCTGCGATCAAAACTGCGCAGGCCGGCCTCTACGTGTGCCAGCGGCAAGTTGAGCTTATTGGCTACCACCGCCGCGGCCAGAGTGGAATTGACATCCCCGAACACAACAACCATCTGAGGGCGCTGATTTTGGAACTCCTTCTCGAGCTCCAAAATCATGCGGCCGATCTGCTCCGCCGGACTGCCGCCTTGAATGTTGAGGTGCACATCTGGTTGCGGCAGGCCCAACTGCTCGAAAAAGACCTGCGACATGTTGGCGTCAAAGTGCTGGCCGGTGTGCACCAATCGCGCCGTAAAGCGCTGGCGCTCGGCGATGGCCTCCATCAACGGGGCTGCTTTCATAAAATTCGGGCGGGCGCCCACCACCAATGTCAACCTATTGGACATGGCGCAAGTCTACTCCAAAGCCCGCCTCTTGACGCTAGCCTTGCCACCCTATACAATCACGCCACCTTAACATTGCTATGGGTGGCCGCATATAGCGGCATAACTGCGAAGCCGGTGCGAATCCGGCGCTGTCCCGCAACTGTAATTTGCTCTCTTTGGAGCATTAAGCCAGGTCGCCGGCCCATAGCTTGTTTCGCACTCGTCCTCGTGGAAGGGAGGTGCACCAGCCGGAAGCTCTTCCTGCCAGTGTCCCCTGCCGACGTGCAGGGTTTTTTGTTTAACCCGCAAGGAGAATTAAGAATGAAGCCAAAGAATTTGCTTAGCACCCTGTTGCTGCTCAGTTTGTTGCTGGCCGCCTGTGGCGCGCCTGTGGCGGAGCTGCCTGCGCCCGAAGTAGATGTGGCCGAGGCGCCTGCCACTCCAGAAGTCGCTGAAAACACTTTCCCTTTGACCGTCAGCGATGGTATGGGACGCGAAATCACGCTGGAGTCCCCCGCCCAACAGATCGTCTCGCTGGCACCCTCCAACACGGAACTGCTCTTTGCTCTCGGGGCGGGCAGCCAGCTGGTTGGCCGTGACATGTACTCCGATCACCCGGCCGAAGCCGCCAATGTCGCCGACATCGGCGACACTTATGGCTCTCTGAACACAGAGTTCATCACCAGCCTGGAACCCGACTTGGTGCTGGCCGCCGGCACCACCCCGCCGGAACAGGTCACCGCCCTGGAGGCGCTGGGCATCACAGTCTATTGGCTGGGCGACCCCAGCGACTTTGAAGGTCTTTACCAGAATATCTACACCGTGGGCCAGCTGACCGGCCGCGACCAGGAAGCCAACGATCTGGCGGCTGACCTGCAGGACCGCATTGCCGCTGTAGACGACGCCCTGACTGGCAAGACAGAAACACCTACGGTGTTTTATGAACTGGATGCCTCCGACCCGGCGGCTCCCTGGAGCGCAGGCGAGGGGACTTTCATTGACATGATCATCACCCGCGCCGGCGGCGAGAACATCGTGGCGGACCTGGGCATGTATCCCCAGGTGAGCATCGAAGAATTGCTGGTACGCAATCCGGACCTGATCGTTCTGGGTGACTCCAACTTTGGCGTCACACCCGAATCCGTGGCTGCCCGCGCCGGCTGGGGCACCCTGGCGGCCGTTCAAAACGGCGAAGTGCATCCGTTTGACGACAACCTAATCAGCCGCCCTGGCCCCCGCCTGGTGGAAGCGCTGGAGCAACTCGCCCGCTTGCTCCACCCCGATCGGTTCAACTAACATACACAAAAACTGGCGCTGCCTGCTCCAATGCAGGCAGCGCCACTTCTTATGAAGACGTGGTTACGCAAGCACCCCATTCTCGCCAACAGCCTGGTGTTGGTTTTAGCGTTAATTTTTAGCGTCGCCGTCGGTTCAGTGTTCATCCCCCCGCAGGAAGTGGTGCAAACCCTGCTGGGGAACCCAATATCTGGCACGACCGCCACCATTCTGTACAGCATCCGTCTGCCACACACCTTCCTGATCGCCCTGACCGGCGCGGCGCTGGCCAGTAGCGGCGCTGCCTACCAAGGCCTTTTCCGCAACCCACTGGCCGACCCTTACTTGATCGGTGTGGCCTCTGGCGCCGGCCTGGGTGCCGTCTTCGTCATGGCACAGGCCTGGCCGAGTGATCTGCTGGGCTTTTACGCGGTACCCGCCGCGGCCTTTGCCGGCGCTCTGTTGGCCGTGCTGCTAGTCATGGCAATTGCGCGGGTGGGCAAGGCCGTGCCGGTCACCACACTGTTGCTGGCCGGCGTGGCAGTCAGCTCCTTTGCCACTGCGCTCAGTTCATTCTTCATGCTGTATTCCAACAACGAGCTGCGCCGCGCCCTGGCTTGGCTGCTGGGTGGTGCGTCTCTCAGCGGCTGGCACCCTGTGTGGGCCGCTCTGCCATACATCGCTGTGGGTCTGGTCATCCTGCTTTTGTCCGGTCATCAGCTCAACGTCCTTCAAATGGGCGAGGAGCAAGCCCAGCAGTTGGGCCTGCGGGTGGAGCGCGTCAAACTCTTACTGATCGTGGCGGCCTCACTGGCCGCCGCTGCCGCGGTAGCCTTCTCGGGCATGATCGGCTTCGTCGGTCTGATCGTGCCGCACGCCATGCGCCTGGTTTGGGGCGGCGACTACCGCCTACTGCTGCCGCTGTCCGTGATCAGTGGGGCCAGCGCCTTGCTGCTGGCTGACCTGCTGGCGCGTTGGGTGCTCGCCCCCGAAGTTCTGCCAATTGGCATCCTGACCGCCCTGGCGGGTGTGCCCTTTTTCCTCTGGTTGCTGCGCCGCACCAAGGCGCAACTGTATTGGTAGCCATGCTGACCAGCCGCCAACTTTCCGTCGCCTATGGCGACAAGTCCGTGCTCCAAGACATCAATCTCAGCCTGAAACCCGGCGAAATTCTGGGGTTGATCGGCCCTAACGGCGCTGGCAAAACCAGCCTGATCCGCGCCCTCAGCGGCGTGATCCGCCCGAGCGACGGCCAAGTGCTGATCAACGAAACTGATTTAACCGATATGCCGGAGGTGCAACGCGCCCGGCAAATCGCGGTGGTGCCGCAAGCCTCAGACCTACCGCCCGCCTTCAGCGTGCTGCAGTGCGTTGCCTTGGGCCGCACACCCCACCTCAACTGGCTGGGGCGGCTGAGCCTCAGCGACGAAGCCAAAATACAGGAAGCCCTGCAGGCCGCCCAGATTGAAGCACTAGCAGACCGGCTGACTGGCGAGCTCTCCGGCGGGGAAAAACAGCGCGTGCTGCTGTCGCGGGCCCTGGCGCAAGACTGCCCGATCCTGCTGCTGGACGAGCCCACCGCCCACCTGGACCTGCACCATCAGGTAGGTCTGCTGGAACTGCTGCGCCGCATGGTGGCGGAACGCCAATTGGCCGTGCTGATTGCCATGCACGACCTTAATCTGGCTTCGGTATATACGGACCGCCTGGTGTTGCTGGTCAACGGGCGCATCCAGGCTCAGGGCGCGCCAGCCAGTGTGCTGACCCAGGAAACATTGCAGAGCGCTTACCAAGTACCCCTCCAGGTGCAGGCCAATCCCAAGCACGGCTCGCCTTGGGTCGTCCTGGATCGCAACTAGCCCCAAATCCGCCAGTCCTGCAGCCAGCCCAAACAAAACTGCAATGCTAGAATGCCCTGCATGAAGGCTCGGCAAGCGAAATCCATCCTGCTGTTGGAAGAACAGCCAGAGATTGGGGCCATGCTGCGCAACGGCTTGGAGCGACTGGATGTCTCCATTCGCGTGCAGCTGGTGTCTGGGGCGCAGCAGGCTGCCCAGGCCATGTTGGCCGAACGCTTTGACCTGCTGATCGCCGATGTGGCTTCACCCGGTCTCTCCGGCCTGGAGTTGATGCAGCGCGGCCGCCAACAAAACCCACAACTGCAAACCATCCTGCTCAGCGCCACGCATGACCCTAAGATCCGCAGCCTGGCGGCCAAAGCGGGTGCACAAGCCTTCTTCTACAAACCAGTGGAACTGGCCGACATGCTCGACGCAGTGGAGCGCATCTTTGGCTTGGCGCGCAGCTTTCTGCCGCCAGAAATCCAAGCCAGCCGGCTCGCAGAACCGTCCGGCCAACCCAGCCAGATCGCTCAATGGCTGGACGAATTGCTTTTCAACCTTCAAGCCGGCGCCGCCGGCCTGTACAACCGCCACGGTCAGTTGCTGGCCCACACTGGCGACCTGCCCGCCCAGCTGCGCGCCACTCTCAGTCCGCATCTGCTGGCCGCCCACCACGCCGCGGCACATCTGGCGCCAGAATCTTTGCAAGCTTTCCGCAGCGCCGACCAGCACCTGCTGCTGAGTAGCATGCAGCCGGGCTACGCTTTGCTGCTGGTCACCCAACCCTTGAATGCCGCCCGCCTGGCCGCTCACGCACAGGCAACCAACCAATGCTTGCAGCGCGCCCTGCCAGAGCTGGAGCGCTGGCAGGCTGAACGCAACCAGCCAGCCCAGACACCCCTCAGCCTCACCACAGACCCACAGCTGGAAGCCGCTCTGGAGTTGGCCGAAACTAAACCCATCAACCGCAGCGAGACCGATAAGTTCTGGAAAGAGCAAGAACAGGACTTGCAGCCGCTGTCAGCCGCCGGCACACTGACCTACGAGCAGGCTGCGCTGCTTGGGCTAACGCCCGGCAACTAGCCTGTCGCGCGCTGATTTGGCAGTCCCGCCCGCGGCATGTTACAATTTTCCCTGCCTTTGAGTATTGCAAGGCACCTTGGGGCGTGGTGCAATGGCAGCACACCGGACTTTGAATCCGTGGATCCTGGTTCGAGTCCAGGCGCCCCGACTAAATACAAACACATATGTCTACCGAACTCCCTGAAGAACCTCCTTTACCTAGTTCGTTTTTCCCCTTTAACCCAGATCTGACCACTAAAGGCCGGTGTTTATGAGCGCGCGTGTCGTCTTACTCGCCGCGGGCAAAGGCACGCGCATGCGTTCCAAGCTGCCCAAACTGCTGCATCCGCTGGGCGGCTCGCCCATGGTGCTGCACGCTCTGCAGGCTGCCCTGGATGCCACTGCGACCCGGCCGCTGCTGGTGGTCGGCCACGGGGCAGAAGCTATGCGCCAGACCGTGGGCGAGCGCGCTGATTTTGTCGAGCAAGCCGAGCAGCTCGGCACCGGCCACGCCGTGCTGCAGGCCCGCGCCGCCTTGCAGGGCGGGGCGGACCTGGTACTGGTCAGCAATGCGGACCTGCCGCTGCTGAGCGCAGCCACACTCAAGCTGTTGCTGGAAACCCAACAGGCCAACCCCGGCCCCTTCAGCATGCTCACCCTGCGCCAACCGAATGCGCGTGGTTTCGGCCGCGTCCAGCGCGGCGCGGGGGGCAACGTGGTGGCCATCATTGAAGAGGCCGAAGCCACACCGGAAGAGCTGGCCATTGACGAGCTCAATGTAGGCGCCTACTGCTTCCGGGCCGATTGGCTGTGGCCGGCGCTGGAGAAGCTGACACCCTCGGCCAACAAAGGTGAGTACTATCTGACCGACCTGCTCGAAATTGCCACCGCGGCCGGCGAACGCGTAGAGGCCGTGGTGCTGCAAGACCCGCAGGAGGCCATCGGCGTCAACACCCGGGAGCATCTGGCGGAGGCCGAAGCCGCCCTGCGCCAGCGCATCAACCGGCATTGGATGCTAACTGGCGTGACCCTGGTTGACCCGGCATCCACCTACATTGAACCCGGCGTCACCATCGGCCAGGACACGGTCATTTGGCCCAACACCATCCTGCAGGGCGACACGCACATCGGGGAAGATTGCCATATCGGCCCCAACACGGTCGTGCGCCACAGCCGCATTGGCAACGCCTGCCGCGTGGAAGCCGCTGTGGTGGAAATGGCGGTGATGGAAAACCATGTGGATATTGGCCCCTTTGCCCACCTGCGCAAGGACAGCCATCTGGGCGACCACGTCCATATGGGCAACTTTGGTGAAGTCAAGAATTCCACCCTGGGTCCCGGGTCCAAGATGGGCCATTTCTCCTATATCGGAGACGCCACTATTGGCGCCAACGTCAATATCGGGGCTGGCACCATCACCGCCAATTACGATGGCGAGAACAAAAACAAGACCGTCATCGAAGATGACGTATTCATTGGCAGCGACACCATGCTGGTGGCCCCGCTGCATATTGGCCAGGGCGCCCGTACCGGCGCCGGTGCGGTCGTCACCAAAGACGTTCCTGCCCGCACGGTAGTGGTTGGCATCCCCGCCCGCGCCATTCGCAAACTGGAGGAACCAGATTAGTACGCCCATCACCCTGCTTGTCGTTTTGCTTCTGATCGACTTGATTGTTACGGCCACTCGCACTGGTTTACTGAATGCACGCTCCTCCCGCCTGGCAGCCCAAAGTGAAGAATTAGGCCTCAAAAGCGAAAAAACGCTGGAACTCATCCGGCAGCGGGCCAGCTTGCGCGACAGCCTGCGTCTGTTGCTGACCGTGCTGCGCTTCCTGATCGCGGGTCTGGTGTTGGCCATGGTCATCCCGCTCGACGAGAGCATCGTCCCGCTGCCTACCCTGGCCGGCTGGTTGGCGCTGACCAGCCTGGGCATCTGGCTGGTGGAATTCTTTGTGGAGCGCCGCATCCTTAACGACCCGGAAGGTTGGGCAGTGCGCCTGACCCCCATGGGCCAGATTGTTGCTGCGCTCATGGCGCCTCTGTTGGCCCTGCCCACACGCCTGGTCAGCCGCAACCCGGAGGCACAAGAACCCGTCAGTATCACCGAAGATGAATTGCGCCTGTTCGTAGACGAGAGCGAACGCGAAGGCGTTCTTGAGCAAGAAGAACGCCGCATGATTGTCTCGATTTTCGAATTTGCCGACACGCTGGTGCGCGAGATCATGCTGCCGCGCATCGACATCTTCGCCCTCGATGTCAATACCACCATAGACGAGGCGCGTAGCGCCCTGATCGAAACGGGCTACTCGCGCGTGCCGGTCTACAGTGAAACCATAGACAATATCATCGGCCTGCTCTACGCCAAAGACATGCTCAAGATGTGGAATGGGGGCGGCCAGACCTCTTCGCTGCGCGACCTGCTGCGCAACGTCAACTTCGTGCCTGAATCCAAGAAGCTGGATGCGCTCCTGGCGGAAATGCAAGCGGGGCGCTTCCACATCGCCATCGTGGTGGATGAATACGGCGGGGTCGCCGGCCTGGTAACACTGGAAGACATGATGGAAGAGATCGTCGGCGAAATTCAGGATGAATACGACCAGGGCGAAGAATTGCCCTATCAGAAGATCTCTGACGAAGAATACATATTCCACGGCCGCTTCAACTTGGACGATTTCAACGAGATTATGGGCAGTTCACTGAGCAGTGAGGACGCAGACACGGTGGGCGGCTTCCTGTTCAATGAAATTGGCCATGTCCCCAAAGCCGGAGAGCATTGGGAAACCGAAGGTTTGCACCTCAAGGTGGAACAGGTGGCCGGCCGGCGGGTACGCCGTGTACGCGCCCGCCGGGTTGCCAACCCAGAAACATCGGAGGATAATGCAAACCATGCTGACTAAAGAGCAACGCACCCAACTCGTAGAAGCAGCCCAAAAAGCCCAAGGGCTGGCCTATGCCCCCTACTCCAAATACAACGTTGGCGCCGCCCTGCTGAGCGCCAACGGCAAAACCTACCTTGGCGCCAACATAGAAAATGCCGCCTATCCTGACGGCATCTGCGCCGAGCGCGTGGCTGTCTTCCAAGCCGTGATCGAGGGCGAACGCCAGTTCCAAGCGGTGGCCGTGGTCACCAAGGATGGTGGCACGCCTTGTGGCTCCTGCCGCCAGGTCCTGGCCGAATTCGGCTTGGACACCGTGGTGCTGATCGCCAACGCTGCCGGCCAAGTGAAGCAAGAAACCACCGTGGCTGGTTTGCTGCCCGGCGCTTTTGGTCCTAGCAATCTGAGCAACTAGTCTCACAAGCCATGCGCGCCCTGGTACTCAGCGACATTCACGCCAATGCGAATGCGCTCGAAAGCGTTTTGAAGCTGGCCGGGCCAGTGGACGCCGTCTGGTGCCTGGGGGATGTGGTGGGCTACGGCCCAGACCCCAACGAGGTCATCGCCCGGCTGCGCTTGCTGCCCAACCTGCTCTGCCTGCAAGGCAACCATGACGCTGCGGCCATTGGCGCGCTGGCGCTGGACGGCTTTAACCAGGAGGCGCGCGCCTCGGTGGAATGGCTGCGTAACCAGCTGACCCCCGACTCGCTGAAATTCCTGCAAAGCCTGCAACCCCGTCTGGAACTGGAAGATGTCACGCTGGCGCATGCCAGCCCGCGCCAACCCACACTGGAGTACTTGTTGGATGTCTATACCGCCGGGGAGAACTTTGACCATTTTGACAGTTCCTTCTGTTTCGTAGGCCACACGCATATCCCGGTGCTCTTTCACAAGAATGAGTTTCAAGTCACCCTGCATATCCCCCAGACGGAGCGCAGCCTGGTGTTGGAGCCGCGCTGCATCGTCAACCCCGGCTCCGTAGGCCAGCCGCGTGATCGTGACCCGCGGGCCGCCTTTGCCGTTTACGACGACCAGGAACACGTCTGGGCCTACCAGCGCGTGGAATACGACATCCCGGCGGTGCAAAAACGCATGCAGGCAGCCGGCTTGCCGGAGCGGCACATCGCCCGGCTGGCCAGTGGTTGGTAGGAACTTTCTCGCATCCTGTATCGTTAGTAAGACATCACGCGTTATACATCTGAGGAGCAGGTCATGAAGACGATATCTCACCTTACCCACCTAGCTTTGTTGAGCTTGAGCGTCGTACTGGTCGCCTGTGCGGCCGCCGCCCCGGCAGCCACGCAGTCTTACGCAGTAGAAGACGCCTATTACCCTGCCCCGGACGTAGCCATGGAAGGGCGCGGCGCTGGCGAGGTTATGGAAATGGCTCCAAGCGCCGGGGCGCCCAACACCGCGCCGGCCGCCAATGCCACCCGCCTGGTGATCCGTAATGCCAATCTCTCTATCGTGGTCGACTCGCCGGAAGAGCGCATGGACGAGATCACCTCGCTGGCAGAGCGCCTGGGTGGCTTTGTGGTCAGCTCCAATATCTACAAGAGCAGCTTGTCGAATGGCGTAGAAGTGCCGCGCGGCTCCATCACTATCCGGGTGCCCAGCCAGCAATTTGAGCAAGCTCTGGACGAAATCCGCAGCGGAGCGATCGATGTGCCCAACGACAGCCAAACCGGCCAGGACGTGACGGCTGAGTACACAGACCTGCAGTCTCGTTTGCGCAACCTCGAAGCCGCAGAAACGCAACTGCGCCAGATCATGGAAGACGCTGAAGACACCGAAGATGTGCTGGCCGCCTTCAGCGAGCTGACCTACATTACCGAGCAGATCGAGGTGCTGCGCGGCCAGATCAAGTACTACGAAGAATCAGCCGCGCTCTCCGCCATCAGCGTGGAGATCATCGCCAACGCCGCTGTGCAGCCCATCCGGATTGGCCCCTGGAGCATTGAAGGCGCCGCCCGCCAGGCTGTGGAAGACCTGATCGGTGCTCTGCAAAACCTGGCCGAGTTCCTGGTTTGGCTGTTGATCTTCCTGATCCCGGTGCTGCTGGTCATCTTCGTGCCCCTCTGGTTTATTTTCAACCTGGTGCGCCGCTGGCGGGCCAACCGCAAGGCCCGCCTGGCTGTCGAAAGTAAGCGTAAGGCGCCAGCCAGAACCAGTGCCAAACCGAAGAAGTAACACACCCTCAATACAAAAAGGCCGGGCAAAAATGTCCGGCCTTTTTATTGGCTCAACTTACTCACCCGCCCGCGCCAGCACCCGCTGGGCGGCCTTGACGATCGGCATATCCACCATCTTGCCGTCCAGGGCAAAGGCGCCTCGTCCTTCGGCAATGTTCGCTTCGTAAGCCTCCACCACGCGTCGGGCGGCGGCCAACTCCTCGGTGCTGGGGGTGAACGCGTTTTGCACCGGCTCGATCTGGCTGGGATGAATGATCTGCATGCCGCTGTAGCCTAGCCCGGCACCTTCCGCAGCCAGCCGGGCCAGCCCTTCGCCATCCCGGAAGTCGACCCACAGCATATCAATTGCCTGCAAACCATACGCCGCGGCAAAGGTGACCACCGCGCTGCGCGCGTAGGCCACTTCGCGGCCCTCGGTGCTGCGTTTGGCACCCAAATCGCTGGCGTAATCCTCCGCACCGAAAATCAGCGCCTGCAGGCGCGGCTCGCCGCTGGCGATCTCCCTGGCATTCACCAGGCCCAGTGCGCTCTCGATCTGTGCCAGTAAGGCCAGCGACCCCGCTGGCCAGCCCTGCGCGGCTTCGTGCTGGACGATCTGCTGACTGATCTGGCGCAGCTGCTCTGGGTGGCTGACCTTGGGCAGCACCAGGCCATCTGGTCGCCCAGGCAGGGTCGCCGCCAGATCTTCCGCCTGCAAGCCGCTCTCGGCGCCATTCAGGCGCACCAGGCGTTCGCTGCGCCCAAAATCCAATTCTTGCAGGGCGCGCAGGGCCAGCTGGCGCGCCTCGGCCTTCATATTGGGGGCCACACCGTCTTCCAAGTCCAGGCAGACACAGTCTGCCCCCAGCGTGGCAGCTTTTTGCAGTTTGTGCCAATCGCTGGCGGGCACATACAACAGGGCGCGTCTAGCTCGCATCACTCTCCTTGGGACGCATCAGGAAAAGCACACTGCGTTCCACTTCGATCACCGCTTTGCCATGCTGGTTGCGGCCCGTGTGGCGCAGCTGCACCACACCACGGTCAGGCTGGCTCTGCGAAGGCCGCATATCCAAGACCGCGGTCTCCACGCTTAGCGTGTCCCCGGCATACACCGGCGCCGGATGGCGCACATTCTGATAGCCCAGGTTGGCCACAATCGTGCCCTCGGTCAAATCCGGCACGCTGATGCCCACCACCAAGCCTAAAGTGTAAATCCCATTCACTAACACGCCTTCAAAGCCAGACTGGCGCGCGAAGCCTTCATCCCAATGCAGTGGCTGTGTATTCTGGGTCAGTCCACAGAACAACAGGTTGTCTGCGGCGCTGACCGTGCGCGCCCGTCCGTGCAAAATGCGTTCACCCACTTTCAATTCATCGTAATAGCGTCCGCTCACTCGGCCTCCGGTTCCAGCTCCACCAAAAGTTGCTCGCGCTCCACACTGTCGCCCTCCGCCACCGCCAGACGGGCCACTTTGCCCGGTCGCGGCGCTTGGATGCGGATTTCCATCTTCATTGCCTCGAGGGTCAGCAGCACCTGGCCCGCCTGCACCGCCTGGCCGGCCTCCACTGCCAGGCTGCGCACCTGGCCGGGCATTGGCGCCCGCAGGCTTTGCTCACCGCCCGCCACAGCCGAGCCACTGTGGCCGCCCAGGACGCGTCGCAAAACAAAGGTGCGTCCGCCAGCATGCACCCACACTTGGCGGCCCTGGCGCACGGCGCTTACCGTAGCGTCTGGACTGAGACTACTATCCAGCAAGCGGCCATTCAAGGAAACCGCGTAGCCTCCCTGCGCCGAGATCAACTCCAGGTGATAGGTCTGACCGTGGTATTCGTATTGAAACTTCATGAACCACCCAAGCGAAAGCTTTGAGGGTCATCCCATGGAGAATAAGGTTGGGCGGTTTGGTTATTTAAGTGCGACACACCCATCTCGATGGACAGCGCAGCCCACAAGGCCACCTCCGTCAATTCAGCCGGCTGCCATTCAGCCATTTTGCGTTCGACAAAGCCGGTATCCAAGTCCCCCGCCGCCACTTTGGGGTGCGCTAGCAAGTCCTGCAGGAAATCCATGTTGTGCGTCACGCCCAGCAGCACGCTTGCAGCCAGCGCCTCCCGCAGGGCAGCCAATGCCGCTTGGCGGTCGGCGGCGTGTACGATCAGCTTGGTCAGCAGCGGGTCGTAACTGCCGCCCACTATGTCGCCCTGCTCCAAGGCGGGGTCCACCCGCAGGCCGGCAGTCTGCGGCCAAGCCAGGCGCAGGGCTTGCCCGGCCTGCGGCAAGAAGCCGGCCGCCGGGTCTTCGGCATACACGCGGCATTCAATCGCATGGCCACTCTGGCGCAAATCAGCCTGTGCAAACGGCAGCAGCTCGCCGCCGGCAATGCGCAGCTGCCACTGCACCAGATCCAGCCCAGTGACCAGCTCGGTGACGGGGTGCTCCACTTGAATGCGCGTGTTCATTTCCAGGAAATAGAACTTGCGCGTGTCCGGATCCACCAGGAACTCCACCGTGCCTGCATTCACATAACCCACACTGCGGGCAGCCGCCAGCGCGGCGGCGCCCATCTCAGCACGCAAAGTCTCATCCAAAAAGGGAGAGGGGCTTTCTTCCACCAATTTCTGGCGACGACGCTGCAGGGAACACTCGCGCTCAAACAAATGCAGCAAATTGCCCTGGGTGTCGCCCAGCACTTGTACTTCCACGTGGCGGGCGCGCGCCAAATACTTCTCCAATATCAGACGCTCGCTGCCAAAACTGCGCTGGGCCTCGTCGCGCGCCGAGGCAATCGCCTCATCCAATTCAGCCGGGTCGCTCACCACGCGCTGACCCATCCCGCCGCCACCAGCAGCCGCCTTCACCAGCAAAGGAAACCCTATCTCGCTCGCAGCTTTCTTCAGCTGCGCCGGCGTATCGGCGCCCTGATAACCAGGCAGCACAGGTACGCCCGCTTTCAGCATCAGTTCGCGCGCGCCGGCCTTATCGCCCATGGCGCGCATCGCCGCGGCAGGCGGCCCGATCCAGAGCATGCCAACGGCCTGAACTGCTTCAGCAAACTCGGCGTTCTCTGCCAAAAAGCCGTAGCCGGGATGGACCGCCTGGGCGCCGCTGCGCTGTGCGGCGGCCAAGATACGCTCCATATGCAAATAGGACTGGCTAGCCTCTGCCGGGCCGAGCTCAATGGCTTCGTCAGCTGTGCGAGTGTGCAGCGCGCCGGCATCCGCCTGGGAATACACCGCCACGGAACGCAGACCCAGGTCACGGCAGGCCCGCGCCACGCGCACGGCGATTTCGCCGCGGTTGGCGATCAGCACAGTATCAAAAACCCTGGAAGGCATGCAACCATTGTAATCTTTAGCCTTCGAACGAAACTAGGGCTAAAGCGGCGTGTGTTAATATTAGGTCACCTCCAAAAATAAGGATTCCTGTCATGAAACTTGATTCTCTCCACGGGATAATCGCTGGTTTGGTATTCCTGCCCGTGAATTCTGAACCAGCCTATTTAGACCCTGGGTCCGGCAGCTTCATTATCCAGATCATCATTGCCAGTCTGGCCGCCATCAGCTACGCTTTTCGCAGCCAGATCGCCAAACTCGGCAGCTTGTTACGACGCTCCAAAGACAAAGACCAGGATAAATAGTCCGCTCCAGCATGGTCGACCAGAAAGTCTCAGCCTCTTTTCGCGACCCAAGCGGATTCGTTTTCACGCGCCACAAGCAGCTATATCGGCAGGTCAACAAAAGCTACCAAGCGGACTATGAGCTTCTCAACGAAACGGGGCTTTACGCAGAACTCACCTCAGCGGGCCTGCTTGTGCCCCACAAGGAAGTCTCCGTCGCGCCAGCGGAGAAGTCGCTGGCCTACAAGGTCTTGCAGCCGGAGCACATCCAGTTCATTTCTTACGCCTATGAGTGGTCTTTCAGTCAGCTGAAAGACGCCGCTTTGCTCACTTTGGATTTGCAAAAACGGGCTCTGGCCCGCGGTCTGTGGCTAAAAGACGCCACAAGCGCCAACATTCAGTTCCATCGTGGCCGCCCGATCCTGATTGACAGCCTTTCGTTCGAAGCCTATCCCGAAGGCCAACCCTGGACCGCCTATCGCCAGTTCTGCCAGCATTTTCTGGCGCCCCTGGCTCTAATGGCCCTGGTGGATGTGCGCCTGAGCCAAATGTTGCGCACCCAGTTGGATGGCATAGACCTGGAACTATGCTCACGCTTGCTGCCGAGCGGCTCACGCTTCAATTTTGGCCTGCTGCTCCACATTCACCTGCACGCCTCAGCTCAAAAACGTTACGCTGGTCGCTCGACCCGTGAAGCGGCGACCCGTGCCAGTGTCAGCAAAATGGCCTTGCTTGGGATGGTAGACCAACTGGAGCGCACGATTGCCAAGCTGCAATGGAAACCGGTCGGCAGCGCCTGGGGCAATTACTATGCAGAGACCAACTACAGCAATGCTGCGGAAGCCCACAAAGGCAAGTTGGTCGAGACGTATCTCAAAAAGATCAAACCAAAAGCCGTTTGGGACCTGGGCGCCAACAACGGACTCTACAGTCGTATCGCCGCCCGCCTAGGCACCTTCACCGTCTCACAAGACTATGACCCGGCCGCTGTGGAACAAAATTACCTGCATGCCAGAGCCGAGCATGAGACCAACCTGCATCCCTTGCTGATTGACCTTGCCAACCCCAGCCCCGCGCTCGGCTGGGCCAATCAGGAGCGCGAGGTGCTCAGCCAGCGCGGGGCGCCGGACGCGCTGATGGCCCTGGCACTGGTGCACCATTTAGCCATCGGCAACAACCTCCCGCTGGAGCGCATTGCCGAATTCTTCGCCAGTTTGGCCCCCTGGGTGATCATTGAATTTGTGCCCAAGAGCGATTCGCAGGTCAACCGTCTACTGGCCTCGCGCAAGGATATTTTCGATGACTACACGCTCGAAGGGTTCACCAAAGCTTTTTCCAAAACCTTCAAAATCGAAACACAGAGCCCGATTGCGGAGTCGGAACGCACCCTGTTTTTACTCAAACGCAAGTAAACTGACCAGGTGGTCGCATGGTTCCAAACATGAATAGATCCGCTTTCTGGCTGCGCAACCTGGTCATTCCGGCAGTTGTGCTATCCGCCTACTGTCTTCTTTTTGCCCATTACGTTTCCGCTCTGCGCCAGTTGCCAGATGGGGTCAATCTGGCGTTTACGCAAGCTCTGTGGCCGGCAATGCTTGGTCTGGCGGGTATTGCGCTGATGGCTTATCTGCTAACCCTTACTTCAACGCGCTCACTGCCGTCCAGCGGCGTATCGGCGAACAAACTTGACTGGCTGCTCTTGCTTCTGCCGCTGGCCCCCATAGTGCAATATCTGCTCAAGAATCACGAAATTCTCAGCTTGGGGGATGTGGTCTATCTATTGGGTTTGTTTCTGGTGTGTTCAGCGATGGTGGTTCTGCTCATCCCGGCAATCTTGCAGCAGTGGGCCTCGCTTCCGGTTTTGCGTATTTCTGGCCTGATTTTCGCCTTCATGCTCACAAATATGCCCGCTCTTAGTGCCAGCTTCCGCTGGTTCTCAGAAGGGGATCTGAAAATACAGCTCGCTATCGCCTTGGCATTGTTCACCCTTGCCTTTTGGCTGTACCGTTCAAAACACAGGGCGCTGCTTTATCTGCTGATTGCGGCCTATTTCATCTCTAACAGCCTGGCGAACTGGGCTGGGCCGACCACAGCTGGTACGGATAGCTTGCCGTTGACGCAGCACCCTTTGCTGCAAGCCGTGGCGGATGAACCGCCAGCCCAAACACCCAATATCTACCTATTGGTCTATGATTCCTATGTCGCCAACGAAACCATGCTGCAATACGACATCGATAATGGCGCACAGGAAGAGTATTTAATCCAACAAGGCTTTAAGCTGTACCCAAACACCTATTCTATCGGTGGCCATTCTGTAGCCTCGATCAGCACGGTACTCAATGCCTCCACGGATTTTTACGGCAATTCCCGCTCTGGCGCTTCGGGGAACGGCATTGTTCACGAAGCGCTGCAAAAGTTGGGGTACCACACCTACGGCATATTTCCTTCAGACTTCTTCTTTCAAGGTATCAACTCTGGATACGATGTGACCTTCCCCGAAAGCAAACCAGTAGCTCAGGTGTTGTTGGATGGGATCCTTGTAGGGGAATTTCGCTTCGACATTGGTTTTGACAGTCGCACCGGTGTGGGTTTTTTGCAACGCAAACGCCAGTTGTTTGAAGAAAATCCCCTCTCCCCACTGTTTCATTATTCGCATTCCTATCTGCCCGGACACAGCCAAAACTCCGGGTCTTGCCTGCCAAATGAAAAAGAACTTTATGCTGAAAGCTTGGAACTTGCCAACCAAGAAATGCGTATGGACCTTGATGCTCTCCTCCAATCCGATCCTGAAGCAATCATCGTCATCGCGGGCGACCACGGTCCATACCTGAGCAAGAACTGCTTTTCAACCAGCGAAGGCGGCTACAACCTGCGAGAAATCACTCGCTACGACATTCAAGATCGCTTCGGTACCTTTCTTGCGATCCGTTGGCCGACCCAAGGCTATGAGCAATACGACCAAATCGTGGTGCTGCAAGACCTCTTCCCCACCATATTCGCTTATCTCTATCAAGACAGCAGTATCTTGCAGGCACGCATTCCGCCCGTCATCCTCTATGAGCCTTCATTGGTCAGCGGCGCTTATGTAGAAGACGGCATTATCCGTGGCGGTGTAAACGACGGTGAGCCATTGTTTATCAGCGATTAGCTCCTATTCGGGCCAGGTAAATCCAGTGTATACTTCGGAAAATCGGCTATGAAGATCTCCGTATTGCAGGAAAATCTGGCACAGGGGCTTAATATCGTTTCGCGGGCGGTATCTCCGCGCAGCACCCACGCCATTCTGTCCAATGTTTTGATCGCAGCCGAAGACGGGCGCCTCAAGCTCTCAGCCACAGACCGTGAGCTGGGCATTACCGCCTGGATCGGCGCCAAGATCGAAGAACCCGGCGCCACCACCGTACCCGCCCGCACCCTGGCAGACTTGGTCGCCACTTTTCCCAGCGACACGATCCACATGGAACTGGCCGTACGCACCCAGACGCTGCAGCTTAGCGCAGGGCGCTCGCATGCCGAGATCAAAGGCATTGATGCGCAAGAATTCCCGCCAATGCCCGAACCAGATAAATCCGCTGGCATCGAGCTCAACGCCGGCGACTTCAAGGAAATGATCGGTCAAGTGGTCTTCGCCGCTTCGCGCGACGACGCCCGTCCGGTGCTGACCGGTGTACTCGTCACCGTAGAGGGCGACGCCATCACGATGGCTGCGGCAGACGGCTTCCGTCTCTCCGTGCGCAAGGCCAAGTTGGCCGCCCCACTGGACCAACCGCTGCGCGCCATCGTGCCTGCGCGTGCGCTCAACGAGCTGGCCCGCATCGCTTCAGATGACAAAGAGCAGATCCACATGATGCTGCCCCCCGGCCGCGGCCAGATCGTCTTCAGCCTCAAAAATGCCGAATTGCGCTGCCAGTTGGTTGAAGGCGCCTTTCCTGAATACAACCAGATCATCCCCAACGGCCATAAGACCCGTACAGTGGTCTCGGCTGGGGCCTTCCTCAAGGCCGCCAAGCAGTCTGAGATCTTCGCCCGCGAAAGCTCACACATCGCCCGTCTGGATATCAAGCCCGGCGACAATGGCAGCCCCGGCACGGTCGAGATCTCGGCCCAGTCCGAAGAGACGGGGTCCAACGACAGCAAGATCGACGCCATCGTCGAAGGTCAGGAGATCCTGATCGCTTTCAACGTGCGCTACCTGCGGGAAGCGCTGGATGTGATGAAGAGCTCCGATGTGGCCCTGGAAACCACGGCTCCCGCGGCTCCCGGCGTCATCCGCCCAGTGGGCGACCAGGACTTTTTGCACGTGATCATGCCCATGCATTTGGGCAAATAGACCACGTCGCACCCAAATTAGCATCATTCTCCTGCGCGCCAAATACGGCGCGCAGGGTTTAATCTAAACCATGGCGCTACCGCTCAGCTCTTTCGACCCCACCTATCGCATCTACCTGGCCCTGGCCCAGTACCCGCTGTTGCGCCGACGCATGCGCACCCGCATGCGTCAGGAAATGTTTGAGCGCGGCATCATTACGCCGGCCGCGCTGGAGGAACTGGTCCAGCAGCAAGCCACCAATTCCCAGATCCGTGAAGGCATGCAAAACACGGTGGACGAAGAGGCGTCGGACGACTGGAAGCAGCGCCTGGATATCGTGCGTGAACACCTGACCGACCTGCATTTTGCCAACAACCTGCCCTTCAAGGTCTTTGACGATATTGTGCGCCAGGTGCTGGCGGAGCGGGGCGCAGAGAGCGAAGACCTGCAGCGCACCTTCAACCCGGAGCTGGCCCCGCAGGAAGCGCTGTTTGAACAAGCCAAAATGATCGCACGGCTACCGCTGGCGGAACGCGCCAAATACGAAGCGCGCGAACGTGAGATCAAGGTGGTGCTGATCCGCTCCACCATCTCCGACCAGTTGGCCTACGTCAACATCGCCAAAGAGTGGTTCACGCTGGACGATTTGCTCGCCATTCGGCATCACAAGATCGGCAAGGGCAAGGTGGGCGGCAAAGCCGCCGGCATGCTGCTGGCTCTGCGCATCTTACAGCGCGTGGCCGAAAAGGACATCGCCCAAAACGTGACCATCCCCGAATCGTATTTCCTTGGGGCGGATGTGATGTACGCCTTCATGGCCAACAACAACATGATCCACTGGGCGGACCAGAAGTATAAGGACGAAGACCAGATCCGCAACGAGTACGCCACAATCCAGCAGGAGTACGCGGCGGGCAGCTTTCCCGAAGACATCCTGGCGGAGCTGGCCAAAATGTTGGAAAAAGTTGGCCATTCCCCCATCATCGTGCGCTCCTCCAGCCTTCTGGAGGACAACTTCGGTTCATCCTTTGCCGGCAAATACGCCAGCTACTTTTGCCCCAACCAGGGCACACCGGAAGAAAACCTGCACGCCCTGACGCAGGCCATCGCTGCAGTATACGCCAGCGGCCTTAACCCAGACGCGCTGCTTTATCGCCGTGCCAACGGCCTGCAGGACTATGACGAGCGTTTGGCGGTGCTGATGCAGGTGGTGCAGGGTGAAGCCTACGGCGATTATTACTTCCCGCACCTCGCTGGAGTGGCGTTCAGCCGCAATCTATTCCGGTGGTCGCCCAAGATCCAGCCCAATTCCGGGTTTGTGCGCCTGGTCACCGGCTTGGGCACGCACGCCGTCGAACAGATCGGCAACGACTACCCGCGCCTGGTGGCGCTGAGCCACCCGGAATTGCGCGCTACGGCCAACGTCAGCTCTCTGGTCAACTACTCTCAACATTTTATGGATGTGGTGGACCTGAGCGAGAATGTGTTCAAAACGCTGCCGGTGAGCGAGGTGCTGGACGCTGGCTACCCGCACCTGCGCATGCTGGCCTCTGTATACAAAGACGGCGATCTGCGCCCCATCCGCACCAGGCTGGAAGCACAGGACAGCGAAATGGTGGTGACCTTGGATGGGGCCATCCGCTCCACCCCGCTGGCCGACCGCATGAGCCGTGCCCTGAAGTATCTGGAGAAGCATTACAAATCGCCGGTGGACATGGAATTCACCGTTCAGCTGCTCCCCGAAAAAGACGGCAAGGTGGATGTCAAATTCTTCATCCTGCAGTGTCGCCCGCAAAGCCACTTGCAAGAAGAAACCGCCGAATTGCCGGAAACCCTGCCGACAAATCGCACCATCCTGGCCACCAGCAAGATGGCGCCCCATGGGCGCATTAGCGGCATTCGCTACGTGGTCTTTGTGCCGCCGGAAGGCTATTACAGTCTGCCCAGCGCAGAAGCCCGCGCCAATTTGTCACGCGCAATTGGCAAACTCAACAAGCTGCTCGAGTCGGAAGACTTTATCTGTGTCGGGCCGGGCCGCTGGGGCACCAGCAACCCAGACCTGGGCATCAGTGTGTCCTACGCGGATATCTACAATACTCATGCGCTGATCGAGCTCTCCGGGCAGGGAGTAGGCCCTGTGCCAGAACCTTCCTATGGCACGCATTTCTTCCAGGATCTGATCGAATCGCGTATCTTCCCACTGGCTGTGCACTTCGAAGATGCGGACGCCATGTTCAACCGCGCTTTCTTTTACGATACGCCTAACCGCCTGGAGACCTGGGCGCCCGAATTGGCCAGCTTGCAGAACAGTTTGCGCCTGATTTCCGTTGATGACTTTGCGCAAGGACAAATCATTGAGCTTATAATGGATTCTGAAGCGGGCCGTTCGGCCGCTTTTCTTAAACCGGAGGACGAGTAGTGAAACAGTACGTAGCAGTAGCGGGCAATATTGGCGTGGGAAAATCCACCCTGGTAGACAAATTATGCGCCCGATTTGCTTGGGAACCCTATTACGAACCGGTAGCAGAAAACCCTTATCTTTCAGATTTTTACGCAGACATGAAAACCTGGGCGTTCCATTCCCAGATTTTCTTTTTGAGTCACCGCCTGCGCATGCATCTTTCGCTGCTGGCAGACCCCAAATCCGTAGTGCAGGACCGCTCGATGTACGAAGATGCGGAAGTGTTTGCCGCCAACCTTTATCGCCAGGGGCAGATCAGCAAACGCGATTACGCCACCTACCGCAAACTGTACGACGTCCTGTGCGACATGCTGCACCCGCCCGATCTGGTGATTTACCTTCAGGCCTCTTTGCCCACACTGCAAAAACGCATCACGATGCGCGGCCGTGATTTCGAGAGCAACATTGACCCGCAATACCTCATCCAGTTGAATGACCTCTATGAAGACTGGATCAACAATTTCACACTATGCCCTGTGTTGGTGGTACCCACAGACAACATGGACTTTGTGGCCCACAACGGTCATTTGGAATTGATCGCGCAGAAAGTGGAGGCGCGCCTGCAAGGGCAAGAGCAGGTCATCTTCTCGCCCGAAGAAGTGCGCAGCTACAGCGATTAGATGCCGACAAAACAAAAAACGCCGCTGAACAGCAGCGTTTAGCTTTGCGGTTGGCTGCGTTCTTCGACGACCAGCTTGATTGCAGTGCGCACTTTACCGTCGATATCCACGTCGGAGAATTCGGGACAGCAGACCACATCGTAGCCATCTTCACGCAGATACCCTCGTGCCAGCACCAGGGCTTTGACCGCCTGGTTGACCGCGCCGGCACCGATGGCCTGAACCTCAGCTCGTTTGTGTTCGCGGAAAACGCCAGCAATGGCGCCGGCAACCGCAGACGTACGGGAGGCCCCCGATACTTTGATCACATCCATGCCTGGCCCTCCGCTTTTTTCTGGGGCGGATTGCGCAATACAGAAATTCTACAGAATTTCATCAGAGGAATCAACTGCCAAGATATGGATGCCGCCACGAGAAGAATTTCGCTGATAGACTCGGTTTAACGATGGACGAAAAAGCCCTGCAAACTCTGGAATTCCCCAAGGTGTTGGCGCGCTTGGCGCGCCATGCCAGCTTTAGCCTGTCTGTCGAGCGCGCCGCCGAGCTGCGCCCGGCCAGCTCCCTGGCTGAAGCGCAGCATTGGCTGGCGCTCACTACTGAAGCGCGCCAACTGGTCAAAGCGCGACCGCAGACTGGTGTGGGCGGGGCGCGAGATTTGCGCGCTTATCTGCAAGCGGCGCGGCGCGGCCAAGCCCTGGCCGCCAATGAACTGCTGGACATCAAAGGCACCCTGGTAGCCGGGCGCACCTTGGCCCGCCAGCTGATGGATGAGGCAGGCGAACGGCCGCGGCTGGCGGCGATTGCGGGGCAAATGCCCAGCCCCTCCGGCGTGGTGGACGCGGTCACCAAAGCCATCTCACCACGGGCCGAGATTCTGGACACAGCTTCCGCCAAGCTGGGCTCCATTCGCAGCGAGCTGGGCGTGGTGCACGAACGGCTCTTGGCGCGCATGCAAAAGCTGCTAACCAGCGAACCGTTTGCCAAGGCTTTGCAGGAGCCGATCATTACGCAGCGTGACGGCCGCTATGTGCTGCCGATCAAGGCGGATTCGCGGGTGCGCGCCAAGGGCGTAGTGCACGACCAGTCTTCCTCCGGGGCGACTTTGTTTATCGAGCCGTTGCAAGTCGTGGAGCTGAACAACCGTTGGCGCGAACTACAACTGGCTGAACGCGATGAGGAAAAGCGCATCCTGCTGGAATTGAGCGCCCTGGTTGCTGAGCAAGCCGACGCCGTCGCGGCCGTGATGGAAAGCCTGGCCGAGCTGGATCTGCAATTGGCCAAAGCGCGCTACGCAGCCGAGCTGGACGCGCAGCCCGTGGAGCTGCTGGCCATGCAGCCCGCCAAGGGTCAAACGCATCCCGGTGTGGTCGTGCGCCTCTTCAATGCCCGCCACCCGTTGCTGGATGCGGCCAGCGTAGTGCCGCTGGACATCGAACTCTTCCCCGAAAACTATTGCCTGGTGATCACCGGCCCCAACACCGGCGGCAAGACTGTCACGCTCAAAACCGTGGGGCTGTTGGCGTTGATGAGCCAAAGCGGCTTGCATGTCCCCGCCGCCGCAGACAGCCAGCTCTCTTATTTTGACGCGGTTTACGCCGATATCGGCGATGAGCAATCCATTGAACAATCGCTTTCCACGTTTTCCGGCCACATCACCAACATTATTCGCATCCTTAAGTCGGCAGACCGGCGTTCACTGGTGATTTTTGACGAACTGGGCGCCGGCACTGACCCACAGGAAGGCGCCGCGCTGGCCCTGGCCCTGCTGGACCACTTGGTCAAGGCAGGCATCACCACTTTCGTGGCCACGCACTACTCCGAATTAAAAGATTACGCCCATGCCACCCAGGGCGTGGTTAACGCCAGTGTGGAATTTGACCTGAAAACCCTGGCCCCCACCTACCACCTGGTGGTAGGGTTACCAGGCCGCTCGAATGCGCTGGCGATCGCCACTCGCCTGGGTTTGCCCAAAGAGATCGTGGAAACGGCGCGCGGCAGCATTGACCCTACAGAGCTGCGCTCTGAGGGCCTGCTGGACGAGATCCACCGCGAGCGCGAACGCAGCCGCCAGGCCCGGGCACGAGCCGAGGAGGCGCAGCGTTCCGCCCAGGCGCTGCAGGCCGAGCTGGCTGCCCGCCTGGAAGGCATCGAAGACGAGCGCCTGGGCATCCTGGAGCAGGTGCGCAAGCAGGCCCAGGTTGAGCTGGACGCCCTACGCGACGAATTAGGCCCACTGCGCGCCCAGCTGGCCCGCGCCCGCCAACCCCTGCAAGATGTGCAGGTGGTGCAGCGCGAACTGGAAGCGCTGGAAGAGCCGCTGCAGGCGCCCGTCCGGCGGCAGGCCGTGCCGGAATCGGCGCCGGACCGCCCTCTGCGCCTGGGCGACACGGTGCAGGTGCGCAGCCTGGGCCACCGCGGCGTGGTGATCGCCCTGGGTGAGGGCGAAGCCGAAATTCAAATTGGGGCCTTGCGCGCCCGCGCCAAGCTGGGCGACCTGGAACTGCTGCCAGAGCAGGCCGCGCAAGCCAACTCGGAACCCAGCTGGGGTGGTGTGCAAGTGCTGCCCGAATCGCCAGGCGGTGAACTTTCCCTGCGCGGCCAACGCTATGAAGACGCTTTTGCCCAGCTGGACCGCTACTTAGACCAAGCTTACGCGGCCGGGCTGGCCTCGGTGCGCATCGTGCATGGCAAGGGCACCGGTGTGCTGCGAGACATGGTGCGCAAAGAACTCAACAAGCGCAGCTATGTACAACGCTATGATTTTGCGCTGCCGCATGAAGGCGGCGAGGGCGTGACGGTGACGTATTTTGTTAGCAACTAGGAATTAAGTGATCAGCAATCCAGGGGCAGCAGTCAGGTATAGGCTCCTAATCCCTGATTCCTAATTGCCGATTACTATCCTATAATCATCCTGTGGAACCCATCCCCAGCCGGTTGGACCCCCAAAGCCCTGAATTTCTTGCCAATGCGCGGCATCATCGCCAACTGGCCGCCGACCTGCGCGCCCAGTTAACGACCGTTCGCCAAGGCGGCGGAACTGAGGCACGCCAGCGACACGAAGCGCGCGGCAAGCTCTTCGTGCGAGAGCGCATTGACCGCCTGCTGGACCCTGGCGCGCCTTTTTTGGAGCTCTCCGCCCTGGCCGCCCACGGCCTCTATGAGGGCGGCGCTCCGGGCGCAGGCATCGTCACCGGCATCGGCCGGGTGGCGGGCCGCGAGGTGCTGATCGTGGCCAACGACGCCACGGTCAAGGGCGGCTCGTACTATCCGCTGACCGTCAAAAAACACCTGCGCGCCCAGCAGATCGCCTGGCAGAACCAGCTGCCCTGTCTGTATCTGGTCGACTCCGGCGGCGCCTTCCTGCCTATGCAAGACCAGGTGTTCCCAGATGAGCAGCATTTCGGGCGCATCTTCTACAACCAGGCGCAGATGAGCGCGGCGGGCATTCCGCAGATCGCGGCGGTGATGGGCTCATGCACCGCCGGCGGCGCTTACGTGCCAGCGATGAGTGATGAAGCGATCATCGTCAAAGGCACCGGCACGATCTTCCTGGGAGGGCCGCCGCTGGTGAAAGCCGCCACTGGCGAAGATGTGAGCGCCGAGGACCTGGGTGGGGCGGATGTGCACACGCGCCTTTCCGGCGTCGCCGACCATTTTGCAGAAGACGACGACCAAGCCATCGATATTTTGCGCCAGATCGTGGCCGGGCTGCCGCAGCGCCCGGCTCCCTGGACGGATGTGCAACCGGTGGAAGAACCCCTCTACCCCGCCGAAGAGTTGTACGGCGTGCTGCCCTCCACTTTCCGCGAAGCCTATGATGTGCGCGAGGTGATCGCCCGGCTGGCAGACGGCAGCCGCCTGCGCGAGTTCAAGGCGCGCTACGGCGAGACGCTGGTGTGCGGGTTTGCCCACATTCACGGCTACCCAGTGGGCATTCTGGGCAACAACGGCGTGCTTTTCAGCGAAAGCGCATTGAAAGGCTCCCATTTTATTGAGCTGTGCGAGCAACGCGGCCTCCCGATCCTGTTCTTGCAGAACATCACCGGCTTTATGGTAGGCCGGGAATACGAGGCCGGCGGGATCGCCAAGGATGGGGCCAAGTTAGTGCACGCTGTGGCCACCGCCACGGTGCCCAAGCTGACCGTGATGATTGGCGGCTCTTTTGGTGCCGGCAATTACGGCATGGCTGGCCGCGCCTACGACCCGCGCTTCCTGTGGATGTGGCCCAACGCGCGCATCAGCGTGATGGGCGGTGAGCAAGCCGCCAATGTGATGCTGACCATCAAGCAAGACCAGTTGGCCCGCGAAGGCAAAAAAGCGCTAAGCACCAAGGCGGCAGCGGAACTGAAGCAGCCCATTCTGGATAAATATGAGCACGAAGGCCACCCGTATTACTCCAGCGCTCGTCTGTGGGACGACGGCGTGCTGGACCCGGCCGAGACGCGCACCGTGCTTGGCCTGGCGCTCTCGGTGGTGCTGCGCGCCGAGCGGCCGCAGGGCGGTTTCGGTGTGTTTCGCATGTAAGTTTTGCGCGAGTTCCTTCGTTAACCCAGTATCTGGGACATCTTTTGCGGCGTACCCCAAAATACCCTTTGGGGTTGTAGTACTGTAGTCCCTAAAAAACAAGGAGAGTGAATATGAAACTTTCAGCCCCAAAGCAAGTGACCTGGTGGATCGCCATCATCCTGGGCGGATTGGCCATTTTGAATGAATACGACATCCTGTCGGTCGGCCTGGGCAACAATTTTGTGCTGCTGCTGCTTGGTTACCTCTTGTTGGTGATTGGCACGGCGGTTAAAGGCCTCTAACATCCACTTTGCAACAGCAACCAAAACGGCGGGCCGATGGCCCGCCGTTTTGGTTTACTACTTACCTTAACCTTACAGCCAGCCGCGCAGCTCCATGGCCTGCACCACGGAGTTGATGGCGACCATGTAGGCCGCGTCGCGCATGTAGACCTGCTCGCGAGTGGAGACCTGCAGTACGTTGTGGAAGGCGCCGGTCATCTTGGTGTCCAGGCGCTGCAGCACCTCATCCAAGTTCCAATAATAGTTCATGTCGTTCTGCACACCCTCGAAGTAAGAAACAGTCACGCCGCCGGCGTTGCAGAGGAAGTCTGGGATGACAAAGATGTTGTTCTTCTTGAAGTGCTCGTCGGCCTCGATGGTGGTGGGGCCATTGGCGCCTTCGGCGATCACTTTGACCTTGCCGCTGATCTTCTTCACGGTTTCGCCGGTCAACTGGCTTTCCAGAGCGGCCGGGATGAGCACATCCACATCCTGCTCCAGCCAGGCGTCGCCGTGCTCAATGGTGTAGCCAGCGGCGGTGGCTTTGGACTTGTCAATCGTGCCGTATTGATCCGTGATGCCCTGCAAGAACGGAATATCCAGGCCCTTGGGGCTGACCACGCTGCAAGCGGCCTTGTCGTTGCGGTCCCAGTAGGAGACGCACACCACCTTGCCGCCCAGTTGCTCGGTAAAGCCGAGCGCGGCGTACTGGGCCACGTTGCCAAAGCCCTGCACTGCGGCGCTGGTCTGGCTGCTGTCCAGCTTGAGGTGCTTCATCGCCTCGCGCACGTTGTAGACCACGCCATACCCGGTGGCCTCGCGGCGGCCCAGGGAGCCCCCGCCACCCACTGGCTTGCCGGTGATGACACCGGGGGTGTATTCGCCCGCCAGCTTGGAATATTCATCCATCATCCAGCCCATCATCTGGGCATTGGTGCCCACGTCCGGGGCGGGTACATCGGTACGCGGGCCTAGATTCTTATGAATCGCGCCTACCCAACCCCGGCAAAGCTGTTCTTTCTCGCGCACAGTCAGGGTGGCCGAATCCACCGCTACGCCGCCTTTGGCGCCACCCAGGGGAATGTCGGCCACGGCGCATTTCCAGGTCATCCACATGGCCAGAGCGCGGACTGTGTCCATGGTTTCAGAGGTGTGAAAACGGATACCGCCTTTCGTGGGGCCGCGCGAATCATTATGCTGCACGCGATAACCAAAGAAAACTTGCCAGCTGCCGTCATCCATGCGCACGGGGATCTGGAACTTAAACTCCCGCCGCGGCCAGCGCAATATTTCGCGCACATGGGATTCCAGGTTCAGTTGGGCGGCGACGCCGTCAAACTGTGCCTGGGCAATCTGGAAAGCATTGGTGGTTTCCGACATTACACACTCCTTTGTGTGCTGGTGATAATGGCCGGCGTCTGTGCAGGCCTTTAAACAACTATGCGGACACCTCGGAAAGGAGCCCGCACACTACTTCCAAAAACGTTGGTACTGTTTAACACTCACCATTACAAACGGGAAGACCTGTACCTTAACCCAGACTCGCGTTTCGGTCAAGCCGAGCCCAATTGGCCGCAGGACTACGCTTGAGAGACGGGGACACTGCGCGGGGCTTCGACCGAGAAGCTCTCGCCCAGACGCAGCACACCGGGGACACGCACCCAGGCGACCAGGCCGCGCAGGTCCACGGCGGCCTTGGGGAAACGATTGGTGAGCTTTTCACGGTCAGGGAAGAGCGTTTGCAGATAGCCGCCGGCGGTGGTGCAAGGCGCATTGTAGCCATCCACCACCAGGCCCACACCGCCTTCAAAATGCAGCTGGCTGCCCGGCGCCAATTGGGTCAGGTTGGGCAGACCAGACAAGGTCAGGTTGGCGCCCAGCCAAGCGGGGTCGATGTGCGACAGGTCCAAGCGGGCAGCAATCTCATCCAGCTCCTCACGCGAAACCAGTGAGACCTGACGCGTGTTGCGCACTTCGGTGCCGCGGGTATAAGGTTGGTGGTGGCGGCCCAGCTTGCGGGTCAGCCCGTAATGCTTATCCCCGACAAAGCCTTCCCAATCCACCTGCACCTCATCGACATGCTCCCCAGGCAGATCCTTGACGGTCAAGCAGAGCGCTTCGACCCTGGCAATGGTTTGGTTCATGGCAGTTCCTCCCCGGAGGTCTCAGTGGCGGCGATCTGGCGCTGCAGTTCGGCGCGCAATTTGGCCGGGTCGGCCTTGCCGCCCGACAGTTTGAGCGCCTGGCCGAACAGCCAGTTGAACAGCGGTGCATTGCCGCCCAGATACTCGGTCACCTGCTGCAGGTTTTGCTGCAGCACGGCAGCCACCCAGGTTTGCAATTGTTGTGGGTCAGAGATCTGCTGCAAGCCCAAGCGCTCCACGATCTCGGCGGGTGGTCCGCCGTGGGCGAACAGTTCACCCAGCACCTGGCGCGCGCCGGCAGCGTTGATGCTGCCACCCGCCACCAGGTCCAGCAATCCGGCCAATTCGGCCGGGCCGAATTGCAAGGCGTGCAACTCCACTCCGGCTTCGTTGAGCAGGTTGAAGAGTGGGCCGCTGACCCAATGGGCTGCCAGCTTGGCATCGGCCTGCTTGGCAGCCTCGAGCACGGCTTCGTAAAAGTCGGCCACCTGGCGCTCGGCGGTGAGCACACCGGCGTCATAGGGGGTCAGGTCGTAGCGCTCGATAAAGCGATTATGGCGCGCATGGGGCAGCTCTGGCAGGGCGGCGCGCACCTGTTCGATCCAGGCCGGATCCAGCACCAGCGGCGGCAGGTCCGGCTCAGGGAAATAGCGATAATCTTCGGCAAACTCCTTGGAGCGCTGCGCCACGGTTACGCCGCGGTCGTCATCCCAGCCCAGGGTCTGCTGCACCACCTGGCCGCCCTGCTGGACCAGGGCGGCCTGACGCTGCAGTTCATAGGTGGTGGCGCGCTCCAATGAACGAAAGCTGTTGAGGTTCTTGATCTCCACGCGTGTGCCGAAGTCTGTGCTGCCCGCCGGGCGGACGGAGATGTTCGGTTCGATGCGCAGCAGGCCTTTTTCCAGGTTGCCGGAGTTGACGCCCACATAGCGCAGCACGCTGCGCAGCGCATAGGCGCAGCTGCGCACGGCCTCCACAGAGTGCAATTCGGGTTCGGTGACAATTTCCAACAAAGGCACGCCGGAACGGTTGAGGTCCACCAAGGAATACCGCTGGCCATCGGCGTGCTTGTGGGTCAGCTTGCCGGTGTCCTCCTCGATATGTACACGGCGAATGGTGACGCGCTGTGTGCCTTCGAGGGTGTCAAATTCCAACCAGCCCTGGGTGGCCAGCGGCTGCTCGTATTGCGAGATCTGGAAACCCTTGGGCAAGTCGGGGTAGAAATAACTTTTGCGGGCAAAGATGCTGGTGGGGTGCACTTGGCAGTTGAGTGCCAAGGCCACGCGCAGTGCATAGTCCACAGCAGCCTGGTTGATCACCGGCAGCATGCCGGGCATGCCAGAGCATACCGGGCAGACAGCCACGTTGGGCTCGGCATGGGTGGAATCGACCAGAGGGCAGTCGCAAAACATCTTGGAGCGGGTTTCCAAGACGGCGTGCACTTCCAGGCCGACGACGGGCTGGTAGGTTTGGCTCACAATGATTTCCTGGACTGGCAAGCCAGCTGGCTGATTATAACGAAGCTGAAAGAAGGAAGCCTCTAACCGCTACACACAACTTTTAGTTGCGCAGATCTATCCACCGACAAGCTAGGCCCGCATAACTCCAATCAGATCCTACTTTGGCAAACGCCCATGTTTTTTCTTGTAAGATTCCCCGCGTATCACTATATACAAAATACACCATGTAGGCGCCAGTAACGCCTTTCGCTCGTGCAGACTCTGGAATCGTGTCACAACTAGCCGAACCACGAACTTCGATGGATAGAACATCAATATGCGATGCAATCCCACTCGCTGCAACGGCCTTACGGACTTCACTTTCAGACGGTGGGCCGGACAAAACAGAACAGCCTGTCAAAAAAAGCAATACAAGGCAAAGTGTACTTTGTGCTAACTTCATTTTTGACTCCACGCCGAGTACTAGTTCGTGCCACCTTCGGCCAGCTTGCGGCTCTCTTCAATGTAGGCGAGGCTCTGGTGGCGGAAGTAGGTATTATACAGGCCGGCATAGTGGCCGCCCGCCGCCAGCAAGCCGTCGTGGTCGCCTTCTTCGATAATGCGGCCCTGCTGCAGCACGATGATGCGGTCGGCGGCCTTAACCGTCGAAAGACGGTGGGCGATCAGGATGCTGGTGCTCTCTTTGAGGATCAAGTTGAGGGCCTGCTGGATCTGCCATTCAGTGAAGGGGTCAATGCTGGCGGTGGCCTCGTCCAGGATGAAGATCGACGGGCGCTGCACCAGCACGCGCAGCAGCGAAACCAGCTGGCGCTGGCCCATCGACAGGCGCCCGCCGCGTTCGCCGACCTGGGTCTCCAGGCCGTCTGGCAGCGTCTCCAGCCATTCGCCGTCACCGATCCTTCCAGCCAGCTCCAGAATTTCGGCCTCGCGGATGTCGGGGCGGGCGTAGCGGATGTTCTCGGCCACGCTGCCGGCGAACAGGAAGGGGATCTGCGAGACGATGCCGAGCTGGCGGCGGTACTGCGCCAGGTCCAGCGTGCGGATGTCGCGGCCGTCCACTTCCAGGCGGCCCTCCTGAAATTCGTAGAAGCGCGCCACCAGCTTGGCGATCGACGACTTGCCCGCGCCGGTGTGGCCTACCAGGGCCACATTTTCGCCCGGCTTGATGTGCAAACTGAAGCCATTCAGCACGGTTTCGCGCTCGGTGTAACGGAAAATGATGTTCTCGAAGAGAATATCGCCGCGCAGGCGACCCACCGCTTCGTTGGCAGTTTGCACCACTTTGGGATCGGCGTCAATCAACGCGAAAGAGCGCTCAGCGGCTGAGAGGCCGGACTGCAGCTGCGTCCAAAACGAAGACAAGTTGAGCACCGGGAAAAAGAAGCGGTCCAGGCTCTGCAAGAAGAGGAACCAGGCGCCGGCGGTGATAATACCGTTGACCACGTTGAGGCCGCCGACATACAGCAACAGGCCAGTGCCGATGGCCGACAGGCCGTTGAGCACGGGGAACACCGCGGAGAGCACGAAACCGCGGCGAATGTTGACGTCAAACGAACTGGTATTGGCGTCGTTGAATTCGTCAAAGATCATGCCTTCCTGGCGGAAGTTCTTGGCGACCGAAATGCCGCTGATCGTCTCCTTGATGGCGGCGTTGACGTTGCCCATGGCGCGCATGCCGCGCTGAGTGGTGCGCCGGGCCGCGGCGCGGAAGGCAACTGCCGCCAGGTAAAAGAAGGGCAACTGGGCGAACAATAGAAGCGAAAGAAAGCCCTGCACAAAGATCAGGCTGATCGCCAGGAGCAGCGCCAGACCAAACTGTGAGATCAGGTCGGTGATCAGCACGATCATGTCGCCAAAGTCACGCGTGTCAGAGGTAATACGCGAGACCACCTTGGCCGAGGGATTGTCGTCGTAGAAGGACAGATCGTGAGCCGCGGCGGCCCGGAAGCCGTCTTTGCGGATCTCCATGACCACATCGCCGATCACCCGGGCCGTCAAACGGCGGCGCCACCAGTTGGTCAGCCAGATCAGCACGCCAGAGACGGTCACAATGGCGGTGACGGCGATGACTTCGGCGTTGCCGATCTGATCACCGACCAGATCCAGGGCGCGGGAGAGCAGCAAGGGCACCGCCGCGCCGGAGACGGCAGTGAACAGCGCAGTCAGGCCAATCGTCAGAATAGCGCCCATATGCGGGCGGAAATAATGCGCCATGCGATCGACCAACTGGCGGTCGGTGTACTGGCGGTCGTATGCTTCTACATCAAGTCCAGAAAAGAAACCCATGGCCTACTCGCTAAAGATGCGCCGGTACGCCGGCGATGTTTTCATTAAGTCGTCGTGGCTGCCTGCGGCGGCCACCTGGCCGCCGCGCAGCACGACGATCTGGTCTGCCCAGCGGATCTGCGACAGGCGGTGGGTAATGATCAGCGTGGTGCGGTCTTTGGCCGCGGCATAAATGGCGCGTTGGATCAGGTCCTCCGTGGCGCTGTCGATGGCGCTGGTCGAATCGTCCAGGATCAGCACGGCCGGGTTGGTGAGAAAGGCCCGCGCCAGGGCCACGCGCTGGCGCTGGCCGCCCGAGAGGGTCACGCCGCGGTCGCCGACAATAGTGTCGTAGCCGTTCTTGAATTCCATGATGAAGTCATGCGCCTGGGCCAGCTTGGCAGCCTGCTCAATATCAGCGCGGCTGGCATTGGGCACGCCAAAGGCGATATTGTCGGCCAGGCTGCGCGAGAACAAAAAGATGTCCTGCTCGATGATCGAAATTTGCAGCCGTAGCGATTCCAGGTTCCATTCACGCACATCCACGCCGTCCACCAGCACCGCCCCGCTGGTCACGTCGTACGTGCGGTTGACCAGCTTGGCCAGCGTGGTTTTGCCCACGCCGGTCTGGCCCACGATCGCCACGGTTTGCCCGGCAGGCACCTTGAAGGAGATGCCTTCCACGGCAGGGTCGTCGTCTTCATAGGCGAAGGCCACATTGCGGAACTCGATCTCACCGGTCATTTTGGCCTGGCGGCCGCTCACGTTCTGATCCAGGTCGGTCTCGTTATTCATCAGGTCCAGAATGCGCGTCGCGCTGGCCACGCCCAAAGAGACCTGCGAATAAGCGAACAGCGAAGTGAAGACGGGGAAGCCAAACAGCTGCAGCAGGCCAAAGTAGGCGATGACGTCGCCCATCAGCAGTTGGCCCTGCTGGTAGAGCGCCAGCGAATGCCACAGGCCGGCCGCCTGGGCCAGGCCCATGAGCAGCATGGGCAGAAAGCGGGCTTCCAGGTAGCCCTGCTGCACAAAAGCATCCCGGAAGCGGCGCACATTACGGGCGAAGAGGGAGACCTCGCCCTCTTCCTGAGACATACCTTTGACGGTTTCAATGCCGTCCAGCGCCTCGGACAAGCGCGAGTTCAGCGCGCCGAAGCTCTCGCGCACTTCACGGGTCAGGGGCGCCATCTGCACCAAATAACGCCAGATCGCCAAGGCGTAGGCGATGGTGAACAGAAGCGGGGTGAGCACCAGCTGCGGGTGGATGGGGTAGGCGGCGGCGATTGGGCCGAACAGGAAGAAGCTGGCGCCGATCACCAGGTTCAGCCCGGGGTTGAACATCAGGTTGATCTCACGCACATCGTTGGTGGCGCGGGCCATAGTGTCGCCCACAGACTGCAAGCTGTGGAAGGTCATGCTCTTGCCCAGCAGGTTGACGTACAGTTCTTCACGCACATCGCGCTCAAAGAGCTGGCCCAGCCACTCGGCCCCGAAGTTGCGGGCAAACTGCAGGCCGCTGCGGATGATCTGGCTGACCAGCAAGGTCACCACCAGCTGGCCCAGGATGTCCAGGCGGGCGGGTGTTTGTGTGATGGCTTCGTAGGCGTCGCCAATGATGACGGGCACATAAGTGGCCAGGGCTCCATTGGACAGCGCGCCGAGCAGCAGCATAACGGTCAGCGGCCAGTAATGCCACAAGCGCGAGAACAGCCAGGGCAGCGGGCCGCTACGGTTGGTGGGGTACCGTTCGGGCAGTGTGAATTCTGCCGCGTGATGCGCAGGAAGACTATTGGTTGTCATAGTTTTGGATGGAGTCGAGCAGCTTGGGGATTGGCCGTGCTGCACAGGCGCCGAAAATCTAGGATACCACACCGCGGTTTTTGCCGCGTAGAGAGTACAAACGAAAACGGGCCGTAGGCGCTAGCGCCCACGGCCCGTTTGGCTGCATTGCAATCCTAGGGCGCCAAGACCTCGAAGTTGTCGAAGGAGACCACCAGGCCGCCGTTGTCCAGCGTGCCAGCAAACAGGCCTACCCGGCCGGAGGTCAAGTCAGTATCCGTGGTGGTGGCCAGCAGTTCGCCGTTGATGCCCAGAGAAAGCTGGGCGCCCTCGCAAGAGGCATTGAGCGCAAACGGTTCACTGTCGGTGGGGATCAGTGAAGAGGTGGTCCACTTAACCAACTCATTGAATTCGCCATCAACCATTTTCCAGATGCTGTAATAGCCATCCTCGGAGACTTCCAAAGCGTAGTAATTGTCCGCGTCAATGTAGCGGCAGAGCAGGCCAACATCGCCCTGGTGGGAAGGCTGCTCAATGTTGACCTCCACATTGAGAACCACATCTTCGATCGAGCCGGATTGCACGCTCAGCGAGTACGATTCAGTCGGCATGACCTCCATGTAGTAACGGCCATTTAGATAGTAGCGGGCGAACTCCTGGTCATTGCTTTCATTCCAACCCGTGGAGGTGCTGGAGAAGTCATCGAAATAGATCTGCTCCCAATCACCCGCCTGGCTGGCGCTCAGCGAAGTGGCGGAGAAGTTATCCACCGCCACCACAAAACGCTCACCCACCGCCGCGTAGGCAGCGATGCCGATGTTGCCGGTGGAGAAGCTGTCATCTGAGGCTTCAGCGACCAGTTCGCCATCCACCAGCAGGGTCAGGCGTTCGCCGTCGCACACCGCGGTGATGCGGGCGCTGCGCCCCTCCAGAGGATCCACGGCAGGGGCAGGATCCGACAGGCTGATGTATTCGCCTCCCAGCCACTTCGAAATACCCACCCAACCATCGGCAAAGATGCGGAACTCATAGCCATTGTCGGAGTCCACATAGCGGCAGCTCAGGCTGAATTCGTTCTCGTCGCCTTCGTTCTCGACAATGCGCAGGTCGGCGCTGATCTCCACGTTGGCATGGGTCTGGTGCAGCAGGCTGACGTAGTACGGGCTGCCCTCAACATCTTCCAGGTAGAACTCGCCGCCAAAGTAGTAGGCGGAACCGGATTCGTAAGAATAGACATCCCAGCCGCTGTTGGCATCCGAGAAATCATCGACAAAACTGCTGCCCCCTGAGCTGCTGACCGGTTGGGCCGAACCGCCGGAAATGTTGAACTCGCCGCGTTGGGCCGCCTGGATCAGCGGCAGCGCCAAGGTCACCGGGCGCAGGGCGTTGATAAAGCCGCCGGTGGGTACGCAGTTGTCCATCTCGTCCACCAGGCCGTCGCGATTGGTATCCACCAGTACCCGGCAGTCGACGAACTGGTCATCGCCACCGTAACCCAGCTGGGTGGGCACACCCACCAGGTAGCCTTCGGTGTCCACGGCCAGGCCACCGCTGTTGCCGCCGGCGATGGTCGCATTGGTTTTAATGAAGGCCCGCGCCCCATAGGGTTGCTCGCTGGTGAAGCCGCTGACCGCACCACGCGTGAGGGTCACTGTCTCGCCGCCGATGCCGGGATAACCCAGAATGGTCAGCTCGTCACCCAGGTTGAGCGAATCCGCATCGCCCAGCGAGACATACGGCAGGTCCAGCGCGTTGTAATCCACAGCAACGCCGTCATAGTCGTGGGTCACCCGGATCACCGCCAGGTCCAGGGCTTCGTCAGCCTGCAGCACTTCAGCGAAGAAGGCCGGCTGCGGCTCCTGGTCCTGATTAACGGTGAGCGCCACAATCAACTCGTCCACAGCAAAGTAGCGATCGGGCAGGACCACATGCGCATTGGTCAAAATCAGGCCGTCAGGGGTGATGATGGTGCCGGAGCCGGTCCAGCCAATCTGGAATTCCCCAGCCTGGTCGTAATACCCGGCCCAAATCTGCACCACGCCCTCAAAGGGCACGGCCAGGTTGGCAATGCCGCGGCTGCGCGGCAGATCAGCAGACTCTGTGACCGTCACGGTGTTGGGTTGCTCATTGCTGGCGGCAGGGCTGCCGCCCGAGCAGGCGATTTGCACCAGACCCAGAACCAGGGCGAGGCTGAAAAGGCGAAAACGGACAGGAGACATATCTTCCTCTTTTTCCTAAAGTCAATCTGGTTGAGTTAACGTCAATTTAATCCAGAATACTATATACGGCTACTGCCCGTGCACCTGAGAATCGTCACCAATATTGACGCGCCCCTTCACGCCGCGCACCTGGCTGCGCTCACCCAGCAAAGAGCCATGCAGTTCACAGTCTTCCACAATGACATGGCTTTCCAAAATGGCGTCTTCAATGCGGCTGTTGCGCACTTGGCTGCCGCGGCCCACGGAAACATAGGGCCCAAGGGTGCTGTTCTCCACGGTGGCCTCAGGGTGGATATAGACCGGAGCATGCAGGGTTACACCCTCCCGCCCGCTCTCAGCAGAATTGCCGCGGCCTCGGTCCAGCAAGCGCCGGTTAGTCTCCAGCACGGTTTCCGGCAGGCCAGCGTCCAGCCACTCATCCACCACTTCGGTGCGCATACGCAGACCTTTTTTGAGCATGATGTCGATGGCATCGGCCAGGAAATATTCGTTCTTGGTCTTGATGCCCTTTTGCATCTGCTCGTCAATAGCGGCCAGCAGGTCTTGGCCGCGTTTGAAGTAGTAAATGCCTACGATGGCCAGGTTGTTGCTGATGTCGTCCGGTTTTTCGATCAGGCCGCTGACCAGACCATCCTGATTCAGGGCGGCGACACCAAAACGACGCGGGTCTTCCACCGGCTTGACCCACAAGACCGCATCGGCCTCCTCATTGTCCAGCTGGGAAAAGTCGGTCTCAATCACCGTATCCACAAAAATGATGAGGGTGGGGCCGTGCAGATGGGCACGGGCCTGGGCCAGGGCATGCGACTGGCCGAGCAGCTCTTTCTGCTCCACATAATGGGCTTTTAGCTGCGGGTGCTCATTTTGCATATAGCGCTGCACCTGGTCGCCGAGGTAGCCCAGGATGAAGACGAAATCGGCTTCTTTCACGTCCGGGGCGCTGCCCAACAGCTTAAGCACATGGCCCAGCACCGTGTCGCCCGCCGCGCTCAGCAAAGGTTTCGGTCGTGACCAGGTGTGCGGGCGCAAGCGCGTGCCAAACCCAGCCATGGGGATGATGATCTTCAGGTTTTCGGTCATTTGTCTTCCCTCTTGGTGCAAACCAACAAGCCTTTGCCCACTGGCAAGACGGTAGCGTCCACACTGGTATCACGCCGGGCCGCCTCAACAAAAGCGGCCAGTTCTTCATGATGGCTGACCACATTGTCCGCCACGAACAAGCCGCCGACCACCAGGCGGGGCACAACGCTTTCGTAGACTTCGCTGTACATTTCTTTTTCACAATCGAGGAAACAGAAGGCAATATCTTCCAGCTGGCGCAGGTGCGAACGGGCGTCCCCGTGAACCAGCTCCACCCAGTCTTCCACGCCGGCCTTGGCAAAGGTCTCGCGGGCCAGCTCCACTTTTTCGGGGAGCAGCTCATAGGTCACAAAGCGCCCGGCACGGCGCTGGGCGGCCAAAGACAACCACAGCGCCGAATAGCCGGCGCTGGCGCCCACCTCGACCATCAGGCCGCGCGGGGCGGCCTGGGCCAGGAGCGCCAGCAGCATGCCGCTCTCCGCCGGAATCTGGCGCAGGCGTTTGAGCTGCGGTGTGCCGTCCTGGCGATCGCGCGCGTCGCGCTGCTCCAGCGTGTGCATGCGGTCCAGCACCGCGTTGGGGATATCGGTGAACAACGTTTTCATGCCAGGACCGGCCGCCGGGTATGATGATCGCTGACCTGCTGATAGGCATGCGCGGCAGCCAGCAGGCGCTCTTCAGAGAAGTGTGGCCCCAGCAGCTGTAAGCCGAGCGGCAGGCCCTGGCTGTCAAAGCCAGCCGGGATGCACAGGCCGGGCACGCCCGCCAGGTTGGCCGGCAAGGTGAAAACGTCTTCCAGATACATCTGGATCGGGTCTTCGGCATGTGCGCCGATAGGGAACGCGCTGGACGGCGTGGCCGGCGCGGCGATCAGGTCGACTTGTTCAAAGGCGCGCGCAAAATCATCGCGGATCAAGGTACGCACCTTTTGGGCCTGGCCGTAATAGGCATCGTAATAGCCCGCCGAGAGGGCGTAAGTGCCGATCATGATACGGCGCTTGACCTCAGGGCCAAACCCCTGGCCGCGCGAATGCTTGAACATTTCAATGAGATTGTCCTGCTCGGCGCGCAGGCCATAGCGCACGCCGTCAAAGCGGGCCAGATTGGCCGAAGCTTCGGCGGGGGCAATAATGTAGTAGACCGGCAGGGCGTATTCGGTGTGCGGCAGGCTGACCGGGCGCACTTCGGCGCCCAGCGTTTCCAGCTGGGCGATGGCGGCGCGCACAGCCTGCTCCACCTCCGCTTGCAAGCCGTCAATAAAGTATTCCCCCGGCACTCCGATGCGCAGGCCTTTGAGCGTGGCATTGCCATTCAGGTGGATGTCCGGCGCGGCCTGCTCCAGCGTGGTGGCGTCACGCGGGTCGTAGCCCGCCATTATGTTCAGCACCAGGGCCGCGTCTTGGGCGCTGCGGGCCAGCACGCCGATGGTGTCCAGCGAAGAGCCGTAGGCGATCAGGCCATAGCGGGAGACCCGGCCGTAGCTGGTCTTCAACCCGCTCAGGCCACAGAAGGCCGCCGGCTGGCGCACGGAGCCGCCGGTGTCGGTACCCAAGGCCACGGGCGCCAGGCCGGCCGCCACGGCGGCGGCGCTGCCGCCGCTGGAACCACCTGGCACGCGCTGTTCATCCCAGGGGTTGCGGGTAATGTCGTAGGCTGAGTTCTCGGTGGATGAGCCCATGGCGAATTCATCCGTATTGGTTTTGCCCAAAATGACCACCCCGGCGTCCAGCAGGCGCTGCACAGCGGTGGCATTGTAGCTGGGCACAAAACCCTCCAGAATGCGCGAGCCACAGGTGGCCGGCATACCAGCCACCGCCAGCACATCTTTGACGGCGATGGGCAGGCCCAACAGAGGCGGCAGGCGGGCAGGGTCGCCTGCCTGGGAGCGGCGCTCATCGGCGGCTTGGGCGGCAGTCAGAGCGCCGTCAACGTCCACATACAAGTAGGCGTTGAGGCGCGGGTTGTGGGCCTGAATGCGGGCCAGGTAGGCTTGGGTCAGTTCCCGGCTGCTGAACGCGCCGGTTTGCAAACCCTCCAGAATTTGTGCAACCGTCAGGGAGTGCAGGTCGCTCACGGCCCGCCGTCCAACACCGGGGGCACGCGGAATTGATCCTCGGCCGTGTCCGGGGCATTGCGCAGCAGATCGGCGCGGGGCATGCCAGGGCCGGGTTCATCCGGGCGCAGGCGGCTTTGCGGCACGGCCACGCTGCTCATCGGCTGCACGTTGGTTGTATCCAGTTCCTGGAGCTTATCGACGTGTTTGAGAATGTCGGAAAGCTGCCGGCGATAACGCTCCTTTTCCTCGTGGCTGAGGTGCAGGCGAGCCAGCAGAGCAATATGGTCTACATCTTCCGGGCTTAGCGACATAGCGCGAAAATTATAACAGTGGCCTCCTGGGCGGTCTCACCACTCGGCGGCGTACCAGCGCAGATACAGTTCCACGTGCGAACTCCAATAAGCTTCGCTGTGGTCTCCGGTAAATAAGCTCCACTGATGGGGGATACCGCGCTCGTTGAGCAGACCCTCGAACCACTGGACCGATTGCAGAATACGCTGTTGGTCGCGTTCACCAATGTCCAGCCAAATACGCGGCGGGTCCCCGGCGACCAGCACGTCCAGCAGGCCGCGCAGCTTCCAGGCCTCTTCGGCAAAGACCGGCGGGCTGTGCCCGCCCAATGCGCCGAAAAGATCTGGATGGTTCAGCGCCAGGTGGATCGCCCAAGAGGCGCCGCGCGAGAGGCCGCCTACGGAGCGGAATTCTCGCCCGGGGAGCACGCGGTAGTTGGCCTCGACCCAGGGGATCAAGTCGGCAAGGAAGACATCGTCAAAGGCGTTATCTGCCGGAGGAGCGAAGTGGCGGGAATCCTGCGGCATGACGATCAGGAAAGGCTCCACTTCGCCGGCAGCAATCAGCCGGCTGGCAGCTTCGTCGGCTCCCAAGCGGTCCCACTGGTCAGCAGCGTAGGTTTGGCCGTGGATCAGGTAAAGCACGGCATAGCTGCGCCCGGGGTCTTCGTAATAGCAAGGCGGCGTGTAAACGCGCACGGGCATGGGTTCAGAGAGCTGGTCGGAAGCCAGGCGGAACTCGTGCACTTCGCCGCCAGCTGACAAGCAAGCGAGAGCCTCTTGCTTGTCGGGGTAGTCTATCCGCACTGCGGGGCTGGGCGTGCGTGAGGGCACCGCCGTGGGGCGCAGCGGCGTTGGACTGGGCGTCGGGGCCGCCGGCGGTGTGGGAGAGCATGCCAGCATGAGCAGGGCCAGGGACACCAAACCAAAGCGGGGTCTCATGGCAGGCAGGCTACCAGCCGCTGGCGAAGCGCTGCTCTTTCCACACATCGGCCTGGTTGTGATACCCGGCCTGCTCCCAAAAACCCAATTTGTCCTCGGAGAGGAACTCCAGGCCGCGCAGCCACTTAGCGCCCTTCCAAAAATACGGCGTATCCAGGTCTTCGCGGCCGGGCAGGTACCCAACCACGGCGCGCAGTGGGTAGCCGTGGTCCGGGGTCAGCGGCTGTCCGTCGAAGGTATCCGCCAGCAGAAAGTTGTCGGCATAGGCCACGTCCAGCGGCACATTGACGGTGAACCCGTATTCGGCATGCTGCAGCAGGTGTTTAGCGCCCGGCTTGGGGCGGATGAAGCCCTGGTCCACCAGGTCTTTGAGGGCAATGCCCTCCCAGACTGTGTCGAACTTGCTCCAGCGCGTCACACAGTGGATGTCCATGGTGATACTGCGCCGCGGCAGTTTCTGCACTTCGTCCCAATTCCAGCGGCGCTCTTCTTCCACTTCGCCAAAGACGCGCAAGTCCCAAGTCTGCGGGTTGAAACTGGGAACCGGCCCATAATGCAACACGGGGAATTTTTGGGTCAGGGCCTGCCCGGGAGGCAGGCGGCCTTCCTGTCGGATGCGCTCTTCTTCTTCGCGGCGATTGCGGAAGTTCTCAAACATGGTTTGTCTCTATTCGATCAGGCTGAGGGTGTCTCCCGGGGTGAGCACGTGCACAGTGGCTTCCGTCTCACTGGAAACGCGCTTGGCCCAAGCATCGGGATCTTGTTGGATGGTATCCCAAGTGCCGTAGTGATAGGGCATGACCTGCTTGGGCTGCAAGAGCTTCACGGCGCGCAGAGCATCGTCTGGTCCCATAGTGAAATAATCACCGATCGGCAACACAGCCAGGTCCAGGCCTTCTTCGCCGATCAGGCTCATATCGCCAAACAAGGCGGTATCGCAGGCAATGTAGATCTTGCGACCGAGCGGGGAGGTCAGCAGGAAGCCCACGGCACAACCGCCGTAGCTGCCGTCCGGCATCTGCGAGCCATGCATCGCCACGGTCAGCTTGACCTTGCCAAAGGGTAGTTCCAGTTGGCCGCCCAGGTTCAGGCCGTGGGTCTGCACACCCTGGTCGTCAAGCCAGCGGGCCACTTCCAGGGTGGTGATAATGGGAGCGTTGTTCTTCTTGGCCAAGGCCACCGCGTCGGCAATGTGATCATTGTGACCATGACTGACCAGGATGTAGTCGGCGTGCACGCTCTCCACAGTTTCCTCTGTGGCAGGGTTTTCCTCCAAGAAGGGATCCACCATCACCGTGTAGCCACCTATGTTCATGGCTACGGTAGCATGGCCTATCCAAGTAAGAGAAAGAGACATCGCTTTTTGCTCCTTTTGTTTGTATCTTCCTATTTTAGAGTATGTTTTTACTTAATAGTATTCTTAGTAGGCCCTGTGGATATGGGGATAGACCTAGGTTTGTTGGGGAATCCCCTGTATAAAGGCTACTTGTTGGAAACACCACCACATGTATGTAGGTGTGATTTTCAATCCCTGCTGTGTAAAGTAGGGACAATTCTCGAATTAGTTGAAAAGACAGCGACGCGGGTGAGTTCGTCCACAATTGGCCATGATTGTGCCTTCTTTTGTCCCCAAATCCTGCGAACAACGAGACCGTCCTGTAGTCGTGGATGCTAAAGATATCCCGATGAGTGGAAGGGATATCCACAGACAAAAGCGTCCTTATCCACAGGTCTGTTATGCTAAACGCCATGGCTTCGCAATCCTCTTCGGAAAATCGGGCGGTGTGGCAAGCTTTGCTGGTCACCGCCTTGTGGTCCTCCTCCTGGGTGCTGATCAAATTCGGTTTGGGCAACATCCCTCCCCTGACCTTCGCCGGACTGCGCTACACACTGGCTTTTGCCTTATTGTTGCCTACTTTGCTGCGCGGCGGCCGCTTGGCCGAGCTGCGGGCTTTGTCCCGGCGCGACCTGCTCTTTTTGGTCGTGTTGGGGCTGGTCTACTATACGGCGACCCAAGGCTTGCAGTTCGTGGGTCTCTCGCTGCTGCCGGCCAACACACTCAGCCTGATGTTGACCCTGAGCAGCCTGACCATTGCCCTGGCCGGCCTGTGGCTGCTGGGCGAGCACATGCGCGGCTTGCAGTGGCTCGGCGTGCTGGTCTCCATCGCCGGGGCGCTGGTCTATTTTGGCAATATTGAGGGGCTGGCTGGCCTGGGCTTGTTGGTGGGTGTTCTGGCGGTTCTGTTCAACACGGCAGGTGCCATCCTGACCCGCAGCATTAACCGCACAGCGCACATCTCTCCGCTGCTGGTCACCGTGGTCAGCATGGGCGTGGGTTCGCTGTGCCTGCTGCTGACCGGCCTGTTAACCGAGACTTGGGCGGCGCTACGCTGGCAGGATGTGCTGATTATCTTATGGCTGGCGGCGGTCAACACAGCCTTCGCCTTCACGCTGTGGAACCACAGCCAGCGCATCCTTTCGGCAGCGCAAGCCAGCGTGATCAACAACACCATGCTGATCCAGATCGCTATTCTGGCTTGGGTCTTCCTCGGGGAGCGGCCCAGCACCTGGCAGATGCTGGGTATGGCGGTTGCGGCGGTAGGCGCCGTGATGGTGCAGCTGCGCCCGCGGGCTTAAAGATCGCGGATGTAGACGCGGTGGTTCTTATAGGGCTTGCCGCCCAGGTTCTCCAAATCCCGGCGCATCTCCCAGGCGGTCTCAGCCACCTGGGTCAGGTCGCCTTCCTGAAAGTCGAAATCCCACAGCGTCTTTTCCATCTCTGAATACATCAATGCATTGCCGCCGCGGCCTTGGAACTCTGGCAGGATGCCGATGCCGTTGACTGAAACCCACTTGGTGCGGCGCAACTCCAGCAGCAGGTCGAACAGACCGAAAGGCAGCAGCCGGCCGTGGGCGCGCTGCAGGGCGGCCGAGACGTCGGGGAAGGCGAACAGAAAACCGACGATGTCCTGGCCGTGGGTGATAACCTTGATCAGCTTGGGGTCTGCCACCACCAGGATATTTTGGATGACAAAGTCGATCTCGCCCTGGGTCAGCGGGTAGTACTCCCAGTTGTTGACGAAAGCTTGGTTATAAGCCTTGCCGATGCGCGGCCCCCAAGTGCGCAGTTCACGCTTGTTGGCGAAGCGCTTGACCTGCAGGGCGCCGCGCTGCAGCACCCGCTCGGCGATGCTGTGGACACGTTCCGGGAAACGAAAGGCATCGCGGTGGGCGTAGCAGGAGACGAAATCCACCTCTTTGCGGAAACCCAGTGCCTCAACCAGGCGCGGGTAGTAGGCGTAGTTATAGTTCATCATATTCATCATCTGGCGGTGTTCAAAGCCCTCCACCATGATGCCGTAGCCATCCAAGGGACCGAAGCCCTTGGGCCCCACCACCTGGGTCAGGCCACGCGCCCGGGCCCAGTCAAAGGCCCGTTCAAATAAGGCGTTTGCCACCGCCTGGTCATCAATGCTGTCAAAGAAATAGAACTGGGCTTGTTGTTTGCCGTGATAGCGGTTGTAGGGCTTGTTCTCCAACGCAGCAATGCGCCCCACCACCTGGCCATCTTGCACTGCTACGAAGAATTCAGCCTGCGAATGCTCATAGAAGGGGTGTTTCGTGGCGTCCAGAAACGCGTAGGCATCCACCAGCAAGGGCGGTACCCACTGTGGGCAATCCTTGTAGAGTGTGAACGGAAATTCGACGAAGCGCTTAGCTTCGGTTTTGGAAGTGGTGTTGATCTTTTCGACGGCGACCATCGCCGGATTATACGCTTAGCCAGCCAGCTGTTCCAACTGGGCTACGTTGGTTTCCAGTTCGCGGAAGGCGGCCTCGATCGGCGCCTTGCTGCTCATATCCACGCCGGCCAGGGCGAAGAGGTCCATAGCGTAGCGCGAGCCACCGGCCTGCAGGAAGCGGTGATAGCCCGCCGCAGCTTGTGGGTCGCCGCTGAGCACTTTCTCCGCAGCCGCGTGGGCGGCGCTAATGCCCACGGCGTACTGGAAGCTATAGAACGGGATGTACAAGTGCAGGAACTGCGCCCAGGTCACCGGGGTGCGCTGCGTATCGTCATCCATCGTCTCTCCGTAGCCCTCGGCAAAGTACTGAGCCAGAATGCCGTTGAAGATCTCGGCGCTGAGCGGCTTGCCTGCTTTGGCCCGTTCATAGACCTCCAGCTCAAAGCGCGCCAGAGTAGGCATGATGAAGAAGTAACGATGGAAGTTGGACATGGCCTCATCGATCATGGCCAGCTGGAAGTTGGCGTCGCCAGCCTTCTCCTTGCGCAGGTAGGCGCGGGTCATGGCCTGATGGAAGTTTGAAGCGGTTTCGGTGACAGTGGAGGAGATGGCCCCGTAGTCGTTATAGACGATGGGCTGGTGCAGGGCAAAAGCGTGGCTGTGCATCGAATGGCCCAGTTCGTGCGCCAGGGTGCTGAGGCTGAAGACCGAGTCGCTGTAGCTCATGAAGATATAGGGCGGCTTGCGCCCGACCATGCGGGAGGATGCGGCGCCCTGGCGTTTCTCGATGTTCGGCGCCCAGTCCACCCAGCGCTCTTCCAGGCTGCCGGCGCGCATGGTTTCCACGTATTCGTTGCCCAGCGGCTGAAGTGAGGCGCAGATCCACTCGACGGCCTGCGGATAGGGCACTTGCGGCGGGTCAGCCAGGATCGGCGCCCAAACATCGTAGGGCCCCATCTTTTCCAAGCCGAGCAGCTTGGCTTTCACAGCCCAGTAGCGGTGCCAGACGGGCAGGTTGGCGCGGAAGACCCCGATCAGATTGTGAAAGACCTGAGTGGGCAAGTTGTTGGGCGCCAGGCGCATTTCCAGCACGCTGTCAAAACCGCGCACCTTACGCTGGAACTCCATCTGCTTAACGCTGCCCAGATAGAGCGCCCCCAGGGTTTTCTGCATACTCAGGTATCCGTCAAAATAGTGCTGCCAGGCGCTGCGCCGGCGTTGGCGGTCTGTGGATTGCAAGGAAGCATTTAGGGTGGACTGGAAGACTGGATGCACCCCGCCAGCCGAATCGAGCGCATCCTGGAACTTCAGGTCGGCATTGGTCAGCTCGCTGAAGGCGCGATAGGTCATATCGAAGGCATCTTCTGCCATGCCCAGCATCTCTTCGACCTCTTCGGAGCGGGTGTTCTTTTGCAGGCGCAGCAGGTTGTCGAAGTAGTGCCGAAAGATCCTGAGCCGCGGTTCCTCCTCTGCCCAGGACAGCAGTTCCTCCCCCTTGGCGATCAGCTGCGGTTCGGCGAAGGCAGTCGCCGCCAGAAAATCCGCTTCGAGGCTGCCGATCAGCCCCATGCGGCGGCCGGCCTGTTCATCGCTGGTGTCCACTGTGGCCGCCCAGCCCACGAAGCCGGAGAGTTCGCCCAGGCTGACCGCCACGGTCTCGTAGGCGTCGAACCAGTCGGCCAACACGGCCGGGCTGCCGGTCAGGGTGCCGTTGAAGGATTTGAGTTCAGGAATGGCCTGCTTGGTGTGCTCGAACTGAGTGTCCCACTCTGCCCAAGATTCGAAGGTGGCTTCGCGGTTCCAGGTGGCTTCTACGGGCACATCGCTGCGTTTCAAGGTGGTCATAGCAGATTCGCTTTCCAGGTCGGCGATTTTAGTGCCCCAGGTGGGAGTCGAACCCACAACCTCGGCCTTAGGAGTGCCTTGCTCTATCCAATTGAGCTACCGGGGCCTGCGCTCCACAAAACGGAGCGCTTAAGAGTTTCTGCTCGGCTGTGCCGAGCAAAGAAACTCTGTACAAGTCTACACGATTATCGCCCCTTCCAGTTCGGCTTGCGCTTCTCGGCGAAGGCGCGCATGCCCTCCTTCTGGTCCTCGGAGGCGAAGAGGAAATAGAAGGCCTGGCGCTCTTCGGCGATGCCATCGGCCAGATGGGTTTCCTCGGCGCGGTTGACGGCTTCTTTGCCCAGGCGCACGGCCAGCGGGGCGCGAGCGGCGATCTGGGTGGCCAGCTCCAAAGCCTCGTCCAGGCAGCGCTCGGCGGGCACCACGCGGTTGACCAAGCCGTAACCCAGCGCCTCGGCGGCGGTCAGGGTGCGATTGTTCAGCACCATCTCCATGGCGACGGCTTTGCCCACGGCGCGCGTCAGGCGCTGGGTGCCGCCGGCCCCGGGGATAACGCCCAGGTTGATCTCGGGCTGGCCGAAGCGCGCCGTTTCCGCGGCGACGATCATGTCGCAGGACATGGCCAGCTCATTGCCGCCGCCCAGGCACCAGCCCGAGACGGCCGCGATGACCGGTTTGGAAACCTTCTTGATGCGGTCAAAGGGCGAAATGTGGCCGCGCAGCAATAGCTCCACGGAGGACGACTCGGCCATTTCTTTGATGTCCGCTCCCGCGGCGAAGGCGCGGGCGTCGCCAGTCAGCACGAAGGCGCCTACGCTATCGTCGGCGTCATATTTCTCCAGCTGGTCCATTAACTCGGTCATCAGGGCGCTGTTCAGCGCGTTCATCGCTTCGGGGCGGTTGAGGCGCAGCAAGACCACCCGCTCACGCACTTCGGTCAGGATAAAGCTGGCTGTTTGGGACACGGCGTCCTCCTAGGGTTGTTTCGTCTCGGCCAGGCACAGCGCCAAGATCTGGTCTGGCTCGGCCGGGCAGCTGTGCACTGCAATGTGATGTGCCCCCAATTCTACGCCAGCCGCGGTGGCCAGGGCTTCCAGCCCACCGCTGGCGGCCTGCCAGGCGGGCGGCGCCCCAGGCTGCAGACTTTGCGCCAGCACGATGCGCCCGCCACCCAGCTGGCGCATCACGCGCCCGACTGACTGCATGCACAGGAAGGCGGCGCTTAGGTTTAGGTCCAGTGTGCGGTGCCAGTCCCACTCATCCAGGTCCAGCAGGTTGCCGGCCGGCTGGGCGACCGGCAGGAAGACCAACAGGTCAATGCGCTCCCAGGGCTCCAGCACGGCCTGCAGCATGGTTTGCAGGGCCAGCTTGCGTGAGACATCGGCGGCGTGGGCGATGGCTTGCGCGCCGGCGGCGTTCAGCTCGGCGGCCAGGCTTTCGATGCGGCCCGGCATCAGGTCATTGAGCGCCAGGCGCAGCCCGGCGGCGGCCAGGCCGCGGGCCACGGCTTCACCGGCGGGTGAACTGGCGCCTACGATCAGCGCCACGCGTTTAGGGTCCGTCATGGTGCAGCTCCCAGGGTTCAAAAGTCGCCTCGCCGGCGCATACGGGAATCTCCTCAGCGTTCTGGCGATGGTTCAAGACCAGGCCAAAATAAGGGCTGGGGTCGTAGGTGTTGCGGATATCCAATTCATTGAGGAACTCGCCATCGTCATCTTTGACGACCGAAAAATGCAGATGCAAACCGGTGGGGGCGGCCGGGTCCCCGGAATAATTGCCCATATAACCCAGGAAGGTGCCGGCCTCTACATACACCTCATGGGTATCCGGCGGGAAAGCCTCTGAGACAAAACTCTGGCCCTGCTGGTCCGCCAGATGGGTGTAGTAGGTCCAGATCTGCCGGCCGGGCTGCAGCGGGTCGCTGGGGATGCGGATGATGACGGTGGATTTCCAATCCGCCTGACGGGTCAGGTAGCCTGGGTAAACGGCGTAGATCGGCGTGACCCCGGGCTGGGTGCCGGAAAAAATGTCAACGCCCGAATGGCGATGGCCGAGGCGATAAGACTCATCCCACAGACCCAGGATGACGCCCGTGGTGGGGAAGGCAAAAGGCGCCTCTCCGCAGCGCAAGCCGGGCTGCAAAGCATAGCGTTCAAATATCTGACGGCTGGTGTGGATCTCCGAGAAATACGCCCAACGGCCGATGGGCCGGAAGTAATTGCGATAGATGTATAGGCCGGCCGCCCCAGCCAGGACAAGCAGCACAGGAATGGCCAGAAGGGTCGGCATAGGCCAGGCTTTGCGCCGCTTCATGCCGGGCCAGTGGGAGGCGCGGCGGGCGCATCCCCCATAAAAGCCGCCACTTCGTCTTCCAAGTGGTCAGCCAGCAGCAGGGTGACCTTGCCGCCGCTGATCTGCTGCAGGACCTGGCCGGCGTGCTCTCCTTCAGGAGAACCCATCGCCTGGCCGGCAGCGGTCAGCGAGTCGAAATAAAGTTCATGGATCAGATGAGCCTGGAAGGCACCGTGCAGGACGCGGTCCACACGGCTGGTGACCTCGCGGCGCAGGCCGGGCATGCGCTCGGCCGCCGCCAGGAACAGCGGCCACTGGCTGTCGAATTCAGCCGGGTGGTCTTGGGGTTCGATCAGAATGACCAATTTGTACATGGAGTTCACGATTATAACCTTGGCAAAAATTGAGGCCCGCGCTTGACACCAGCGCCACCCCGCGTATGGTAATATTCGCCACTGTAAGGCAGTCTGACTATCTGATGCAAGAGAAAATCACCATTATTGAAGGTCCTTCACCCACATTTGAAATTGTGGACGAAGGCTGGTCTACCGGAGTGCTGGAAGGCCCGACACTCTACGGGGTGGCGCTGACCCACTTGCGTACCTTCAACGGTCGCGAACTGGTGGAGCGCTGCCATCGGGCCTGGAACAAACAGGACAGCATCCAACTCGAATACCGCGATGAAGACGGCCTGACCAAGGAAGCGCCCATCGTCGCCGCTCGGGCGGCAGAGACCGCCGAGGGCGAAATGCTGATGCTATGGGTGCGCCTGCCGGACGAAGAGATCGAACTGGCCATCGGCTACGAAGACGATGATATGGACGACAGCGACCTGGATGAAATGGACCCGCTGGTCTAGATTAGCAAAGTAGACCCATGTGAAAGACAAAGCGCAATGCGAACCGCATTGCGCTTTTTTGTTGCCCGCCTGGATACCGTTAGAATACCTGCAACCCATCCCCTGAACAAATGGAGTTGCCATGAGCGAAGAGACAATTTTGCGCGATGTCAAAGACGGTGTGTTGACCCTGACGCTGAACCGGCCTAAAGCCAACGCCTTTGACTCACCCATGGTGGCCAAGCTGCAGGGCTTCCTGAAGGACGCCGCCAAAGATGCGGCAGTGCGCAGCCTGCTGCTCAAGGCGAATGGCAAGCTGTTCAGTGCCGGCCAGGATGTGACCGAGTTTGGTGAGGGCGAACACCTCTCCTTCCGCCAGCACTTGCAGAGGAACTACAATCCGCTGGTGCTGCAGATGCGCCAGCTGGAGAAACCGATCCTGGCGGCCATCCAGGGTCCGACAGCCGGTGCCTCGTTGGGCATTGCCCTGGCCTGCGACCTGCGCATCGGCACGCCGGCGGCCAAGTTCGTGGTCGGCTTTGGCGGCATCGGCTTGGCGCCGGATTCGGCCGTCTCGCTGATGCTGCCCAGCCTCATCGGGTTGGGCCGGGCGGCGCAGGCGACCTTTTTCAATGAGCCGATCAACGCCGAGCAGGCGCTGGCCTGGGGTCTGTTGAACGCTGTGGTGGCGGAAGAAGAGCTGGAGCAGACCAGCTGGGACTGGGCCGCCCGCCTGGCGCAAGGCCCAGTGGGGGCGATGGGTTACGCCAAGCGTGACTTCAACAAGGCCAATCTGGCCAACCTGGAAGAAGTGCTGGATTACGAGGCGTACACGCAGGAGATCGCCGCGCAGGGCGCCGACCATCAGGAGGGCCTGGCGGCCTTCCTGGAAAAGCGCGAACCCAAGTACATGAAATAACAAAAAGCCCCGCCAATGGCGGGGCTTTGTTTTTAAAGAAAACTTACTTGGGCAGTTGCGAAGCCCGCTTAGCCAACGACTGGCCCAGGAACATAACGCCAATGCCAAAAATGGGGTGCAGGGCTTTGACGATGTCTGACATGCCCGGACCGCGCAGCAGGAAGCTCTGGGCGGCCAGCATGGCAAAGGCCAGCAGGCTGAGGCCGGTGATACGGCTTCCCATTTTGCCGGCAACCGACAGGACCAGCATCAGCAGCAGGGCCAAAAGCATCAGGTTGCCGCCCATGGCATGGTAACTGCTGGGCAACACATTAAAGTAAGCCGCGCCAATCAGGGCGATTTGGACAAAGCCCCAAAAGAAGACGGCTTTGCCCAAGCCAATAAACAGGTTGCGTATTTGCATAAATATGCCTCCAATCAAGAATCAAAAAATACAGCGTGACCTTGATTATAAGAGGCAAGGGTTATTTGCGGGCAGAGGAAAAGGCTTGGTAAGTCTCCAGCAGAGACAGCAGCACCTGGTTGGTGAAGGCGTCCATGCGGCGGGCCATGTCCGCCCAGGCTTCTGCCGAGCGGATGGCGGCTTCCTCGTAGGAACCCAGCAGCGCCTCTTGCAGCGCATTGCGGAAGAAGAGGAAGGCGCGTGTAGCCTGTACTGAGTCCAGACCGTGGCGGCGACCCAGGGTGGCGTAGTCGTAGCCCATGGCGCGCGCTTCGGCCTGGCCGACTTCGTCGTCCGAGGCCAGGAAAGTGTTGAGGCCCTGCATCAGCTTGCGGCCGCTGCGGGCGTATTCCCCGCGGGCGGCCTCGTCCAGCTTTTGGTACCAGTCCTGCTGGGCCAGGGCACCTTCGCTGATCTGCACACGTGTGTAGCCCAGGGCACTCTGCACCAACTGGGCGGCTTCGGCCTTGGAGGCGTTGGCGCGCTGCGACTTGGCCCACAAGTCCAGCTCCTGGCGGCGGAAACGACGGTGGCCGCCCTGGGTGCGGTGGCTGGGCAGGTGGCCGCGGTCGGCCCAGTTGCGGATGGTGCTGGGGTGTACGCCCAGCCAGTCAGCGACTTCGCTAAGGGTCAGCCAGTCGGTATTCACTCGGTCGGGGGGATTGATCATTGTGTCCATTTCTCGTTGAATGCGAACCTACAAATTCTATCAACGAGCGATAAGGGCAATCAATGGAGGTTTTGGAAGTTAGCGATTAGCTGTCAGCTTTCAGCGCTCAGCTATCAGATGTAAGTTCCAAGCCATAAGCTATAAGCCGGCCAAGCCAAACCGTGTCGCTCTGAGCGAAAGCGAAGAGCTTTCGAAGCGCTAATTGAATACGCAAGCCAGCTGATAGGAAGCCACTCGGCATTCGTCATTGCGGATACGATTACTGTGAGCATTTTGCGGGAGGAATTTTGTTTTTGTAGGGACGGGGTTACCCCACCCCTACCAGTTCAGGAAAGCGTTACGCCGGAGCAAGCTCGGCGACCGACATCTGGTCCACCAGCCGAGTGAAATCGGCTGCGGTTTGGCTGGTAAGCAGCTGCTGGCGCTGCTCGACGCTCAGGCGGAAGGGGCTGATGTAGCGACTGGCGTGTTTGCGGAAGAGCACCAGACCGCGCTGCGCACCGTAAAACTCCAGCATGCTCTCCAAGTGCGCCAGCATGGTCTCGCGTACTTGCTCGGCGGGAACATCCTCGCGGTCCAGCCCGGCGAAGATCCAGGGATTGCCGATGGCGCCGCGCCCGATCATGACCGCATCGCAGCCGGTGAAGCGGCGCATGCGGGCGATGTCGGCCAGCGTGCGCACATCGCCGTTGCCAATGACCGGTATGCTGAGGGCGGCCTTAACTTCGGCGATGGCTTCCCAATTGGCCTCGCCGCTGTAAGCCTGCTTTTTGGTGCGGCCGTGCACAGCCAGCAGCTGGCCGCCGTTGTCCTGCACGATGCGGGCGATCTCCAAGTAGTTGAGGCTGTCATCGTCCCAGCCCAGGCGCATCTTGCCGGTGACCGGGATGTCCAACGCTCGGCTGAGGGTGCTGAAGATCTGGGCCACCTTGGCCGGCTGGCGCAGCAGTCCGGCGCCGGCGCCGCGGCCGGCGACGGTTTTGGCAGAGCAGCCCATGTTGACGTCAATAATGTCCGGTTCGTGTTGGCGCAGGCGTAGGGCCGCTTGCAGCAGGCGGGCCGGGTCGTCGTCGAAAAGCTGGAAAACCATTGGGCGCTCAGCGGCGGTGTAGGCGATCTTCTGCGGCACGGAGGGATGGCCCTGCATGACATCGATGGCGTTTATGAACTCCGAATAGCTCATCGCCGAGCCCAGGCGGCGGGCCATGGCGCGGAAAGGCAGGTCGGAGAAGCCGTCCATCGGCGAGAGGATCGCTTCGCCGTAGACCGGCAGGTCGCCTACATAGAAGGAAGGGCTACTCTGAGCGCTCATGCCTTGCTAGTATACTGTGCGCACTCGACAACCTTCATTTCCCAAGGTGACCTATGATCCCGGATTTCGACAAAAAGCTTGACCTGTACGCTGAACTTATCCTCAAAGTCGGTTTGAACCTGCAGCCTGGCCAGAAGCTGGTCGTCAGCGGCAAAAACCTGTTCCGCGGCGCGCCGCTGCGTTCCGCCCCGCTGGTGCGCCGCATCGCCGCCCGGGCCTACCAAATGGGCTCACCGCTGGTGGATGTGATGTGGGACGACGACCAGACGCAGCTGATGCGCTTCCAGCACGCCCGGCGCGACGCTTTTGGCGAATTTCCCAGTTGGCGCACCCAAGCCTTGTTTGATTACGCCAACAGCGGTGCGGCGATCGTTTCGTTTTATGGGGAAGACCCCGACCTGCTCAGTGGTCAGGACCCCAAGCTGGTGACCCAGGCCCAGCGCACCATGGAACAGCACATGCAGTCCCAAATGGAACTGCTGATGAAGAACGCCTATGCCTGGCTGCTGGCCGCCGTGCCGCATCCGGCCTGGGCGGCCAAGGTCTTCCCGGACCTGCCGGCCGAGCAGCAGGAAGACGCCCTCTGGGAGCAGATCTTCACCCTCTGCCGGCTGGACCAGCCCGACCCGCTGGCTGCCTGGCAGGCGCACATCCAGCAACTCAACGAAGCCAGCACCTACCTGAACGAGAAACAGTACGACGCACTGCATTACACCGGCCCAGGTACTGACTTCACCGCCGGCCTGCCTGCTGGGCATATATGGAACAGCGCCCAGTCCGACACACTGGGCGGCATCACCTTTACGCCCAACCTGCCCACGGAGGAAGTTTTTACCCTGGGCCACAAGGACCGCGCCGAAGGCCAGCTGGCGGCCAGCATGCCGTTGAGCTACGGCGGGCGCCTGGTGGAGGACTTCAGCCTGACTTTCAAAGATGGTCGCGTGACCGATGTGAAGGCCAAGAAGGGCGAGGAAGTGCTGCGCGACATTCTGGCCAGCGACGACGGCGCCGGCCGGGTGGGCGAGATCGCCCTGGTGCCGCACAGCTCGCCCATCGCCCAGTCCGGTGTGCTGTTCTACAACACGCTGTTTGATGAGAATGCCGCCAGCCACATCGCCATTGGCCGCGCCTACCGCTTCACGTTGGATGGCGGCGAGGCGATGAGCGGCGAGGATTTTGCTGCCGCTGGTGGCAACGACAGCCTGGTGCATGTGGACTTCATGATCGGCTCGGACAAGATGGATATAGACGGCATCACCAAGGACGGGTCCCGCGAGCCGCTGATGCGCCAGGGTGAGTGGGCGTATAAGAATTAGCCTATCGTGTCTTTCTGAGCGCCCTTGCGGCAAAGCCGCAAGGGCTGCGAAGAAGTTTCACTGCCCAGGCAAAGAACTTGCTAGATGGCGCACCTGTTTGAGACTAGCATCATGAAAGCCCTTCGCTTCGCTCAGGGCGACACACATGAATGAACGAGGAAAAGGATGGAAGCATTCGAGATTAATGACAAGCAACATCAGGGCTACCTGGCCCTGCCGCCTGAGGGCCGCGGCCCGGGGCTGCTGCTTTTACATGCCTGGTGGGGGCTGACCGACCTTTTCACCAAGCTGGCCGACAAGCTCGCTGCCGAAGGCTTCGTGGTCTTCGCCCCGGACTTCTTCGCCGGCGCGCAAACCGCCGACGTCGCCGAGGCGGAAAAGCTGGTGACCGCCGCCGAAGAGGATTTCCCCGCCATGGCAGCCTTGGCCGCCGCGGCGGCTGCCTACTTGGCAGCTCACCCGGCGGTGACCCGCGAGAAGCTGGCGTCAGTGGGCTTCTCCTTCGGCGCGGCTACGCGCTGGTGCTGGATGAGGGCATGCCAGACGCTTTTGAGCGCGTGGTGTTGTTCTACGGTATGGCCGGCGCCGATGTGAGCAAGAGCAAAGCGCATATCCTGGCCCACTATGCCGAAAACGATCCGTTCGAGTCCACCGAAGCAGCTCGCGCCATGCAGGCGCCCAACCTGGAAGTGCACATTTACCCCGGCACGGACCATTGGTTCTTTGAGCACAACCGCCCAGATGCGTATAACGCCGAAGCCGCCGAGCTGGCCTGGCAGCGTACGCTAGCCTTCTTGAAGGACGAGAGCTAAAAACGCGGACGCGACCTAGCCCATAGCGCTGGGCTGACTGAAAACCTGGTTCGTGACCAGGGCTGCCCGCCTCTTATAGGGAACCACGGTGTTATTATTTTCACCGTGGTTTTTCTTTGGAGGAGACTGCTATGCAACAAGTCTTGGCTGAAAAAGTACTGACCCGCTCCGGCGCCAAACCCGGCGTCCTGGCGGATGGCTTGCTGATCCTACTGGGTGGGCTGTTCATCGCCGCCTTGGCCCAGGTGCGTATCCCGCTGCAGCCGGTGCCGATCACCGGTCAAACCCTGGCTGTGCTGCTGGTGGGCATGGCGCTGGGCAGCCGGCGCGGCCCGCTGGCCGTTCTGGGCTATCTGGGCATGGCCGGCGCCGGCCTGCCCTTCTTTACTGGCGCGCAGGCCGGCCTGGCTTACATGGCCGGCCCCACAGGCGGCTATCTGCTGGGGTTCATCCCCGCCGCCTGGCTGGTGGGTTGGCTGGCCGAACGCGGGTGGGATCGCAGTTTATGGACCACCCTGGCAGCGATGGCGCTGGGCAACCTGGTGATCTACATCTTTGGCATTGCCTGGCTGCAAACCCTGATGGGCGGCTGGTCGCAAGCTTTGGCGGCTGGCCTGTATCCTTTTCTAATAGGTGATACCATCAAGGCCTTACTGGCCGCCCTGCTGTTGCCAGCAGCCTGGAAGTTGGTAAAGAACTAATCTAAAGTACGAGGAAAAGAATGGCACAACAAACTGTTAATTTCATCGACCTGTTCAGCGCAGCCACGGACGCGCTGCAGCAGAACCGTTCGCAGCTGAACAAGGCCGATAGCTACAACGGCAACCACGGCGACAACATGGTGCAGATCATGGAAGTCGTGCAGCAGGCCATGCGCGAAAAGAAGACCGCCGACCTGCCCAGCCAACTGGAGTATGCGGCTGATCTGGTGCGCCAGAAGAGCCAGAGCGGCTCCGCCAATGTGTTGGCTGGCGGTTTGGCCCAAGCGGCCAAGCAGGCCCTGGGCGAAAAGGCGGATGGGCTGCCGATTGACCTGGCGCTCAACCTGCTGATGACCATCCTCAATGGTGGTCAGAAGAGCAGCGCCAGCTCCGGCCAGGATTTGGCTGGCAGCCTGCTGGGGACCCTGGTGTCTGGCCTGGCCGGCAGCCAGAAGAGCACGGCCAGCAGCCAACAAAGCGGCGGCACCGACTGGTTGAGCCTGGGCCTGGACCTGCTGCAGTCCTCACAGGACGCCGGGATTGACATTGGCCAGCTGGCCCAGACGCTGGTCTCCGGCACGGAGATGGGCAAGAGCGAGCACCGCTCACAGTCCGGGCAGCTGATTGCCAATGCGGCGCTCAAGATGCTGATGTCCAACCTGAACAAAAAGTAGACTACCTAGCGGAACACAAAACGGGCGCCGAGAGGCGCCCGTTTTTGTTTGAATGAGGCTATTAAAGCGACAAGCGCCTAGGTGAGGGGGGCACCCAGACGCTCGTCAAGGTGATTATACCGATTGCGAATTGCGTGTCAAGGTAAAGGGCCTTCTCTAATCTAAGAATGGGTTAAACAAAAAACCGCTCGCTGCGAGCGGTCTTGAGTGCCGAAGGTGGGAGTCGAACCCACACTCCCGGAGGAACACGAGTTTGAGTCGTGCGCGTCTGCCAGTTCCGCCACTTCGGCAAGGCAGAGCGAAAGTATAATCATTCGAATGTCCAAGGTCAAGCACCCCACTCAATTGCAAACAAAAATTCAAGTTTGGAGCGGCCGTCCCCACGGCGGGTTGGCCACTCTCGAGGCGCAAGATCTATGCGCCTAGGAATTATCGGCCTGCCGCAGGCAGGCAAAACCACCATCTTCAACGCGCTGACGCGCAGTGACCGCCCGCTGGCGATGAGCGCTGGCCGCATCGAGACCACCACGGCGGTGGTGGACGTCCCGGACGGGCGCCTGCAGCAGCTGGCTGATCTGTTCTCTTCCAAGAAAATCGTGCACGCCCAGATCTCTTTTGCGGATGTGGCCGGCATGGGCTCCAGCGAAGCCGGTAAAGGTCTCTCGCCGCAGCTGCTCAACGCCCTGACCGGCATGGACGGCTTGCTGCTGGTGCTGCGTGCTTTCGAGAACGACAGCGTGGCGCACCCCCACGAGACCGTGGATGCCGCCCGCGATTTTGCCTACACCCAGGATGAGCTACTGCTCAACGATCTGGTGATCGTTGAGCGCCGCCTGGGCAAGCTGGGTGAGGAGCGCGGCAAGGGCGGCCGCGATATGGCAGCGATCGAGCGCGAGCAGGCGCTGTACGGTCGCCTGCAGGAAGCGCTGGCCGCCAACCAGCCGCTGCGCACCCTGGGGCTGAGCGCCGAAGAAGCCGCCCAGGTGGGCGGCGCCGGCCTGCTGACCCTCAAGCCATTGCTGGTGGTGCTGAACCTGGGCGAGGGCCAGAGCGCCCCAGCGCTGCCGGAAGCCGGTGTGCCGGTGCTGGCCCTGCAAGGCAAGCTGGAGATGGAACTGACCCAGCTGCCCGCCGAAGACGCCGCCACTTTTTTGGCTGAGTACGGCCTGAGCGAGAGCGGGGCGCAGCGCGTGATCCGCGCCGCCTACGACCTGCTGGACACGCAGACCTTCTACACGGTCGGCGAGCCGGAGGCACACGCCTGGATGCTGCGCCGCGGCGAGAGCGCCGTGGAGGCGGCCGGCACGATCCACAGCGATATCGCCCGCGGCTTCATCCGCGCCGAGATCATCGCCGCCGCCGACCTGCTGGCGCTGGGCGGCATGACCGCCGCCCGCGAGGCGGGCAAGCTGCGTCTGGAGGGCAAGGACTACGTGATGCAGGACGGGGACATCATCAATGTGCGGTTCAATGTGTAGGGTATCTCTAATTCGAGAAGCCAGTGTGGGGCCAGGTTTTAAACCTGGCCCTCTGGTTTTAATGAAAATGGGCATTTGACTTGGGTACCATCTAGCCTCAACGGCTTGGATAAGGAGGCGAAGATGTTCAAACTCCCACTGGCTACTCTGTTTTTGCTACTGACCGCCTGCCGCCCGGCGGCCTTCGAGGCTGGTCTGCCGCCCGGCGAACTGCAAGCCGAAGCCAACGGCATCACGGTGACGACGGGCAATTTCCGGGTAGAGCGGTTGCATTTTGTGGCCGACATTTGCTTTGAGCGCCCAAGCGTTGCGGATTGGCTGTTGGGAGACCAGACCCTGTTGACCTACGGCACAGAGAGTGTGCGGGTGCGTGAGATGGGCTTGCTCGACCCCACCACCGAGATCGTTTCGCCGACTCGCTGTGATGCTGTGCGGTTCCCGGTTGGAACAGACGAAATAATCGAATTCCAACTGGTCATCCCTTTCCTGCAGACAAGCTACCCAACACATGACTGCGCTACGGCGCAGGCTCGCTTGGACGAGGCCCATAGCGGCATTGAAATTTCCTGCTATTCGGAAGTCCTCGAAAATGGCGGGATGGGTGGCTATCGCATCGAAGCCAAGCCGGATAATCTGTCTGACGAAGAGGCCAACGCGTGGATCTACCAGGCGTTCGTGGACCGGGTCGACGGCCCCTGGATCTTCGAGGGCAACGTGGAGTAGGGACAGCCACAAGTACACTGCCTCATCCCCAGCGTAAATCGGCCCCATTGTCCATAATGGGGCCGATGCTTACATTGCCCCTTAACCAAATTTTGGTGGGCGACTGCCTGCAAGAACTGGCGCGCCTGCCTGCCGAGTCGGTGGATCTGGTCTTCGCCGACCCGCCCTATAATCTGCAGCTGCAAAACGAGCTGCGCCGCCCCAACGACAGTACAGTGCGCGGCGTGCGCGAGAGCTGGGACCAGTTCGCCGACTTCGCCGCCTACGATGAATTCACCCGCGCCTGGCTGGCGGCCTGCCGCCGGGTGCTGAAACCCAGCGGCACGCTGTGGGTGATTGGCAGCTATCACAACATCCACCGCGTGGGCAACGCTCTGCAAGACCTGGGCTATTGGCTGCTCAACTCGGTGGTCTGGGTCAAAGCCAACCCCACCCCCAATTTCCGCGGCGTGCGTTTCACCAACGCCCACGAGACGCTGCTGTGGGCGCAGAAGGAGAAGGACGCGCCTTACACCTTTAACCATCACGCCATGAAGGCGCTCAACGAAGGCTTGCAGATGCGCAGTGACTGGTGGCTGCCGGTCAGCTCCGGCGGTGAGCGCATCCGCCTGCCAGACGGGCAGGCGGCCCACCCCACGCAGAAGCCGGAAGCGCTGCTGTACCGGGTGCTGCTCTCCAGCAGCCGCCCCGGCGATGTGGTGCTGGACCCGTTCTTCGGCTCCGGCACCACCGGTGCGGTGGCCAAGCGCATGCACCGTCACTGGATCGGCATCGAGCGCGAGGAGAGCTACGCCCAGGTGGCCTTTGAGCGTATTGCCCAGATCGAGCCGGTCGCCTATGAATCCGAGCTCTTTGAGCCGGCCGAACCGCGCCGTGAGCCGCGCATCCCCTTCGGCAATTTATTGGAGGCGGGCCTGCTGGAAGCCGGTCAGCGCCTGTATCTGGGTGAGCGCAGCCGCATTAGCGCCCGCATTCTGGCCGATGGCTCGCTGAAAGCCGGTGCAGAGCGCGGCTCCATCCACCAGCTGGCCAAACAGCTGCTGGGCGGTCCCGCCAACGGCTGGCAGCACTGGTATTATGTGGACGCCGAGAGCGGTCAGCGCCGCTCCATCGATACCCTGCGGCAAATTTTGCGTGAAGGAATACGAGAACGATGACAACTTCGGAATACACCCCGCAACGCTGGAGTCTGGCGGACCTGTTCCCCGGCCACGACAGCAAGGAAATGAAAGCGGCCATCAAGGAGCTGGAAAGCCATGTGGCCGAGTTCGAAAAGTGGCGCGACAAGCTCAATGAGAATATCAGCGAAGCGGACTTCCTCAAATTGGTGCAAGCCATGGAGAAGAACACCCGCCTGGCGGTGCGCATTGACCAGTTCGCCGGCCTGTGGTTCTCCGAGGACACTCAGAACCAGGACGCCCAGACCTTCCAGTCCCAGGTGGAACAGCGCATGGCGGAACTGCAGAACCGCACGCTGTTCTTCAGCCTGTGGTGGAAAGCCCTGGATGATATCAATGCTGATCGTCTGCTCAAGGCCAGCGGGCCGGATTTTGAGTACTGGCTGCGCCAAATCCGCAATTTCAAGCCTTATACACTGAAGGAAGCGGAAGAAAAGATCGTTAATATCAAAGACGTCACCGGAGCCAAGGCGCTGCAGACCCTCTACAGCTCGATCACCGACCGCTACACCTTCAGGGTGGATGTGGACGGTGAGACCAAAGAATACAACCGCTCCGAGTTGATGCAGTTGGTCTACTCCCCCAACGCAGAGCACCGCGCCAAAGCCTACCAGGAGATGTACCGGGTGTACGGCCATGACGGCCCGATCCTCGGCCAGATCTACCAAACCCTGAGTCGTGATTGGCACAATGAGAATATTGAGATGCGCAAGTTCAGCAGCCCGATCGCGGTGCGCAACTTGAGCAATGATGTGCCCGACGAAGTGGTGGACACACTGCTGGGCGTTTCGGAAGAGAACACGCGCATCTTCCAGCGCTTCTTCAAGCTTAAGGCCAAGCTGCTGGGCATGGACAAGCTGCGCCGCTACGACATTTATGCCCCCGTGGCCAGCTCGGACAAGAAATACAGCTACGACCAGGCCGTGCGCCTGACCCTGGATTCCTTTGGCGAGTTCGACCCTAAGTTGGCTGAACTGTCCAAGCAGGTCTTCGACGAGAAGCATGTGGACAGCGAGACTCGCAAGGGCAAGCGCGGCGGGGCCTTCTGCTCCTCCGGCGACCCGGCGCTCTCCCCCTGGGTGCTGATGAGCTACAACGGCAGCGCTCGTGACGTCTCGACCCTGGCGCATGAGTTCGGCCATGCGGTGCACGCCATGCTGGCCTCGCACCACAACGTCTTCAATTTCCACTCCTCGCTGCCATTGGCCGAGACGGCCTCCACCTTTGGTGAGATGCTGCTGGTGGACAAGCTGCTGGAGCAAGAGACGGATGAGGCCGTGCGCCGCGACATCCTCTTCGCCAAGGTGGACGACTCGTATGCCACCATCATGCGCCAGGTGTACTTCGCGCTCTTTGAGCGCAAGGCGCACGACCTGGTCAAGGGCGGCGCCTCGGTGGATGAGCTCTCCGGCGGCTATATGGAGAACTTGAAGGACCAGTTCGGCGACTCGATGGATGTGGGCGAGGAATTCAAGTGGGAATGGGTCTCCATCCCGCACATCTTCTACTATCCGTTCTACGTGTATGCCTACGCCTTCGGCCAGCTGCTGGTCTTTGCCCTGTACCAGCAGTACAAGGCCGAAGGCAAAGCCTTCGTGCCGCGTTACCTGGAACTGCTCTCGGCCGGCGGCTCGCGCTCGCCAGAGGACATCTTGACCAACGCCGGCATCAACATCCGCGATGCGGCTTTTTGGCAAGGCGGTTTTGATGTGGTCAACGGCATGGTGGACGAGTTGGAGAAGTTAACCGCCAAGTAAAAGCTCAAGGCAATAAAAGAGCGCACCAGCCGGTGCGCTCTTTTCGTTACTGTTGCTTTTCTTGTATTCTATAGCTAGAATATTAGCGCAGGTTCCAGTAAGAGAGCTGGTCGATGCTGTAGGTGTAGTTGCCGGCCGCACCAGCATTGACGAACAGGCCAAAGCGTCCGCCGCTGTAGCGGCTGTCCTCGATCGAGTCGAGCTCGAAGCCGTTGGCATACAGCACGATCTCGCTGCCCACCATCTCCACGCCCAGCACATTGTCCTGGTTGGCGCCGTCGTGGATGTAGTCGCTCTGCGTCCAGGGGACCAGTTCGACCTTGGTGTAAGGGGCGGTGCTGTCCAGGCGGTCCAGCCGGTAGCTGCCGTCGCAGGCGAAGCTGTAGATGTAGCCGCGGCCCGAGTCGCCAGCGCTCTGTGGGCCGCGCAGGATCAAGCCATAGGCCTGCTGGCCAGAGCAGTTGCCGCTGTTGACATGCATCTCGATGAAGAAGTCGCTGGGCGCGCTGGCGGTGAACCACCAAGTGTCCCAACCCACTTGTTTGCCAGTCACGCTCAGGTGACCACTGCCCAGGGCCAGGCGCAGGTATTGGTCGTCTGGCAGCCCGCTGCCACTGGCCCAGTTGCGGTTGTCGTCCATGTTGTCTCGCAGGCTGGGTGTGCCGTAGCTGGCGGAGGGGTCAAAGGGCAGTGGAGTGGCCGTCGGCGTGATCGTGGGAGTCTCGCTCGGCTCCGGGGTTTCGCTGGGCGGCGGCGTTTCGGTGGGGGTCTCGCTGGGCGGGGCGGTCGGCGTATCGGTGGGGTTGGCCAGAGTGGGCGTGCTGCTGGGCAGCACGATCTCTGTGGCAGTGGCGGTCGGTTCCACGAAGAAGGGCAGCGGCATGGAGCAGGCGGCCTGGGCCAGGCTCAGGATGAGTACAAAGGGGATCAGTCGTTTCATTGGTCCTCGTTGAGGACACTATAGCATTTTGGCGGTTTTCCTGCAGGCCAAAGCGGCCTTAAACCCGGCTGTGAGAGGGTCATCGTGGTATGCTAAAAATCACCATGTATATTGCCATAGAAGGTGTTATCGGAGTGGGCAAGACCACTCTGGCGCGACTGCTGCAGGATGAATTTCAGGCGGAACTGCAGTTGGAAGTCTTTGAAGAAAATCCTTTCCTCAGCCAGTTTTATTCGGACCGGGCGCGCTACGCTTTCCAGACCCAGATCTTCTTTTTGCTCAGCCGCTACCACCAGCAAAACCGCGCTGTGCCCGACGCGCTCAAGCGCGGCAAGAACCTGATCGCCGACTATACCTTCGCCAAGGATGCCCTCTTCGCGCGCATTAACCTGCAGGGCGACGAGCTGGACATGTATTACAAGGTGCACGACGCCCTGGCCGAGAAGATCCCGCGCCCGGACCTGGTGGTCTACCTCAGCGCGCGCACCCCGGTGCTGATGCAGCGCATCACCCTACGCGACCGGCCTTATGAGCGCAACATGGAAGAAGCCTACATCGCCACACTCAATGACGCCTACGAGGACTTCTTTGACAATTATTTCCAGGGCGTGCCCGTGCTGCGCGTGGATACCAACCAGCTCAACATCATCAGCCAGCCTGAGGATTTGGAAAGGGTCATAGGCCTGATCCAGCAACGCCTGGCCGAAGCGCCCCGCCAGACCGAGCTGCCGCTCACTTAGAAAAACCGTCGCTGGCATCAGCGACGGTTTTGTTTTTATGTATCGAAGCGGCTGTCATCTATTTGGTGGCGACTGCGTTCAGCCGCCTCATCGCCGCGGGCGGCTTGCTGGTCCTCGCCGCGCCAGCGTGATTCGGCGGCGGCCAGGTCTGCGGGCCTGGCGCGCCCCACCCAGGCCCATTTTCCGCAGTGCGGGCAGCGCTGCAGCCGGCGGGTGACCAGCCGCGGCGCCAGCCAGTGAAGCCCATACGGCAGCTGGCATTGCGGGCAAACCGCTCCGCCCAGCAGGCCGTAGCTGCCGTCAAAGGGCTTGCGGCTGACCCGCAGGCTCAGGGCGCCTATTAGCAAACTGATCAGCAGAGTAACGCCCAGGATAGGCCCCACCGTGCGTACCAGCATCTGGCGCGATTCTTCTGCGCTCAGCAAGACACGCGTTAGCTGGTTGGACTGCAATGGCTCGCCAGAGGTGGTGAAGCCACGCGCCGAGAAGACATGCTCACCCGCCGGGTATTGATTGGTGTTGAACTGGTGGCGGAAGGGCGGCTCGTTGACCGTCGCCATTAGCTGGCTGTCGATGTAGAACTCCACCCGGGTCAGCGTCTGCGGCCCTTCGGCGCGCAGGCTGAACAAACCCTCGATCTGGTTGTCGAAGCCGCCATAGCCAAAATCGCGGCTCATGCGCAGTGTCAGCGCCTCGCTTTGTGCCTGGGCCGCGGCCGGGCTGGGCAGCCATAAGGCCAGGGTCAGGGTGGCCCAAAAGATCATCGATCGGATCTTCATTTCACTTCCACCGCGTCAGAATGTTTTCACGCTGGAAGAGCTGCACCGCAAAGAAGAGCAAGGCCGCATCCACCAGCACCAGAGCGGCGGCCACCCACAGCATAAATGTCTGATCGACCACCAACAGGCCGAACAATTGACCCATGAACAGCGCCGTGATTGGCAAGACCAGCAGCGCAGTGAGCTGTTCGGCCGCGCGCGGCTCGCTGACCCGCGAGGAGATCATCACCGCCAGGCTGACCCCGGCCAGAGACAGCAGCGGACCGACGGTAAAGATGCCCAGCAGCCACAGCGGGCTGAACAGTTGGGCGGCCACTGCCGGGCTGGCCAGGAAGTTTGCGCCGGCGACGAAGATGAAAAAGCTGGAAAATGAGCCCACCACGGCCGGGATGACGGCCGCCAGGGCCTTGCCGGCCAGCAATTCTTCGGTGCTGATCGGTGTGGCCAGCAGTGGTTCCAGGGTGCGCGTATTCTTCTCGCCCACGATGCTGTAGGCGGCGATGGTCACCGGGATAATGGCCGGCATCATCAAAAACAGGATCATGAACTGCTGCAGCAGCAAGTATTGCCCGCAATCAACACCCTGTAGCGTGCCGCACAACTGGGCCATCATCTCGGCGCCCATGCCCATACCCAGCTCGCTTTCCAGACTGCTCATGTCCGTGGCCCCTTGCAGACCGCTGAGGATGCCGATGGGAATGGCGCTAAAGAGCAGCGGCACGCCGATGGTGGTGTACAGCACGATGCGGTTGCGAAAAACCTCGTCCCATTCTTTGCGGATAATGATCCAGATCTTTTTCATGCTGCGCTTCCATTTTCCATGAGTTGCAGATAGACATCTTCCAAACTTTGGCGCATTTCGCCCACGAACTGGACCTGGGCGCCTAAATTGACCAATTCAGCCACCAATTGAGGGTTGCGCTTCTCAGGGTCATCCAGTTTGACCACCAGTTTGTTGTCCAGGGTTTCCACGCTTTGCACAAAAGGCAGCGCCGCCAGCGCTTTGGCGAAGGCCGCCTTGGCCTTGCCCAGATGGAAGACCACCGAGCGCCCAAACAGCTGGCGGCGCAGATTGGTCGGCGTGTCCAGGGCCAGCAAGCGGCCGCGCAGCACGCCGATCTGGTCGCACAGGCGGTCGGCTTCGTCCAGGTTGTGCGTGCTAAGGATGATGGTGCGACCTTCCGTCTTGAGCTCCGAGATGAACTCGCGCACCAGGCGGGAGGCCTCAGGGTCCAGCCCACTGGTGGGCTCATCCAGAAAAAGCACCTTGGGCTCGTGCAGTAGCGCCCGGGCGATGGCCAGTTTTTGGCGCATGCCCTTGGAGAAGGTGCCCACCGGGTCATTGCGCCGCCCCCACAGGCCCAGCATGCGCAGGTAGCGCTCCACCTGCTTGTCCACCTTGGGGACCTCGTAGAGCTGGGCGAAAAAGCTCAGGTTGCGCTGGGCGCTGAGCTGCTCGTACATGCCCGGCGTCTCGGTCAGGATGCCGACTTCTTTGCGGATCAGGTTGTCTTCTTCGCCGATGCGGTGGCCGGCCACCCAGGCGTGACCGCGGGTCGGGGCGATCAGCGCGCTGAGCATGCGAATGGTGGTGGTTTTGCCGGCGCCGTTGGGCCCCAACAAGCCAAATACCTGGCCGGCGGGGATCTCTACGTTGAGCTCGTCCACCGCCGTGACGGTGCTGAACTGCTTGCCCAGGTCTTCTGTGGCGATCATCGTGCCGCGTTTGGGCGTGCGCGTCGGCGGCGGGTTGGTTTCACGTGAAACATCGGCTGTGTCGTCGCCGCGCCACAGCAGGTAAGCGGCCAGCATCGCCCAAGGTAGCCCGCCGATCAAGCCGACGGGCAGTGGCCCCAGCAGTGGGTTGGGCTGCGCCTCCACGCCAAGAAAAAGGGCGTTGATGCCGGCGATGCCGTTGAGCCCGGCATGGGCGATGACCGCCGGCCAGACACTGCGCCCGCGCAGGGTCAGCCAACCAAACACGATGCCGACTGTGATGCAGAACCAAGTCATCATCAAGATGCCGGTCCAGGGGGCGCCAAAGTAGCCGAAGCCGTAGTTGTGCCCCATGGCGATCACTGGGGCATGCCAGAGCCCCCAGATGACGCCCAGCAGCAGCATGGCTTTGCGGAAACCCAGCGGCATCAGCTTGTCTTGCAGGTAAGCGCGCCAGCCGAACTCCTCACCAAAAGTGAACAGGCTGTTGATCAACGGGGCCAACACCACCGCCTGCCCCAACTGGATCAGCATGATGGTCCAGACGTCAAACGGAATGGCCTGGCCGGTGACCTGGGCCGCGTTATTGAGCAGTTCGGAAAGCATTCCCAGTTCGGGGTCATAGTGCTGTGGAAAGATCAAGAAATAGACCACAGCGCCCAGCAGGGTCAGGACGGTCGGCAGCAGCCAGGCCAGGGCCGAGGCCTTCCAACGGCCCTCGCCCAGATTGAGGTTGAGGCCGCTGTTCTTCCAGCCTTCTTTGGTGATCATCCGAGTGAGGATGTGGGCGATGGCGGGTGACCACATGTAGAGCGTAGCGATCAGCACCAGTGCCAGGCTGATGCCGGTGTTGGGGATCAATTCCGGGCTGTCGAGGATGCCGCCGGTCAGGTGGACGGCCAGGGCGGTCAGCCAGGCCAAACCGAAGGCAATCGCTAAAAACAGAGTAATGCGGCGGGTGTCTAGTGCGGACTTCATACGTCTCCTAAGGTTTCACGTGAAACACACTCCCAGTCTACACCCGGGAGTGTGTTTCGATACGCCGGTGTCAGACCAGCCCCAGCAGGTTGAGCACGACGAAGGAGAGCACAAAAAGGGCCAGGATGGCGCCCACCACCCACAAGGCGATCCCGGCTTCGGATATGCCGTACGTGGTGCGATAGGGGTCGTACCCCTGCGGTCGGCTGGCGTCTTGCTGGCGGGCGCTTATTGGGCGGCGAAAACGCACGCGCGACTCGTCGAACTTTTCGAGCAGTTCCCAGTCTCCCTGGCGCTCTTCGGCGATGGCGTGCTGCAGGGCCTGGGGGTTGCGGAACTGGTTGGTGTGCGAACGCAGGATCTTGAACTCCCATTGGCTCAAGACTTGTGGGTCGTAGCGGGTCATGTCTTCCTCCTCTTGTTGGCGGGTGCGGGCGGCTTGGGCCGCCGCGGCGGCAACGGCTGCAGAACTCATGGCGCCTCCTTGCGGTTGAAGCGGCGCAGGTCGCGCTTCCAACCTTCAAACTGTTTGTTGAAGATGGCCTGGGCCTGGGTGGGAGCAAACCCCAGGCGTTCGGCTTCGTGCAGAAAATGTTCGGCCAGCACGCTCAGTTGCTGGCGGCGCAGGCTTTCCGGGTCGCGCTTGGCCTGGCCGGAGATGAAGGTGCCGCGCCCGCGCTGGGTGGAGATGATGCCCTTTTTGTCCAGCAGGCGGTAGGCTCGCGCTACCGTGTTGAAGTTGACCTCCAGCTCGTTGGCCAGCTGGCGCACCGTCGGCAGCTTGTCGCCCGCGTGCAACTGGCCGGCGTCCAAAGCGGCGCGCACCTGCTCTACGATCTGCAGGTAGACGGGGTGATGCGTGGTCAGATCAACAAGTATCTTCATGATTGTATCATTGTATATTTGTATTATTGTATATATGCCGGGAGATTTTGTCAAGCATTGGATTGTCCCTTTTGTGGCCTGTTTGACGATTTAATAGATAGAGGCCAACCCAGCCATGCCGCCACCAGACCCCGCCATGATCCGCAGCGCTCAACGCGACCGCGCCCAGTTCGCGGCGATCTATGAGCATTACGTCCAGCCTGTGTTCCGCTACCTGTTCAGCCGGGTGGGCAACCGCCAGGATGCCGAAGAGCTGACCGCCCAGACCTTTCTGGCGGCGCTGGAGAGTTTGCCGGGCTATCGACACCGCGGCGCCTTCAGCGCCTGGTTGTTCTCGATTGCCCGGCGCAAAGCCGCCGACCACTTCCGCCGCCAAAGCCGCGCCGGCCGCCCCGCTGCGCCAGACGAAGTCGAGCAACTGGCGGCGGCTTCCGCTCAAGGACAGCTTGAACTCGCCGCGTTGATCGCCGGGTTGCCCACGGCTGAGCGCGAATTGCTGCAGTTACGCTACGTGGCCGACTTGAGCTTCACTGAGATCGGCGCGCTGCTGGGCCGCAAACCGGACACGGTCAAGAAAAGCGTCTATCGCTTGCTGGCGCGTTTACACGCTGAAATGGAGTCCCCCAATGAGTGACCAGCCCGCTGCCTATTTTGAAGAGCAAGTGCGCGCCACCCTGGCTGCGCCGGGGGCTGAAGCAACCTTTGTTCACCGCCTGCGCCAGCAACTCTTGGCAGAGGCCGCCGCCCCGCCGCGGCACCCCGCATGGCGGCGCGAGCTGGCGCTGGGCGCCGCGGCGCTCTTGCTGGCAGTGGTTTTGGCCCTCGGTCCGGGGCGGGTGCTGGCCCAGCAGGTGCTGGACTGGTTGGGCGGATACATCCCCGGCATCGGTTTCGTGCAGACTGAAGGCGGCTTGCGCGTTCTGGAAAGTCCCGTGACGGTTGAACGCGATGGCATCACCCTGCGCGTGGAGCAGGGTGTGATCGATGACCAGCGCACACGGCTGACGATCTTTTTCGAAGGCATTCGTCCCGATCAGTGGCCTAACGACGAAGCCGATGCGGGCTGCCTGCTGAACCCGTACCTGCTTACGCCGGAGGGCGAGCGCTTTGAAAGCTACCATGCCAGCGGAGGCGGCGGGCTCAATTGGCGAGAGATCAACTTGGAGACAACCAGCCTGCCGGCAGACGTGGGCCTGGTCACATTGGTCGCCCCTTGTGTGCCAGGCACCCGCACAGACAATGCTCTGCAGGATTGGCAGGCCTCCCTCAACTTCATCCCGGCCCCGGAGGGCTTTGAAGTGCTCCCGATCGTGCGCCTGCCGCACAACCCGCAAGAGACACCCCCACCCGCGGACGGAATCCGTCTTTCGGTCAATCAATTGGTGGAGGTCGAAGGCGGCTACCTGTTCCCCGTGTCCTTTTCCTGGGCGGATACGCCGTATGAGTTCGTCTCAATTTCTGAGCTTGAACTGCTGGATGCCAACGGCAGCCGCGTGCTGTTTGAAGTGGACTATGCCAATAACTCCAGTGACTGGGAGAATAAATTAGAAACCTGGAGCATTCGCACCCAGACGACACAGATCGCTTCACCTCTGACGTTTCGCCTGCAAACGGTAACCACCTCACGCCAGCTGAGCACAGAGCAGAGGCCGGTGGTGGAGATTGACCTGGGGGACAACCCTCAAGATCAACAAGTCTGGCCGCTAAACCAGACCCTTACCGTGGACGGTTACCAGCTTGAGGTGTTAACGGCGCGCTTTGTGGCCGCGGCGGATGGCAACTTTGGGCTGCAGCTGACGATACAGCTGGATGAACAGCTGAACTCTGTCGGCTTTATTGACCCAGACAACCAGAGCCAGATGCTGTTTGGCGGGGGTGGCGGCGGAGGGGATGGCTCCATGGCCCAAATGATTGGCTATGACTATCTGCCGCGCGGCCTGCGCCGGATTGAGCTGTCCCATATGGAAGTGGTGGTTGAAGGCCCCTGGGAGACCCAGGTAGATCTGCCCCATGCGGCGCCCCAAACCACAACCAGCCAGCCCGAAACATCCGGCGCCTGCTTTAGTCGCTTGAGCTACCCGCAAGATGCCCAGCCAGCTGTGCTTGAGTGGCTGACCGGGACCGTGCTAGTCCAGGATTTCTCGGCCGGCGGTCCCCTGCCCGAGTTGGTCCTGATTTCGCTGCCGGACGCTCAACGCCAAACCATCGCGACCGGCAGCTCGGCCTTTCTCTCGCCGGATGGCGGCCAGGTGGCTTATGCCCGCGACGGCCTGCGCCTGTTTGATATCACCAGTGGGCAGGACCGTCTGTTATTGGCCGGCAACCGCTATCGCCCGCTGGCCTGGTCGCCGGATGGGGCGCAATTGCTGCTGGGCGGCGACAGCTTGGCTGTGCTTAACGCGGATGGCAGCCACTTACGGGCTGTGCCCGGCGACACACAGTATGTTGTCGCTGTGGCAGGCTGGCCGCCTGAGGGCCAACAGATCGTGGTCAGCCGCCTGAGCGCCAATGGCACGGAATTGCAGTCTTTGGACTTGAACAGCGGCGCCACGCAAAGCTTGCATGTCTTCAATAATGTGAAGGGCGGATTCCCGACCTTGTCGCCAGATGGGCGCTATGCTACTTATGGCGAACAGCTCTTCGGCGGCTTCAATTACAGCCTGCATCTGGTCGAACTGCCCCAGGGGGCCGTGCGGGTACTGGCTGAATCTGACGCAGAGCTTCAGTTCTCTGCCGGGGCCTGGATGGGTGCTGACTGGCTGCTGGTCAACGTGCTGGACGCAAACCGCTCCACCTGGGGGCCGCCACTACTCTTGAATATAAGTGACTGCAAGGTGTACACGCTGCCGCTGCCCGGCCTGCAGGTGATGGGCTGGGCGCCTTGAGGCAAACCGGCCTATAATTTTGGGGCATGCAATTTGACCGAACCTTGATTGTGGCAGCGGCATTGGTGGTACCGCCCACGCTGCTTGGCTTTGCTCCCCGCGACCCGGCCGGTTGGTTGCTGGCCCTTGCTGCCGGCCTTGGCCTGACGGCCTTCTTTTACTGGGTGCAACGCCGCATCCAATCCTTGGGGCGCGGCCAGTTGGGCCGCGAGATGGCGTTGGGCGCCTTGCTGCAGCCTCTGGCTGGCGCAGGATTGGTCAGCAGCCTTATGCTGGGCCGGATGTTGCTGGGCAGCTTGATCAACCCAGCCCAGGCCGCGGCCATAGCCACCCCAGGGCTGGACCCACTGACCGAGGGCCACCGGCCGTTTGCCCTGGCTGCCGACCTGGTGGAACTGGGCCTTGGCGGTTTGGCCGCCTTCGGCGTCTGGGCCTTGAACGTCTGCGGCCTGTCAATCCTGGCCTTGTTGTTTGCCTTGCTTTATCCACCGCTGCGCAATTGGCTGGGGCGCCCAACCCAAACGCCATGACCGTCGCTCACTTGGGTGGCGCAAAGGCTCCTGGCCCGCCGCTGGACCTTTATGTCGAGACGCTGTGGTATCAAAATATCCCCATCTACCAGGCGCGCGAGATTATTCTGCCCAGTCCCTATGTGGAACTGATCTTCAACTTTGGCCAGCCCCACCGAGTGTATGAGGGAGCGGACCTGCAGGCCTATCAAGAGCATCCCGTCGCCTGGCTGGCCGGACCGCAGAGCCGCTACATCACGATCGAATCGCAGACCAGCCACATGGTCGGGGCCAGACTGAAGCCGGGTGGCGCGGCAGCTCTGTTCCCGCAGGCGGTGAACAGCTTTGCCGACCGCGTCGTGCCCCTAACCGAGATCATCGGGGTCCAGAAAACCTCCCAACTGCACGCCAGCTTGTTAGCCGCCGGCCCGCTGCGCTTTACCCTGCTGGAAGACTTTCTGCGTGCCCAACTCGACTCGCAGCGGCGTGGCCTGGCTCTGGTCTTGGCCGCAGTCGCCCGCATGCAGGCGGCCGGCGGCAACATTAACCTGGCCGCGCTCAGCGCCGAGTTGAACGTCAGTCACAAACACCTTATCCAGCAGTTCACTGTCCTGGTCGGACTGCGGCCCAAGCAGTTCGCCCGGGTGTTGCGTTTCGCCGCGCTGCTGCCTGGCCTGGCCGCAGACGGCGCGCCGGACTGGGCCGCCTTGGCGCAAATGGCGGGATACCATGACCAGGCGCATTTCAATCGAGAATTCCAGCGCTTTGCTGGGTTGACGCCCCGCCAATACATCCAGCGGCGCCGGGCCTATCGAGAGGCCTATGACCTGGATGGGGATACGCGCTTTGTCCCATTGGGTTGATCTGCCCGATCTCGGCGCCTATTGTGAGGCCGGCCCAAAGAGTAGAATGAGCGTCCTCCACTCCAGGAAGGAGCTGGCATGCAGCAGCCCCCACTCACTTTTCGCGAAGTAACCCAGGCCAATTGGGCGGATATGGCCGAGCTGTTCGAAAGCAAGGGCGCACCTGGCTACTGCTGGTGCATGGCTTGGCGGCCGCTGGCCGGTGACCGCAACAAGGCCAGCAATGCGCAGCGCAAGCAAGCCTTGCAGAGCATGGTGCAGGCGGGGACGCCGGTAGGGATCCTGGCTTACCAGGGCGACAAAGCGGTGGCCTGGTGCTCGATTGCCCCGCGCCCCAGCCACAATGCGCTGGGCGGCGCGGACTATGTCGACGTAGCCGCGCACCAGGTCTGGTCGCTGACCTGCTTCTATGTACCGCGTGCCCTGCGCGGCAAGGGCATCATGCGGGGACTGCTGCGCCAGGCAGTCGAGACGGCGCGGGGGCGCGGCGCGCGCATCGTCGAGGCCTACCCGGTGGACCCGGACTCGCCCAGCTATCGCTTCATGGGCTTCGTAGCGGCCTTTGAGCAAGCAGGTTTCAGCGAGACCGGCCGGGCCGGCAGCCGCCGGCATGTGATGCATTTGCGTCTGAGCTAGCCGCAGCGCGCACAGTTCGATAACCCCACATGGTAGAATTTTTCGCGAAATACGTCCTTTCCTGGAGCTGTGATGGAAACCCAAGTAGCCACTTTTGAAGTCAAGGCCGGACTGGCCCAGATGTTGAAAGGCGGCGTGATCATGGATGTGGTCACCGCCGAGCAAGCCAAGATCGCCGAGAACGCCGGCGCCTGCGCCGTGATGGCTTTGGAGCGCGTCCCCGCCGACATTCGCGCCCACGGCGGCGTGGCCCGCATGAGCGACCCCGGCCTGATCGAAGACATCATGGCTGCGGTCAGCATCCCGGTCATGGCCAAGGTGCGCATCGGCCACTTCGTGGAGGCGCAGATCCTGGAATATCTGGGCGTGGACTACGTGGATGAATCCGAGGTGCTCACCCCGGCCGACGAGGCTCACCACATCAACAAGCATGACTTCAAGATCCCCTTCGTGTGCGGCTGCCGCAACCTGGGCGAAGCCCTGCGCCGCATCGGTGAAGGCGCGGCCATGATCCGCACCAAAGGCGAAGCCGGCACCGGGGATGTGGTCGAAGCCGTGCGCCATGCGCGCACCGTGCTGGGCGAGATCCGCCGCCTGCAGACCATGGCGGATGAAGAGCTGTACACCTATGCCAAAGACATCCAGGCGCCCTATGCCCTGGTCAAGCAGACCAAAGAGTTGGGCCGCCTGCCCGTAGTCAACTTCGCTGCCGGCGGCCTGGCCACCCCGGCCGATGCGGCGCTGATGATGCAGCTGGGCGTGGATGGCGTATTCGTCGGCTCCGGCATCTTCAAGTCCGGTGACCCGGCCCGGCGCGCCGAGGCCATCGTCAAAGCCACCACCCACTACAAGAACCCTGAGATCCTGGCGGAAGTCAGCCGCAACCTGGGCGAACCGATGGTCGGCCGCCAGGTGACCGACATCCCCCAGGAAGAATTGCTGGCCAAGCGCGGCTGGTAAACCAACCAATCTCTACTCTGCCTTAGAGATGAGAGATTAGGGACTAGAGATTCTACCCTATGCGCATTGGTGTCCTCGCCCTGCAGGGTGACTTTGCTGAGCATTTGGCCGCCCTGGCCCGCCTGGGTGTGGCCACCCGCGAAGTACGCCTGCCCGCTGACCTCGACGGCCTGGATGGGCTGATCATCCCCGGCGGGGAATCGACCACCATCGGTAAGCTGGCGGTCGACTTCGGCCTGATCGAGCCGCTGCAGGCATTTGGCCGCGAAAAGTCCATCTGGGGCACCTGCGCCGGAGCCATCTTCCTTTCCAAGGATGCTCGCCGCCAGCAACCCCTGCTGGGTCTGATGGACATCACTGTGGAGCGCAACGCCTTCGGCCGCCAGGTACAAAGCTTTGAGGCTGACTTGCACATCCCGGCCCTCAAGGAAGTCGACCCCAGCGATGCGCCCCTGCATGTGGTTTTCATCCGCGCCCCGCTGATCGAACAGGTTTCCGGTGACGCCGAGGTGCTGTGCGCTTTGGCCGACGGCCGCATTGTGGCGGCTAAGCAGGGTCACCTGTTGGCCACCTCGTTCCATCCAGAGATCAGTGGGGACGACCGCTTCCACAAATATTTCCTGCGGCTGGCCGAGCCCGCATAAGAATTACATAATCTTTACAAATGCGCCCACGCGGCGGCCAAGGCGCTGTTGTAGAATAGTTGCGTGGTAAGCGCTTTTACAATTACAAAGTATGTCCAGTTCCGCCAAGCGACCCGGCGGGCCGTGTTCCTCAACAGCCAAGTCTTACACACACGCGGCACCCGCTCTCTGTCGCTGGGCGCGCTGTTCTCCCCATTGTCTCCGCTTACCGGCATTTACACCTACGCTTCCGAAAGAGCCGGCCAAGGTTCTTCTCTGTTCGCTCAGGTCTACCATCCCGAAGGATCGGGCGCGGCTTACTGCCTGTTCCTGGCACCGGCCAGGGCCATCAACGCCGCGGCCGTGGCCCAGCTGCTGGATGACATGATTGCCGACCTGGGCAATCACGGTGTGCACCACCTGGTGGCCGAGGTGGATGAGCAGCACCAGGTGGTAAGTCTGCTGCGCAAGAATGGCTTCAGCATCTACACCCGTCAACAGGTGTGGCGCGTCACTCAGGACCCGGCCCCGCGGGCGCAGGCCAGCTGGCGGCCGATGGAAGCGCGCGACCATCTGACCGCCGACTTGCTGCACAAGGCCGTGGTCCCCGGCCAGGTGCTGCAGATGGAACTGCAGCCACGCAACCAGCGCGAGAGCTTTGCTTATTACCGCCAGGGCGAAATGCTGGCCTTCGCAGAAGTCGAACCTGGCTCCAGAGGCCTATGGGTGCAGCCTTTCGTGCACCCGGATGCGGTGCCCTTTGAACAGCCTCTGGCGGAGCTGCTTTCCCACCTGGGCCCGGCGCCGCGCAAACCCATCTATGTGGTCTTGCGCGCCTACCAGGACTGGCTGCAGAGCGCTCTGCAAGATCTGGGCGGCCGCCCCGGGCCGCGGCAGGTGGTTATGGTGCGCCGCACCAGTTTGCCGCTGCCTGTGGAAGACCCCCTGCTGCGCCTGGCCCTGTCTGGCCGGCCAGACCCCAGCACACCAATTCGTGCCCGGCAAACGTTTTACGAGAACTAATGGACGTTTTTATGACACGACGAGAAATCACAGACGATCTGGACGCCCTGCTTTCCGCCTTGCCCAAGGATATTGAGCGGGCGGTGCGCGAGCGCAACCACAGCGCCGATCTGCTGGAAGTCATCCTGGACTTGGGGCGCATGCCCACCGTGCGCACCTCCAGCGAAGAAGCTGTGGTGCTGGAGCGCGAGATCACCCATGAAGACATCGCTCATGTGGTTCAAGGTCTGGGCGATTTTGACGAAGACAATCGCGCCGGCATCGAGCGCACCCTGCACCGCATCTCCGGCATTCGCAACCGCCGCGGCGACGTCGTCGGCCTGACGCTGCGCGTGGGCCGCGCCGTCTTCGGCACCTTTGACATCATCAAGGACCTCATTGAAGACGGAAAGAGCCTGCTGCTGCTGGGCCGCCCCGGTGTGGGCAAGACCACCCTGCTGCGTGAAGCGGCCCGCTATCTGGCTGAGGGCAAGCGCGTGGTGATCGTGGACACCTCCAACGAGATCGGCGGCGACGGCGACGTGCCGCACCCGGCGGTGGGCCGCGCCCGCCGCATGCAGGTGGCCACGCCGTCACGCCAGCACGAAGTCATGATCGAAGCCGTGGAGAACCACAACCCGGAAGTGATCGTCATCGACGAGATCGGCCGGGAGCTGGAAGCTATGGCCGCCCGCACCATCGCCGAGCGCGGTGTGCAGTTGATCGGTACAGCCCATGGCAATTCACTCGAAAATCTGATGCTCAACCCGACCTTGTCCGACCTGGTCGGCGGCATCGAATCCGTCACCCTTTCCGACGAAGAAGCCCGCCGCCGCGGCACCCAGAAGACCGTGCTGGAACGCCGCTCGCCGCCCACGTTTGACGTGCTGGTCGAGATCCAGCACCGCAACACCTTGGCGGTGCACCGCGATGTGGCCGCCGCGGTGGATGCCTTGCTGCGCGGTTACCCGCTTTCGCCGGAGCTGCGCACCCGCGGCGAAAATGGCGAGGTCCACATCCAGGCTGGCATGGCGCCGCCGCGCCAACCGGCGCGCGGCAACAGCAACGGTGGCTCCTCCGGCCCGCGGCGCAGCGAAGCACCGCCTATAGCACCGGAGCAGGCCTACGCCCGCCGCCCGGCGGGCGAACAAGCCGAGTTGGACATGGAATTGCCGCCGCGGCGCAGCTCGGCGAGCAACCTGAAACCCGTGCGCATTTATCCTTATGGTGTGGCCCGCAACCGCCTGGCGAACGCCGCCAAGCGTCTGGGCCTTCCGGTGGTGCCGGTCAACGAAGCGGGCGAGGCGGACGTGCTGGTCACGCTGCGCTCGTATTACCGCAAACGACAGCGCGCCATTGTGGATGCTGAGCAGCGCGGCACGCCGGTGTATGTGCTGCGCGCCAACACCATCACTCAGATGGAGCGCTTCCTGAGCGGCCTGTTCGACCTGCCCGGCGCGGCAGAAGAAGAGGTTAGCGTCGAGGACCAGATGCAGTCCACACAACAGGCGATCAATGCCGTACTTAACGGCGAACGCTGGGTGGAACTGGCCCCGGCCAGTTCCTATGTGCGCCGCCTGCAGCACGCTTTGGCGCAGCAGTCCAACCTGGTGTCACACTCCTATGGCAAAGAGCCCAACCGGCGGGTGCGGATTTTTCGAGAATAGATCATCTGTGCGTGGATTTGTTATAATAGCTAAACACTTCGTTAACTGATTTTTTAACGTCGAAAGTCTCCGCGCAGGTGGTTTGCGCTCTTATTCTTTGAGTTCCCAGATTACTAGGATGGCAATACGCTTGTCCTAAATTTGGACGGCGGTTCTGCGCGCGAGAGGCTTTGACAAAGGAGGCCGCAGCATGTGTGGAATCGCCGGTGTATATGGCGAACAATCCCCAGACCAAGTCAATCGAATGCTCACAAAACTTGCCCATCGAGGTCCAGATGGGCAAGGCCTAAAAAACCTGCCAAAAGGAACACTGGGTCACACCCGCTTGGCTATTTTGGATGTGGATGGGGGACACCAGCCGATGGAGGCAGGTGGAAGCTGGATCACTTTTAATGGCGAAATCTACAATTATCGCCAGTTAGCCGTCAAACATCTTCAAGGTGTCTCGCTAAAGACCACTAGCGACACCGAGGTAATTCTGCACTTGTACAAGAAATTTGGCCCCACCTGTGTGGAGCTGCTTGACGGCATGTTTGCCTTTGCCATTTTGGATGGGAATGAATTGTTCATGGCACGCGACCCATTGGGCATCAAATCACTCTATTGCGGCCGTCACAATGGCGCGCTTTACTTCGCTTCAGAAATCAAAGCGCTGGCCGAAGCAACCGATCACATCCGTGAATTCCCCGCGGGGCACTGGTATCACTCCCGGCAGGGTTGGCAAGCGTATTATCAAATTGCTCCAACCCATTTGAAGATTGAAACGCAAGCTAGTGCAGCGGAAGCCATCAGGGAGGTGTTGGGCGAGGCGGTCCAAAAACGCCTGCTGGCCGATGTGCCCGTAGGGATTAGCCTGAGCGGAGGGTTAGATAGCAGCATCGTTGCCCTGTTGGCCAAACAGAGCGATGAGCCTCTGCACTCTTTTGCCGTGGGCATGCCAGGCAGCCCGGACTTAGCCGCGGCAGAACAGGTGGCGGCTGAACTCAATACCATCCATCATCAGCGCACTTATTCCAACGCGGATATGCTACGCGTGCTGCCGGAGGTGCTTTATCACCTCGAATCGTTTGACCCGGCGTTGGTGCGCTCGGCCATCCCGAATTACTTTCTGGCCGAAATGGCTGCCGAGCACGTCAAAGTCATCCTAACCGGCGAAGGAGCCGATGAAATTTACGCTGGTTATGACTATTTGCGAGACTATCAAAACCCCGACCTGCTACAGCAGGAGATGGTAGATATTACGGCAGCGCTGCACAACACCAACCTGCAGCGTGCCGACCGGATCGCCATGGCTCACGGCTTGGAAGCGCGTGTGCCCTTTCTGGATGTAGAGTCTGTAGCTCTAGGCCTGGGGCTACCCGCCGAATGGAAGGTCCATGAGGACAAGCAAGCCAAATTCTTGTTGCGCCAGGCGTTTGAGGATGACTTACCCAATGAAATCGTCAACCGGCGCAAACAAAAATTCTCACAAGGCGCTGGTTCATCAGAGGCTTTGGTGAATCTGTTCGAGCAACAGATCTCGGACGAGGTTTTCGAGGCAGAGCGCGGTCACCTCTTGCATGAATGGAACTACGCATTGCCCAACAAAGAAGCCCTGTACTATTTGCGTCTGCTTCGGGAGGAATTCAAAGAAGAGTGGATTTTCCCTTCGATGGGTAGCAGTCGAAGCCTATAAACTAAAAAGCGAGGCATTGCCTCGCTTTTTTAGGGGCGCGGTTTTAATGATGATGGCCACCGTGCGAATGCACGTGCCCGTGGGCGATTTCTTCAGCGGTGGCCGGGCGCACGTCGACGACCTTGACCTCGAAGTGCAGTTCCTTGCCCGCCAGCGGGTGGTTGAAGTCCATGGTCACGCTCTCGTCGCCAATGGCGACAATGCGCCCATACAGGTCATTGCCTTCCGCGTCTTTGAGCTCCAGTTCCATGTCCATTTCCGGGGTGACGTCTTCTGGGAACTCACTCAGCGGCACTTCATCAAAGGCGTCCTCATCGACTGCGCCATAGCCTTCCTCGGCCGAGACCTTGACCGTCTTGTTCTCGCCGACTTTCATGCCGTCCAGCTGGCTTTCCAACCCGCTGATGATGTTGCGGTGGCCCTGCAGGAATTCGATCGCATCCTGTTCGTCCGCCATGTCAATGATTTCGCCGTCCACGGTCAGGGTGTAAGCCAGTTTGACCACGGTGTCTTTCGCCACAATATTGTCTGCCATTGTTGAATCCTTTCGCGGCTTGCTGGCCGCACCCGCGATTCTAACAGCCTTAACTCAATAGCTGCCCGATCAGTACCAGCAACCCGGCGGCCAAGGCCCAGGGCAGCACCCGTCCCAACCAGATGGCGCTTTGCAACATCCAGCGCTCATTGATCCTCGGAAAAGCGGTTTCTGGAATTGGCGTACCGAGGAAGGCGCACAGTGGTTCCCAGCCTTGGCGCACATCAAAGATAAGCAGCCGGTCTGCGGGCACATGGCGTTTCACGTCTTCAATGTGCTCGTCAAAACGGGCAATTGCATAGTTACGTTCTCCAAACCGGCCGTGGAAGAGGCGCTCCCAAACGGTGGCAGTCACCATCCGATAAAATCCACGATAGGGCGGCAGCAGACGGGTCAGCCAGTGCGGCAAGGCAGCGCCCTTATAGATCGTTTCCCGGGTGCTCTCATACCAGCCTTGTGGGTCGCGGACGCTGAGGATGACCTTGGCCTTGGGGAAGGCAACCAACAGTTCTTTGTAGAAGCCAGCCAGAGGATAATCCAGCCCGGCCGGGTAGCCGCCCAGGAAGGCGGGCCAATCCACCGGCTGGCCATCGGCGGCGGCCTGCCAAGTGGCGATGTGGCTGGGGTGCTGCAGTACCTCCAGCATGTGATAGCAGGGGGCGTAGCCCAGTTGTTCCAGGGCGGCCTTGAGCGAGAGTGTCCCTGTGCGGCCGAAACCGGCTCCGATGATTTGCATGTTCGCCATTCTACGCTAGCCGTTTGTCCAAGGCCACCTACCCGAATGGCGGATGTCTCAAATTATCGAAAGCTATAAACTGATATTGAAACGCAACCCTATCTGTTAGTCTTAAGGAGGACTATGTCAAAGAATACTGAGTTACATACCTTGTCCAATGCCCTGAGCGCCGCGGTAGAAGCGGCCGGGGCTTCCGTGGTCAGCGTGGCTGCCCGCCGGCGTATCCCCGCCAGCGGCGTGGTCATTCGCCCCGGGATCGTCCTGACCGCCAGCCATGTGGTGCAGGAAGACGAAATCCGCGTGACCCTGCCCGACGGCCAGGAACTGGCCGCCGAGCTGCTGGGCCGCGACCCAGGCACTGACCTGGCCGTGCTGAAGCTGGCCGAAGAAGCCGGCCAGCCAGCACAAACCGCCGCCGCCCAAGTGGGCCAGCTGGCTTTGGCGCTGGGCCGTCCGGGCAACAGCGTACAAGCCAGCTTGGGCATCGTCAGCGCGGCAGGTGGCCCGGTGCCACTGCGCCGTGGCGGCGTGCTTCAAGCCTACCTGCGCACAGACGCAGTGCCTTACCCCGGTTTCTCCGGCGGCCCGTTGGTGGACGTCGAAGGCCGCGTCCTGGGCATCAACACCTCGGGCCTGGGCTGGGGCGCCGGGCTGACCATCCCGGCCGAACAGGCCTGGCAAATCGCCGCCTCCATTGAGGAGCACGGCGGTATCAAGCGCGGTTTCCTGGGTCTGCGCAGCCAGCTGGTGGAGCTTTCCGCCGAGGCGCGCAAGGCGCTGGGCCGTGAACAAGCGGCTGGTTTGCTGGTGATCAATGTCGAGGATGAGAGCCCGGCAGCGGCGGCCGGCCTGATCGTGGGTGACGTGCTCACTGGTCTGGGCGACCAACCCGTGGAGGACCACGACGACCTGATGCTGCATCTCAATCAGACCGCCGGCCAGGCCAGCACACTGGATGTACTGCGCGGCGGCCAGCCGCAATCCCTGTCGGTCACTGTCGGTGAGCAGGTCTGGGAAGGCAAGCATCGCCGTCGCGGCCGCCGCTTTGGCTTCGGCGGGCATCGTCACGGGCATCACGAGAAGAAGCATGGCCGGGGGCGCAAGCGCTAATGCGCTCCCCTGGCCGGCGCTTCCCCACTTTGACCCCATCCCTCAGCCATCAGGGGCAGGAGGCCCTGTCCTCTGATGGCTGAGGCGTCAGCCGCCATCCAGGTCGCCATTCTGGCGCCCACCCCGGCGCTGCGCAGCGGTTTGCGCGCCTTGCTGGCCGCCAGCGAAGATATCGATATCTTCGCTGAGGCGGCCGTGGCCGAGCAACTGTCGCTGCTGGACGATGTGGATGTGCTCGTGTTGTCTGGCGGCGAGAACGCCTTGCCAGACCTGCGGCCCTGGCTGGAAGAGTTGGAGACGCCCGCCGGTCTGGTGATGCTCAACGAGGAGCCCCGCGCGGCCCGCAGCCTGGCAAGCCTGCCGCTGCGGGCCTGGGGCATACTCTCCGCCGAAGCCAGCGAAGAGGAATTGCTGGCCGCCGTGCAGGCCGTGCATCACGGTCTGCTGGCCGGTGCGCCGCAATTCTTGCAGCCGCTCCTGGGGACGCCGCCCGAGGCGGACGAAGACCTGGTCGAGGAGCTGAGCGAACGTGAGGGTCAGGTGCTGCAACTTCTCGCCGAAGGCTTGCCCAACAAGCAAATTGCGCTGGAACTGGGCATCAGCGAACATACCGCCAAGTTCCACGTCTCGGCGATCTATGCCAAGCTGGGCGTCACCAACCGGACAGAGGCGCTGCGGCGCGGGGCGCGCCTGGGCTTGATCACCCTCTAGGAGCAGGCATGTTTACCCAAACCGAACTGGAGTACATTCGTTCGCAGAAGCTGGCCCGCATTGGCACCGCCTCTGTGGAAGGCCGCCCGGATGTGGCGGCAGTGGCCTTCGATTTCGACGGGGAATACTTTTACATCAGCGGTTACGTTAACCAACGCACGCACAAGTACCGCAACACCAAGGCCAACCCGCGCGCTTCGCTGGTTATCGACGACCTGGCCAGTGAACGGCCCTGGAAGCCGCGCGGCATCAAGCTGTTCGCCTCAGTGGACTTTGTGCAGCGCAGCGGCTATGTTGGCGAAAAGGAATACCTGCGCCTAAAGCCACTGCGCAAGCATGCTTGGGGGTTGGAATAGCATTGCTGAATGTTTGTTGTGCATCCAGGGTTTATTCATAGGAGGAATACATTTGAATAGAAAAATGAACTTTAATCATTGTCATATGGGGGCTTACTAATGTACGGCATGCGCCGTATGCTGCGCTACGAGGATGTGCCCGGCGGCACCAAGCTGGACCGGGAACTGTTGCGCCGCGTCTGGGCTTACGCCAAACCTTACCTGGGACGCCTGTCCTGGATGTTGGTGGCGATCGTGCTGGTCTCGCTGATCGAGTTGGTGCCGCCGCTACTGTACCGGGACCTGTTCGATACGGTATTGCCCAACCGGGACTACAACCGACTGACCCTGCTGGGCTTGCTGATGCTGGCTGTACCTTTGTTGAGCAGTGTGATTGGTCTGGGCCAGCGCTACCTCAGCGCCCAGATCGGTGAGGGTGTCATCTTCGACCTGCGCCAGGGCATGTACGACCACCTGCAGCGCATGGGCCTGCGCTTTTTCACCAATACCAAATCCGGCGTGATCATCTCGCGCTTTGAAGAAGACGTGGTCGGCGCGCAAAATGCCATCACCGGCACGCTGCCCAGCCTGCTGACCAACGGCGTCACCTTGCTCAGCACCCTGGCGGTCATGCTGGCCATCGAGTGGCGCCTGACCCTGATGGCGGTTGTGGCTGTGCCGCTTTTTCTGCTGCCCGCCCGCCGGGTCAGCCGCATTTTGCGCGACATTCGCCGCCAGGCAATGGACTATAACGCCCAAATGTCCACCATCGTGGGCGAGACGCTCAGCATCAGCGGCGCCTTGCTTTCCAAGACCTTTGGTCGCCAACCGGAGGAGCGCGAGCGCTATCGCCAGAACAACGAGAATGTGCGCAGCACCGGCTTGCGCCGCGCATTGATCGGCCGTTTGTTCTCCATGTGGTTGGAACTGGCCGGCACGATCGGCATGGTGCTCATCTTCTGGGGCGGCGGCTATTTCGTGCTGCAGGGCACCATCAGCTCTGGCAGCATTGTCGCTTTTGTCGCCTACATCTTTAGCTTGTACGGGCCAATCGCATCGCTGTCCAACCTGCAGGTGGAATTCGCCACCTCGATGGTCAGCTTTGAGCGCGTCTTCGAATTTTTGGATATGCCGATCGAGATCCAAGACAAACCCAACGCACTCACGCCGGCCAGTGTGAAAGGCGATATTCGTTTTGAGAATGTTTCCTTCAGCTATCTGGACGAGAAAGAGCTCGCCAAACTGGATGAGCGCAGTCAAGACGACAATCAAGTCGTGGTGCCCACCCGCAGCCAGGCGCTTCGCGATATCAGCTTTCACATCCAGCCTGGGCAGCTCGCCGCTCTGGTTGGTCCCAGCGGCGCGGGCAAAACCACGGCCACCTACCTGCTGCCGCGTCTCTATGACCCGAACCAGGGCCGTATTCTGCTGGACGGCAATGACCTGCGCGATCTGAAGCAGGAATGGCTGGCGCACCAGATCGGCGTGGTCACGCAGGAGAGCTACCTGTTCCACGATACGGTGCGTGCCAACCTGCTTTACGCCCGCCCGGAGGCGACCCAGGCTGAGTTGGAAGCCGCCGCCAAGGCGGCCAACATCCACGACATGATCGCCGGCCTGCCCAACGGCTACGACACCATCGTGGGGGAGCGCGGCTACCGCATGAGCGGCGGCGAAAAGCAGCGCCTTTCCATCGCCCGCGTGATCCTTAAAGACCCGCGCATTCTCATTCTGGACGAGGCCACCTCGCACCTCGACTCGCAGTCGGAGGCGCTAATTCAAGCCGCGCTGGAACCGCTGATGAGTGGCCGCACCAGTCTGGTCATCGCCCACCGCTTGTCCACCATCCTGGCAGCGGATGTTATCCTGGTGCTGAAGGACGGCCGCCTGGTGGAGCAGGGCACCCACGCCGAGCTGCTGGCCTTGGATGGCCTGTACGCCGACCTGTACGAGACCCAGTTCCGCCATACCCAAACAGAACAGACGCCTGCCGTTTAGGCAGGCGTCTGCCTTGCGGTACACTTCACGGCATGTTCATCACCCTGGAAGGCCCGGAGGGCAGCGGCAAAACCACCCAGGTGCCTTTGCTGGCAGATTTTCTGCGCGGCCGGGGTCACCGGGTTCTGACCACGCGTGAGCCAGGCGGCACGCCGATCGGCGACCAGATCCGCCAGGTGCTTTTCAGCCTGGACAACAAAGCCATGCACCCGCGCAGCGAGATCCTGCTCTTTCAGGCTTCGCGGGCCCAACTGGTCGAGACGGTCATTCGTCCCGCCCTGGCCGAGGGCCAGCTGGTGTTGTGTGACCGTTACGCGGACAGCACCCTGGCCTACCAAGGCTATGGGCATGGTGTGGATCTGGGCGCTCTGCGTGAGATCATCCACTTTGCCACTGGCGGCTTGCAGCCTGACCTGACCATCTTTCTCGACATTCAAGTAGAGGAAGGCCTGCGCCGCCGTGACCAGGGCGGCGACTGGAACCGACTGGACGATTACCAGCTGGATTTCCACCGCCGGGTGCGCGCCGGCTATCTGGAGCTGATTGCCGCAGAGCCGGACCGCTGGCTGGTGATTAACGCCGCCCAGCCGCCGGACGCAGTGGCCGCCGCTCTGCAAGGCGCTCTGCAGCAAAGGCTGCCGTTGTTGGGCTAATAGCCAGCTTTTATAATGAGGAAGCGCGTATGACTGACCACACTCTTGAATTCGGCCCCGCGCAGGCGCCTTTGCTAATCATCATTTCCGGCCCGTCTGGCGTCGGCAAGGACAGCGTGCTGCAGCGCATGAAGGACCGCGACCTGCCATTCCACTTTGTGGTCACGGCCACCACCCGGCCCCCGCGCCCCGAAGAGCAGGAAGGGGTGGATTACATCTTTGTGGGCCGTGAAGAATTTGCCCACATGATCGACCAGAACGAATTGCTTGAATACGCCCTGGTCTACGGCGACTACAAAGGCATCCCCAAGGCACAGGTGCGCAAAGCCCTGCAAAGCGGCAAAGATGTGGTGATGCGCGTGGACGTGCAAGGCGCCGCCACCGTGCGCAAGATCTCGCCCGAGGCCATTCTGATCTTCCTCACCACCGCCAGCGAAGAAGAACTGGTTCAACGCCTGGAGAATCGCAAAACCGAGAGCTCTGAAGACCTTAAGCTGCGCATCGCCACCGCCCGTCAGGAATTCAAGCGCATCGCCGAGTTCGATTACATTGTGGTCAACCGTGACAATGCCCTGGACGAAACGGTGGACGTGATCAAAGCCATCATCGACGCTGAACACCACCGCGTCCAGCCAAGACGGGTCAATCTGTGACCCAGCCGGCTCCCGGCAGCGATGCCCAGCCTCCTGAAGAGCCCCAGTCCGTCCAGGTAGAAGTGCGCAACCGCCAGGGCCAGCGGCCCTGGGTGGTGTATGCCCTGCTGGCCGTCACGATTTTGGTATTTCTTCTGCAGCTCGGCACCCAAGACCCTCGCTTGGCGATCAACGGCATGGCCTGCGGCAACCTGCCCACCTGCATTGGCGTAAAGATCAACCAACTCATTTTGGAGGGTCAATGGTGGCGGCTGATTACGCCGATTTTGCTGCATGGCAGCGTGCTGCACTTGGGCTTCAATATGTATGCTTTGTATGTCTTGGGGCCTGAGGTCGAACACCACTACGGGCATCTGACCTTCCTGGTCCTGTATCTGCTTAGTGGTTTTTCGGGCGTGGTGCTCTCCTTCATGTTTACCGTGCAGCCCTCCCTGGGCGCTTCATCGTCCATCTTCGGCATGCTGGCTGCCCATGCCGTCTTCGTCTTCCGCAACCGGAACATCTTTGGCGCCCAGGGCCAGGCTGTGATGCGCAGCATCCTCAACGTGGCCCTGATCAATCTGCTGATCAGCCTGACCCCCGGAGTGGATGGATGGGGCCACTTGGGCGGGGCCATTGGCGGCGGTTTGTTTGCTGGCCTGGCTGCTCCCTTATATAAAATTGAAAAAGACGAGAACGGCTATTTCCTTGCCAACCAAACCTCGGCCGGCTATGTCTGGCTGGCAAGTGCAGTGGTGCTGCTGCTGTTCGCCGGGCTGGCCGCGGTGAAACTGCTCGGCTGACCCATAGGTTGGGGGCTTGATGCAGCGTCGTTTTGAAACCCTTGAGACCGGAGTACGCCCGGTTGTCTTCCTGGCCATCATCGCCCTGACGACCTGGTGTTTGTCTTGCAGCAGCTCACTACTAAGCCCGGTTGGCTTACCGGGCCGGCTTGTGGCTGGCAGCTGGTCTGCCAGCGCAGCGGCCGGGCTGAAGTACGCTTCAAAGCGGCCTATCCCTGCCAGGACGTTCCCGCCTGCTTGGGTAAAAAGATTAGCCCGCTGATCTCTTTAGGTCAGGTGTGGCGTTTGCTGACCCCGGTTCTCCTGCATACGGACCTTGAACACCTGACAGCCAATATGTTTGCCCTGTTCTTCTGGGCGCGCCAGGTGGAATCCATTCTGGGCAGACGAAATTTTCTTTTGCTCTATCTGCTTTCAGGCTTTTCGGGCTTCATTTTTAGCTATCTGTTTGAACCCGCTGCCGCGTTGGGCGCCTCGGGCGCGGTTTTCGGTGTGATGGCCGCCTGGGTGGTCATCATGTACCGCAACCATTGGGTTTTTGGCTACGCCCAGGCCGTATTGATCGGCAGCTATATGCTTCTCAATTTGTATTCCGGCTTGCAAGACCCTCTGATCGACAATTGGGGCCATTTGGGTGGTTTTACCGCTGGACTATTGTTTGCCTGGCAGGTGGCCCCAACCTACCAATTGCGCCATTGGAGCCCGCGTAGCGGCTACCAGATCGAGACGACTGACAAGGCCGACAAGACCTTCCAAACCAGCCAGGCCCTCTTCTTGGGGCTACTGGCCGTGGCGCTGGTGGCCTGGTGGCTGCAGCGCTAAAAAAAGAGCCGTCCACAGGACGGCTCTTTTTTTCATTACTTGGGTTGCCTTAGGTTGTGACTTGCTTGCGGCGCAGGTTGCGCAGCAGGAACCACTTGGTGATCTCAGCCGCAATGGCGGGCACCAGGGCCAGCGGCAGAATGTACACCCAATGTTCCAACCCCATCGAGGTGGTTTCAAAGATGCCCTGCAGGCCAGGGACATAAACTACAACCAACAGCAGGACGCTGGAGAGCAGCACCGCCCAGTTCATGTTCTTGTTGCTGAACACGCCGCCGTGGAACATGGAGTAATGCTCCGAACGGGCGGTGTAGGCGCGGGCTAGTTCACAGAAGCCCAGGGTCAGGAAGGCCATTGTCTCGGCGGTCAGGTTGATGCCCTCGCTGACGGGGAAGAGTTGCAGGCCGGCGATGTAGGCGCTCAGCACTGCGACCGTCTTGACGATGGTCTGGATGATGATGCCCAGGCGCATCTCGCCGTCGATGATCGGCTCATCCTTGCCGCGTGGCTGGGCTTCCATTACATCCGGGTCGCCCTTCTCGGTGCCCAGCGCCAGCGCCGGGGCGCCGTCAGTCAGCAGGTTCAGCCACAGTAGCTGGATCGGCGCCAGCGGCGCCGGCAGACCCATCATGATGGCGGTAAAGATGATCATAATCTCCGCCGTATTGCAGGAGAGCAGGAAGAAGACGAACTTGCGGATGTTGCTGTAGATCACCCGGCCCTGCTCCACCGCCGAGACGATGCTGGCGTAGTTGTCGTCGGTCAGCACCATATCGGCGGTTTCCTTGGCCACATCTGTGCCGGTGATGCCCATCGCCACGCCGATGTCGGCCTGCTTCAGGGCGGGGGCGTCATTGACACCGTCGCCGGTCATGGCCACCACGTTGCCGTTGGCGCGCAGGGCGCTGACAATGCGCACTTTGTGCTCCGGCGAGACGCGGGCGAAAACGCTGGTGTGGTGCAGCTCTTGCTGCAGCTGCTCATCGCTCATCTCGTTCAGTTCTGTGCCCGAGATGACCTGGCTGTTCTCTTCATTCACCAGACCGATCTGCAGCGCGATGGCCCGGGCGGTTTGCGGATAGTCGCCGGTGATCATTACCGTGCGGATGCCCGCTTTACGCGCCTTTTGCAGCGCGCTCTGCACTTCAGGTCGCGGTGGGTCGATCATGCCCAGCAGGCCCACAAACACCAAATCCTTCTCCACGTGTTCAGGTGTCAGTTTGTCGGGCACGTCCTTCACCAGGCGGTAAGCCACAGCGATGACGCGCAGCGCATCCTGTGCCATATGGTCGTTGGCTTCCAGCACGCGGTTGCGCATATCATCGGTCAGGTCCACGACTTTGTCGTCCATTGTGGCGTATTGCTGGCAGAGGCCCAGCACCACGTCCGGCGCACCCTTCACGGCCACCACATGCCAGCCTTGTTTCTGGTCATCGGAAGCGAAGGGTGACAGGTCGCTACCGGCCGGTTGGGCCACATGGTGGATGGTGGACATGCGTTTGCGGGTCGAGTCGAAGGGGATCTCCTGCACCCGCGGGAAGGTGTCTTTTAATTCTTCGTAAGCGGCGTAGGCCTTGGCGGCGGCCACCAGCATGGCGGCTTCGGTGGGGTCACCGATCACCCGCAGGGTCTGCTGGCTTTCGCTCTCGCCACTGGGTTCCAGGATGGCGTCGTTGTTCAGTGCCGCCAACCACAGGGCCGTGCCCAAGCCGTCGTTTTTGCTCAGGTCCAGGCGTTTGCCGTCCAAACTGAATTCGCCGCGCGGCACGTAGCCTGTGCCGGAGATGGAGACGCGCCGGCCGTCCACCCATACGTCGGTGACAGTCATGGCGTTCTGGGTCAGCGTGCCGGTCTTGTCCGAGCCGATCACCGTGGCGGAGCCCAGTGTCTCCACGGACGACAGGCGGCGGATAAGCGCATTGCGCTGGATCATCTCGCGCATACCTAATGCCAGGGCGATGGTCACCACTGCCGGCAGGCCTTCCGGCACCGCCGCGATGGCCAGGGTCACAGCGACTTCAAACATGTGTAGCGCATCCTGGCCGCGCAGCCAACCGACCAGGAAGACCACGCCGCAGATCACCAGGGCCGCCCAGCCCAGCCAGCGGCCCAGTTCCTCCAGGCGGCGCTGCAGCGGGGTTTGTTCCTGGTGCACGGCTTGCAGCATCTCGGCGATCAGGCCCACCTGGGTGCGCATGCCGGTGCCGATCACAATGCCGCGGCCGCGGCCGTAGGCCACAAGCGTGCCCATAAAGGCGGTGTTGACCCGGTCACCCAGTGATACATCGGCCTGCTCCAGGCGTGCGGCGGATTTCTCCACCGGCACCGATTCGCCGGTCAGAGCGGCTTCTTCGATCCGCAGATTGACCGACTCCAGCAGGCGCAGGTCAGCCGGGATGTAATTGCCCGCCTCGACAAAGACGATGTCGCCGGGGACGACCTCATGCGAAGGGATTGTCAGGCGGCGGCCGTCGCGCAGCACTTGCGCGTCGGGCGAGGCCAGCTGGCGCAGAGCCGCCAGGGCTTGCTCCGCCCGGCGCTCTTGGATGATGCCGAAGCCGGCGTTCAACACCACGATGGCCAGCACTGCGCTGGCTTCCACCCACTCGCCCAGCACCATTGAAATGCCGGCTGCGGCGAAGAGCAGGTAAACCACAAAGTTGTTTAATTGCTCCCACAGCATCGTCAAAAACCCCTTGGGTGGGGCTTCCTCCAGGCGGTTGGGACCATATTTTTGCAGACGTTGTTGCGCCTCGGCTTCACTTAAGCCGCGCTCACCAGAGCTGCCCAGTTTTTCGGCAACTTCTTGGCGGCCCAGTTGGTGCCAAGGCTGATCAATTTGTGCTTCTCGGTTAATAGGTAAAGGCGTACGTGCCACTAGCGTCCTCCTTCAGGGACAACTTGCGGAATGTATGAATGATATTAAGCAGGCTTTTGGTCTGGGCTTGCGCCCCGAGGGAAATTGCGGCACAGCACGCCGCATCCAACTGCATAGACAAAAGTGATTATAACAAAATCCGCTTCGGTTTGTGTGAAAAATCACCGGAAGAAAGCTGCTTGGCAGGGCTAGTATAATTCCGGCAAAAAGCTGTGGAGATATGCATGACCTATAAAGATGTGACAGTCCCTGAGGGCGGCACCATCAGCATCAAAGACGGTGTACTCAACGTACCCGATAACCCAATCATTCCCTTTATCGAAGGCGATGGGACCGGCCGCGACATTTGGCGCGCCAGCCAGCGCGTGCTGGATGCCGCGGTGGAGAAGGCTTACGGCGGTAAGCGCAAACTGGCCTGGATGGAAGTCTACGCCGGCGAAAAGGCCTTCAATAAGTTCGACAACTGGCTGCCCGAGGAGACCCTGCAGGCCTTCCGCCAGTTCCTGGTCGGCATCAAAGGTCCGCTCACCACGCCCATCGGTGGCGGCATGCGTTCGCTGAATGTGGCCCTGCGCAAGGAGCTGGACCTGTACGTTTGTCTGCGCCCAGTGCGCTGGTTCCAGGGCGTGCCTTCGCCGGTCAAGAACCCGCAGGACGTGGACATGGTCGTCTTTCGTGAGAACACCGAAGACATCTACACCGGTATCGAATTCGAGAACGGCACCGAAGACAACCTGCGCTTCAAACAGTTGTTGAAAGAAGCCTTCCCCAAGGAGTACGCAAAGATCCGTTTCCCGGACAGTTCCGGCTTCGGCCTCAAACCTGTCTCGCAGGAGGGCACAGCACGCCTGGTGCGCGCCGCCATCCAGTGGGCCTTGGATAACAAGCGCCGCAATGTGACCCTGGTGCACAAAGGCAACATCATGAAGTACACCGAGGGCGCCTTCCGCAATTGGGGCTACGACCTGGCCGAAGCTGAGTTCGGCGACCGCGTCTACACCTGGCAGACCTGGGAGCAGACCAAGGCCGAAAAGGGCGAAGAGGCGGCCAATGCGGAGCAGGACGCCGCGTTGAAAGCCGGCAAACTGCTGATCAAGGATGTGATCGCCGACATCGTCTTCCAACAGACGATCACCCGCGCCAGCGAGTTCGACGTGCTGGCCACTATGAACCTCAACGGCGACTACCTTTCGGACGCCTTGGCGGCCCAGGTGGGCGGCATCGGCATTGCTCCCGGCGGCAACATCAACTACGTCACGGGCCACGCCATCTTCGAGGCCACCCACGGTACGGCACCCAAGTACGCGGATAAGGATGTGGTCAACCCGGGCTCCGTGATCCTGTCTGGTGAGATGATGCTGCGCTACATGGGTTGGCGCGAAGCAGCCGACCTGATCATCCAGGGCATGGACGGCGCCATCGCGGCCAAGACGGTGACTTACGACTTCCACCGCATGATGGACGGCGCCACCAAGCTGAGCACCTCCGCCTTCGGCGACGCGGTCATCGCCAAGATGTAACCCATATCGCGTAGGGCGCAGCCTGCCCTGAGCGAAGCGAAGGGATCTTGCACCCCTACCGCAGCCAGCCTCGTCATTGCGAGGAGCACGCCCAGCCGAAGGCTGGGTAGCGGACGAAGCAATCTCGGTGCTCTATGACGGAAGGTATGGCCAATGGACAACAACCCCACCATCCTCCCGGCCAATCAGGCCTCTTGGAATGACCTGCTGGCGGTCCTCGGCCCGGCGCGCTGCCACGGCAATCCCTGCTACTGCCAGCGCTTCAAGATCTATGGGCGCGACTGGCGCGCAGTCAGCGACCAGCAGCGCGCTGAACGCCTGCGCGCCCAGACCAAGTGTGGCGACCCGGCCGCGTCGCAGACCAGCGGCTTGGTGGCCTGGCTGGATGGCGAAGCGGTGGGTTGGTGCGCAGTGGAGCCGCGCGAGGCTTACACTGAACTGATGCGCAGGAATTGGATCTGGGCCGGCCGCGAAGAAGACGAAGCGGATGAACGTGTCTGGGCGGTGACCTGCTTCATCATCCGCAACGGTTACCGCCGCCGCGGGTTGACCTATGCCCTGGCGCTGGCGGCAGTGAACTTCGCCCGACAGCGCGGCGCCCGCGCCCTGGAAGCCTATTCGATGATCACCCATCCCGGCAAAACCATCACCTGGGGCGAACTGCATGTGGGTAGCTACAACATCTTTGAAGAAGCCGGCTTCAAGAAGGTCAGCCAACCCAGCAAACGGCGCATCATTATGCGCATCGATTTTTAGGCCTCGCACGACCGTGCGCCCCTAACAGCTGAATGCTGGGCCGCTGAAAGCTTTGGACACCGGTGCTATAATTCACATACTGGCTTTCTAAACCATAGCTTTCCACAACTTTGCAGGAGGCCTTCTTGGCTAGTTCCGTTTCACCCATCAAAACCACCGCTGCTGGATATGTGGGCTATCAGGGTAGGGAAGGGCATTACGCTTTCCTGCTCCATCGCCTGACCGGGTTGGGCACTTTGCTCTTCCTGCTGATCCATATTCTCGACACCTCCACCGTCTACTTCTTCCCCGCGCTGTACGAGCATGCCATTGCGCTCTACCGCAGCACACCCTTCATGTTGGGCGAGATCGGCTTGGTCTTCGCCGTGGTCTACCACGGCGTTAACGGCCTGCGCATTGCCGTCACCGACCTGTGGATGCCCAAACGTTGGGCTATTCAGACGCAGCGCAAGGCGGTCTGGACCACCCTGGTGATCAGCGTCATCCTCTGGGCGCCCGCCGCGCTGTGGATGCTTTACAACATGCTGCTGCACAACCACGGCATCAACATCCTGCCCTTCATCGGAACGCACTAAGCCATGACTACACAAGCCAAAGTTAAACCCAGTTTCGAGGCGATTGCCTGGCGCGCCATGCGCTACAGCGGCATTCTGCTGATCCCCCTGGCCTGGTTCCATGTCTATTTGCAAGATGTGATTGTTGGCGTGCACGCCATCGATATTGACTACGTGGCCCTGCGCCTGGATATGGTTGCCTGGGTGGTCTACGACATGGCCTTGTTGGCTTTTGCCTTCGCCCACGGCATGTATGGCCTGCGCCAGGTCAGCTTTGAATTTATTCACGGAGAGCGCGCCCGCCGCAACGTCAGCCTGCTCATTCTGGGCCTGTGGCTGGTTGTCAGCCTGATTGGCGCCGTCGCTTTGATCGGCGGGGCCCGGCCGGAACTGATCTCCCACTAAGGAACTCAAGGAACCCTCATGGTGCAACATCATCAACATGAAGTAGTCATCGTGGGCGCCGGCGGCGCCGGCCTGATGGCCGCCCTGTACGCCTCACGCGGCGCCGACACCGCCGTGCTCAGCAAGCTCTACCCCACCCGTTCGCACACTGGCGCGGCTCAGGGCGGCATTGGCGCTGCACTGGGCAACCTGGAAGAGGACCACGCCGACTGGCACACCTTCGACACCGTCAAAGGCAGTGACTACCTCGGCGACCAGGATGCCATCGAATACATGTGCCAGCAGGCCGTGCCCGTGGTCTACGAACTGGAGCATATGGGCCTGCCCTTCTCCCGCAACCCGGACGGCACCATCGCCCAGCGTCGCTTTGGCGGGCACACCAACAATGAAACCAAGAAACCGGTGCAGCGCGCCTGCTATGCCGCAGACCGCACGGGCCACATGATCTTGCAGACCCTTTACCAGCAGTGCATCAAGAACAAAGTGCACTTTTATGATGAATTCCACGTACTCGACCTGTTGATGCGCGATGGCGTGGTCAACGGCGTGGTCGCCGTGGAGCTCGCCACCGGCGACCTGCACGTCTTCCACGCCAAGTCGGTGGTCTTCGCCACCGGCGGCCACGGCCGCGTCTGGGAGGTCACCTCCAACGCCTACGCCTACACCGGCGACGGCGTGGCGATTGCCATGCGCCGCGGCCTGCCCGCCCAGGACATGGAATTCTTCCAGTTCCACCCCACCGGCATTTTCAAAATGGGCATCCTGATCACCGAAGGTGTGCGCGGTGAGGGCGGCATCCTGATCAACCACCAGGGTGAGCGCTTCATGGAGCGCTACGCTCCGACAGTCAAAGACCTGGCCTCACGTGACGTGGTCAGCCGCTCGATCTACCTCGAAGTCAAAGAAGGTCGCGGCATCAACGGTGGCCGCTATGTCTACTTGGACATGCGCCCAGAGACGGTCAACAAATATCTGGCGCTGGACGGCCGCACTGGGTCGGATGGCAAGCCGCTGGTGGTCACTGGCGACCAGCTGCTGGCCAAAGTGCCGGACATTGTTGACTTTGCCCGCACCTACCTGGGCGTCGACCCGATCAAAGAGCCCATGCCCATCCAACCCACTGCGCACTACGCCATGGGCGGTATTCCCACCAACTACTACACCCAGGTGCTGGCAGACGCTCAGGGCACCGTTGTCCCCGGCTTCTTCGCCGCCGGCGAAGTTGCCTGCGTCTCCGTGCACGGCGCCAACCGCTTGGGCACCAACTCCCTGCTGGACCTGGTGGTCTTTGGCAAAGAAGCCGGCAAGCAAGCCGCCGAATACGCCAAGGGCGCTGATTACAAGCCGCTGGAGGACGACCCGACTGCCTTCACCCGCCAGCAGCTCGACCGCATCCTCTCCAACCAGGGTGGCGAAAAGATCGTCACGCTGGGCGAAGAAATGAAGATGAAGATGATGGACGACGTGGGTGTGTTCCGTACCGCCGAAGGCATGCAAAGCGCCGCCGAGAAAATGCGTGAGCTGCGCGGCCGCTACCCCAATATCAGCGTGGACGACCACGGCCGCCGCTTCAACACCGATCTGCTCAACGCTTGGGAATTGGGCTGCCTGCTGGATGTTGCCCTGGTCACTGCCGTCTCCGCCGAAGCCCGGCCGGAAAGCCGCGGCGCCCATTCCCGCGAAGACTTCCCCAAACGCGACGATGTCGACTGGCTGAAGCACACCCTGGCCTGGCTGGACGGCGACCAAGTCAAACTGGACTACAAGCCGGTGACGATCACCAAGCACCAACCCATGGAACGCGTGTATTAAGGAGCCGCCATGCTGGTTTATCTCAAAATCTATCGCTACAACCCGGAGGCCGGGCGCAATGTCCCCTCCTACGATACCTACAACATAGAGGCTGAACCGACTGACCGCGTGCTCGACCTGCTGGAAGAGGTCAAAGGCCACATCGACGGTACCCTGTCCTATCGGCGTTCCTGCGCCCACGGCGTCTGCGGCTCCGATGCCATGCGCATTAATGGCCGCAACATGCTGGCCTGCAAGGTGCTGGTCAAGGACGTAGGCAGCGAGATCACCGTGGAGCCGATCTTGGGTTTGCCGGTGCTCAAAGACATGATCGTGGACATGGAGCCGTTCTTTGACAGCTACAAGGCGGTCATGCCCTTCTTGGTCAACGACGATATCCCGGCCGACGGCAAAGAGCGCCTGCAAAGCCCCGAGCAGCGCGAGCGTTTTGACGACACTACCAAGTGCATCATGTGCGCCGCCTGCACCACCTCCTGCCCGGTCTTCTGGGCGGATGACCAGTATGTTGGCCCGGCGGCCGTGGTGGCGGCGCACCGCTTTATCTTCGACAGCCGCGACCAAGCCGGCGACGACCGCCTCAAGATCCTTTCGGATCACGGCGGCGTCTTCCGCTGCCGCACGGCCTTCAACTGCACCGAGGCCTGCCCGCGCGAGATCCACGTCACTCAGGCCATCGCCGAGGTCAAGCAGGCCATCACCAGCTAACCTGTAACAGGTCGGTTTCCAGCAGCGTTTTATTGGAAACCATGAAATATTGCTGGTTGTTGCTCATCCTCTTGTTGCTGGTGGCCTGCACAGGGGTCTCCGCGGAGGCACAGGCCACCACGATGGCGATGGCCGTTGAATTGACCTTGCAGGCCGCCCATCGCGAGACGCTTACGGCTCAGCCGACCGAGGCACTGGTCGTGACCACTGAGGCAGCGGAAACCGCCAGTAGCACTCCGGAACCCACCGCAACCAACCTGCCCACAGCTACCTACACGGTGACTCCTTACCCAATCCCCGACTGGCCGTTGCTGCGCCATGGGGACAGTGGGCCAGAGGTCTTTGCCATTCAGCATCTGTTGCGCTTCCATGGATATGATGTCACTGTGGATGGCCAGTTTGGCCCACAGACTCGTGTGCGCGTGATCGCTTTCCAAAACGCCAAGAACCTGGGCGCCGATGGCATCGTCGGTCCGCAAACCTGGCAAGCCCTGATCCAGGGCGCCAGCTCGGACCAGGGCGATACGGGCCAGGCGGTGCGCGCCTTGCAGCGGCTGCTCAACAAATTCGGCTACAACCTGAATGTCGATGCGGCCTTTGGCCCCGCCACTCGCAGCGCCCTGGTATCTTTCCAAAGCAGTTATGGCCTCACCGCTGATGGCGTGGCTGGCCCCGATACTTGGAAAGCGCTGGTGGCCATCGTGCCCTAGGTGCATTAGTTAACCGAAACAGCCGGCCTAAACTAGGGCGGCTGTTTTTGCCTGATAATCAACTCAAAAACTTATGTTCCAGATAGTAACTGGAAAGCTGGGCTTTGACCGTCTCGTCGATGTAGCCTATATCTTTTGCCGAAAGAGAATTCTTATATCCCCCCACAATGCCACTTCTCACTTTGCGTGTACTTTGATTTGTGCTTGCGTCGGTGTTCGCGGGTCGAATTAGTTTGTTGGAGAGTTCCAACTGTCGCATATTTTCAATGCTAGAGAATTCTATCGCGTCCGCAATCCACTTTGTTTTAACTTGAAAGTCGGCGAATCGAATGATTTCTTCCAAGGTTTGGCCGGTCTTCGATCTTAGTTCCTCGTAGCTTACGATCAACGTTTTGGGGTCATCCAAATTTCTTTGGGATTGCATGAAGTTGTGAAAGCGAATCCAGCGCTCCAATCCAAAACGAGGGTCACGAATAAACTCTGATATGCTGCCCTTGAATAAGCCCTGACGTGACCCAAGTTCATGATAGCTTGATACCATTACGTCCTTAGGAGAACGAACCAGTAGCAGCAGGCGTGACTTCTCGTACAGAGTTGAATCAAAGTCATAAACAATTTCCCTCCTACCCAAAAGACGTTTTATAAGCGAAGGTTTGTCGGGTATATCTGCAGACCTTGCGTGATAAAAGATGAATTGTGGACAGTAAGGCTGTTCTGAATAATATGCATGAAGCTTGATGTGGAAACCATCTACGTCAAGTAAGAGTTGTTTGTATCTTGATAACAAGGAGCGCAGCCAGGTACGGCCAGAATTCTGATAAGAAACCACATATATCTTTTTGTCAGGATCTTCAAGGGTTGTGTTTAGAACCAAATCGGATGGCAATTTCATAGTCCGGGATTATAACCGTCACAAGCAGGCCAGTAAGGAACGAGAAAGAAAGCAGATAAAAATCTGCTGCAGGCAAGAGAACACAGACGCCCGGAGACGGGCGTCTGTGTTTGGCTAGCTAGGCCTCAACGTCTTGCGTTTTCTTGACGCCGGTGGGCTTGCCCGCCTTGAAGACGGTGTCTTCGCCCTTCTCGTCCACGTCGACCAGAATGTTGTCGCCAGGCTTGAAGTCGCCGGCCAGCAGCCGCTTAGAGAGCGGGCTCTCCACGTACTTCTGCAGGGCGCGCTTCAGGGGGCGGGCGCCGAAGGCGGCGTCGTAGCCCTGCTTGGCCAGCCACTCGCGCACCGCGTCGCTCAGGGAGACGCTGACGCCCTTCTCGGCCAGGCGCTCCTGGATCTCGGTCATTTGCAGGTCAACGATCTGCATCATATCCTCGGTGGACAGCGGCGAGAAGGTGATGATCTCATCGATGCGGTTGATGAACTCCGGCCGGAAGGTGTCGCGCAGCGCCTTCTGGATCTTCTCGCTGGACTGGCGCTCTTCGTCGCTGCCGGTCTCCTGCAGGAAGCCCAGCGAGCCGGACTTGCGCACGAATTCGGTGCCCAGGTTGCTGGTCATGATCAGCACGGTGTTGCGGAAGTCGACCGTGCGGCCCTGGCCGTCGGTCAGGCGGCCGTCGTCCAGGATCTGCAGCAGCGCGTTCCACACGTCGGGGTGCGCCTTTTCGATCTCGTCGAAGAGGATCACGCGGTACGGGCGGCGGCGTACCGCCTCGGTCAGCTGGCCGCCTTCCTCATAGCCTACATAGCCTGGAGGGGCGCCGAACAGGCGGGCGGTGGTGTGCTGCTCGCGGTATTCGCTCATGTCGATGCGCAGCAGTGCATCTTCATCGTCGAACATGAATTCGGCCAGGGCCTTGGCCAGCTCGGTCTTGCCCACGCCGGAGGGGCCGATGAAGATGAACGAGCCGATCGGGCGCTTGGGGTCTTTGAGGCCGGAGCGCGCCCGGCGGATGGCGTCGGACACGGCGGCGATGGCCTCGTGCTGGCCGATCAGGCGCTCGTGCAGGCGGTCTTCCATCTGCAGCAGCTTCTCGGCTTCGGTCTCCATCATCTGGCTGACCGGGATGCCGGTCCACTGGTGGATCACGTCGGCGATGTCGTTGACATCCACGACTTCGTCCAGCTGGTGCTCGCCTTCCCAGGCTTCACGCTTGGTTTTGAAGTCTTCTTCAATGCGCAGCCGGGCCGACTTCTTCTCGGCGGCGCGCTCGTAATTGCGTTCCACACCGGCTTGCTCTTCTTCGGCTTGCAGGCGGTCGATCTCGGTTTTGAGGTTCTTGAGCTCGTCGGGCAGCGAGTAGAGCGCCACCCGCAGCTTGGCGGCGGCCTCGTCCATCAGGTCGATGGCCTTGTCCGGCAGGTGGCGGTCGGTGACGTAGCGGTGCGAGAGGCGCACGGCTTCCACCAGCGCCTCGTCGGCGAAGCGCACGTTGTGGTGCGCTTCGTAGCGGTCGCGCAGGCCCATCAGCATCTGGATGGTGTCCTCGACGCTGGGCTCTTCGACGTAGACTGGGGCGAAGCGGCGCTCCAGCGCGGCGTCCTTCTCGATGAACTTGTGGTATTCGTCCAGCGTGGTGGCGCCCACGGCATGCAGCTCGCCGCGCGCCAGGGCGGGCTTGAGCATGTTGCTGGCGTCCATGGCGCCCTGCGCGGCGCCGGCGCCGACGACGGTGTGCAGCTCGTCAATGAACAGGATGATCTCGCCCTCGGCGCGCTGGATCTCTTCCAGGGTGGCCTTAAGGCGCTCTTCGAACTCGCCGCGGAAGCGCGAGCCGGCGATCATGGCGCCCAGGTCGAGCGAGAGCACCTTCTTGCCGGAGAGGATCTCCGGCACATCGTTGGTGGCGATCTTTTGGGCCAGGCCCTCGACGATGGCGGTCTTGCCGACGCCGGCCTCACCGA
>JAHCII010000010.1 GCA_026129305.1 Anaerolineales bacterium
CAGCGCTTCCGAAGGCACACCTTCGGCGGCAAGTTGGGCGCGCCCGGTCGCGGCCAGCTCCGCCAGGTGGGTTTCCAGCTCGCCGGCGAGCGTATCGCCCGGCAAGGCGAGTGCTACGCCCCGCCACATCACCGTGCGGCTGCAGTCCTTAACCACCTCGGCCAGCAGCATGCCCAGGGCCGAGAAAGTCGCCGCCTGGCGCGGCACCAGCACGCGCGGCATGCCCAGGGCGCGCGCCAGGTCAGTGGCGTGCAGGCCGCCGGCGCCGCCGAAGGCCAACAAGGTGAAATCGCGCGGATCGTGGCCCTTTTCCACCGAGATCACCCGCAAGGCACGCGCCATGTGAGCGTTGGCGATCTGCACTACGCCCAGCTCGCACGCCTGCGGGCTTAGGCCCAGTTCGCCGGCCAGGCGGTCAAAGGCCGCCGCAGCGCGGCCGGCGTCCAGGCGCAGTTGGCCGCCGAAGAAGTGCTCGGGCCGGATGCGCCCCAGCAGCAGATTGGCATCCGTCACTGTGGGCAGATCACCGGCCCCGTAGGCCGCCGGGCCGGGGCTAGCCCCGGCACTATGCGGCCCCACCTGCAAGCCTCCACCGGCATCACGCAAAGCGATCGAGCCGCCGCCGGCCCCCACGGTGTGGATCGCCAGCATCGGCACGTGTACCGGCAGGCCGCCAATTTGCGAGCTGCGGCTGACCTGGGCTTCCCCGTCGATCAAAGCCACGTCGGTGGAGGTGCCGCCCATATCGAAGGTCAGCAGGCGCCCGTAGCCGGTGGCGGCCGCCAGCGCCTGGGCAGCCACCAGGCCGCCCGCTGGACCGCTGAGGATGCAGCGCACCGCCTCCCGCCCGGCCAGGCGCGGGCCGGCCATGCCGCCGTTGGACTGCATCACCTGCAAGCGGTCGTCGGGCAGCGCCGCGGCGAGCTTGTCCAGGTAGCCGCTCATCACAGGCGAGACGTAGGCATTCAGCACAGTAGTGCTGGCACGTTCATATTCACGAAACTCGGGCAATATCTGGTGCGAAGCGGAGACGTTGAAACCGGCGGCGGTGAAACGAGCCGCCACGGCCTGCTCATGAGCGGGGTTGGCGAAGGAGAACAGCAGGCAGATCGCCACGGCCTCGATGCCCGCCTGTTGGCAGTGCGCCACCAGCGCATCCAGCACCGCTTCGTCCAGGGCAGTCTGCACCCTGCCATCGGCGGCGATGCGTTCGGCTACTTCGAGGCGGTGCTGGCGCGGCACCAAGGGCTCCGGCGGGTCGGCAAAGAAATCGTAGAGCGCCGGGCGGTTCTGGCGGCCGATCTGCAACACATCGCGGAACCCAGCCGTGTTAATCAAGGCCACTTTGGCCCCCTTGCGTTCCAGCACGGCGTTGGTCGCCACAGTGCTTCCGTGCACGATCTGCCGCGGTCCATCTGCGGTCACCCGGACCAAACCTTCAAGGATGGCCGCCGCCGGGTCGCTCGGCGTGGAGCGCAACTTGAACGTCTCGATAGCCCCACTCGCCGGGTCGAAAACCACGAAGTCGGTGAAGGTGCCGCCAGTGTCCACGCCGATACGCATGGGTGAATTGTAAAAGAGTAATTGGTCAATCGTGGTTGGCAATCAGGGAAAGAGTACATGATGGGGTTTGACACGGCATTGGTGGTGGCTTGATCCGATGATATCTGTCATATCAGGTTCATGATGGGCCGCACTACTCGCCGCACCGACCGTCCCACATAATCGGGGGCGTTCTTGCGGGTGACTCCCCCTAAAGAGACAGGAAGGAGCAGTAAGATGAACAACCAGAAGCGCAGCTATTTACAGATGCAATTCGAGGAAGCCAGGCTGGAAAGCGGTCGCTACAACGCCGACTTCGCCATGCAGAGCACAGCTCCGGTCAGCCCTCGCTCGCTGCTGGTCGGGCTCCGCAGCACGGCAGTTCGGCTGGGTGTGGACTTCGCTACACCCGCGATGAGCAGCCTGGGTGTGGCCGACTTGCGCAATGAACAGGACTAAGCTTCCCACAGCTCGCCATGACGTAAGACGATCATGGCGAGTTGTGCTTTAACTTCCATCGGACAAGAACAAATGCTTCAATACAGTAAGGCGATGCGCAAGGTGCGCATCGGTATCCACGCCAATGCGTGTGGGTGAGAGAAGTCATGATAGGATCAATTTCTGATGCGGCGACTGGGGTTTGGCCCACCGGTCGCCGGCTGCCTCCTTGATCGATACCCGCCGGATCTGGCTTGATCCGGGATTACATCTGTCACATCGGGTTGATGATGGTCCGCACTACCTGCCGCACCGACTGTTCGCCATAATCGGTGCCTAAAGGAGGTAGCAAAATGGAACATGTACTCGAAGTAAGAGGGCTCGTACACCGATACGGGGACTACACGGCTCTCAGCGGAGTCGATCTGACCGTCAAGGCGGGGGAGTGTGTCGCACTTCTCGGCCCCAATGGAGCCGGTAAAACGACCCTGGTCCGCAATGTGATCGGGTTGATCGAAGGCAACGCTGACCTCATCCAAGTGGCAGGTGGCAGCCCGCGCCGCGCCGAAACCCGGCGCAGGCTCGGTGTCGTCCAGCAGGCGGTCGGTTTTCCGCGGTCACTCACCGTCGGTGAGATCGTCGGCAGTGCCGCCGCCCGCCGGGGGTTGTCTCCAGAGGCCGCCAGCCGAGCCATTGCTGAGATGGGCCTGGCCGGCTTGGAGAAACACCGTGCGGCCCAGCTCTCCGGCGGACAGCAGCAGCGACTGCAACTCGCCATGGGGCTTGTTGCCGACCCAGTGTTGCTGGTACTGGACGAGCCCACCGAAGGACTCGATGTGGAGGCACGCCGCCGGTTTTGGAACACGATTCGGCGGCGCCTGGACAACGGAGCCGGTGTGCTCGTCACCACGCATCTCGTGGATGAGGCGGCCGCAGTCGCCGACCGGGTCGTTGTGGTTGATCGCGGACGCGTAGTCGCGGAAGGGACGCCGGACGAACTGCGCCGGACGTTGAGCGAGCGGCGCATCTCAGTCCAGACGAAGGTGCCGGTCAGTGTGATCAGAACCTTCGACTCGGTGGAAACCGTCGAGCTTCGTGACGGCCGCACCGTGATCGCAACAACCGACAGTGAGCAGGTCGTCCGCAGGCTACTCGACCTCGACCCCGAGGCCAACGATTTGACCGTGGCGACGGCGAGCCTCGAAGAGGTGCTCATCGCTATAACCCAGCACGAGGAGGTGCTGATATGAACACAAGGATTTTCCTAACAGAAGTGCGAGACGAGCTTTTGTCAATCTTCAGAGAGCCAATCGCTCTCTTCTTCTCGGTACTGGTGCCGGTGGCATTCTTTGCCCTGTTCGCAACCATGTTCGGTGGCGAGGGCGGCTTCGGCGTCGAGTCAGTAGCCAGGTACGGGGCATTTGGGGTGCTGTCCGTGGTTCTGTCAAACCCGGGTATCAGCCTCGCCGATGCGATCGAGCGAGGCTGGCTGCGGGTCAAGAGAGCAGACGGTACGCCCTTGGGCGTGACGCTGTCCGCCAAAGTCACGGCAGCCCTGCCATATGCGATCATCACCCTGGCGGGGATAACCCTGGTTGCCCGTCTGACCGCCGGGCCTTTGGACACAATCCAGGTCCTGCGTGTCATCGGCGTGCTGCTGCTTGGCTCCTTGCCATTCAGCCTGTTCTCCCTGGCGGTTGGCGCCAAGTTCAGTACCAACTCCGCAACGGCGGTGCTCAACGCGGTGCTGATCCCCTCGGTGATCCTGTCCGGTCTTTGGTTCCCGCTCGAGATGCTCCCGGCGTGGCTGGGCAATATCGCGGTGTACCTGCCGCCCTATCACCTGGCACAACTGGCGTTGGCGCAGGTGGAAGGCGGGGCTGTGTGGGGTCACCTCGCCTACCTGGCGGGGACAACGATCGTCGGGGCAATCACAGCCGCGCTGGCGTACCGTTCCGCAGAAGTGTGAACGAGAACACGACAGTCCGACCCGAGAACTCGGAACGCTTCGACTCGAGGCGTTCCGGTTTCTCGCGCTGGGCTCCCCTGATATTCTTTGCCTTCGTGTTCACCGGACCGATCTTCTCACCCAATGCCGGTCCCGCGGATTGGTTTTTCGCTGTCGGAGTGGTTGCCGTGGCCCTGCCGACCTTTGTGGTTTCGGAAATGCGGGGGTGGGACATCGGCGGGGCAACTGCCCTGATGCTGCTGGCTCTCGCCACAGCCCCCTTTGGCTCGACAGCGATCATGGCGCTGCCCATCTATGCCGCCGCTCTGCTTGCCAGGTCAGCCAGTCAGGAGACGCTGCGACACAGGTTGTTGGTGATCACCGCTCTGACCCTGCCCGGCTTCCTCCTGAGTTCGATCCCTTGGCCGTTTCGCGGCTTCATACTCATCTCAGTGATCATGATTTGGGTGATTGGCTCCGCCGTCTTCCATGATGTGTCAAGGGACCATCGTGCGCTCACGCTGCGGGCTGAGAACCGCCGCATCGCTCATCTCGCCACCATTGCCGAGCGGGAACGGATCGCTCGCGACGTCCACGACATCGCCGGACAGGCCCTCACCGCCATCATCGTGCGAAGCCAACTCGTCAAAAAACTGGCCCCGTCGGACCTGGATCGCGCCGCCGAAGAAGCCGATGAGGTGGAACGTATCGCCCGCGAGGCACTGTCTTCGATCAGGGAAAGCGTCGCTGGATGGCATCAGGCGTCGCTGCTCGACGAACTCGCCGTCGCACGCGATGCGCTGGCCGCGGCAGGCATCCAATTGGAGACGTTCGGAGAATTCGAGGTCGATTTGGCGCCTTCGGTCGAAAATGTGCTGGCGTTGGGGCTTCGAGAAGCGGTCACCAATGTGCTGCGCCATGCCAACGCGGGCACCGCGCAGATCCGCATCGACAGCCAGGACGGCGGCGTATCACTCACGGTGACTGACGACGGAATTGGGCCTAGTGCCAAGGGAACCGGCTCGGGAATTCAGGGCATGCGCGAACGCGTGATAGCCGCAGGCGGGATTCTCACCTTCGGATCCGGAGCGAAGGGCGGAACCGAGCTGCGCATCGACATGCCCTTCGGTGGAGGTTCTTCATGATCCGCGTCGTCCTCGTCGAAGACCAGGCCATGGTGCGGGGAGCCTTTGCGCGACTCCTCGAGCTCGAACCCGACATCGCAGTCGTCGCGGTTGCCGAAGATGGCGAGCAGGGTCTGGCCGCTGTCGCAGAACACCAGCCGGACATTCTTCTCACCGATATCGAAATGCCGGGAATGACGGGGCTCGAGCTGGCGTCCCGCCTCAAAGACAACCCGAAGGTGCGGGTGGTGATCGTCACCACCTTCGCCCGAACTGGCTATCTGCGGCGAGCACTGGATGCCAGAGTGTCTGGATACGTACTCAAGGACTCGCCCATCGAGCACCTGGCCGACACCCTCCGGCGGGTGGCAGCAGGCAACCGAGTGATCGCCCCGGAGTTGGCAGTATCGGCGTGGACGGGCAGCGACCCGCTCACTGACCGCGAGCGAGAAGTCCTGCGAGAGGTCGGCGAAGGACATCCCAATGTCGAAATCGCCCAAAGGTTGCATCTCGCCGAAGGGACCGTACGCAACTACTTATCATCCGCCATGGTCAAGCTCGGAGCCCGAAACCGTACCGAGGCGTTCACCAAGGCCCAGGAAATGGGATACCTATAACCCAGCGGTTTTGAACCGTACACGATCTGGCCGCCCCGGCTGCCGCCGGTATCCACACCAATGCGCATCAGCGGAATTGTGAATTGGATCTACCACAAATGCTTAAAGCAAAGATTGAACGAAAATCATATCCTTGGCTCTTATAATTGCGATGATGAGAGTCAAGTGGGATCAAAAAACCAAAATATCCTTCTTTGCCAACACAGATTGGTATCTATACGGTTTCAAACTATCCATTGCAGAACAATTGATTCAGGATGGCTATGAAGTATCCTTGATTTCCCCGCCAGGCAGGTATTCCAAACTCTTGACCAAAAGCAGGGCCAAATGGTTGCCCGTCAAACTGTCTAGGCGAGGAATAAACCCGGTTAAAGAGCTAGCGAGCTTGCTTGAACTTTTTAGGACGTACAAAAAGAATAGTTTTGACTTAGTCCACCACTTCACGGTCAAATGTGTTCTTTTTGGAACGATCGCTGGAAAGCTGGTGGGGACAAAGCATATAGTCAACTCAATCACAGGTCTTGGCCATGTCTTTATTAGCCAATCGTTAGGGTGGAAGTTAGCCAGGGGCATCTTCTTGGGGGTTTATAAAGTGCTCTTAACAGGAACCAGTGTGATCTTTCAGAACCAATCCGATCTGGATTTTTTTGTCAACCGTGGCATCATCGCTGAAAGCCAAGCTTTTCTGGTTCCCGGATCGGGAGTAGACATGCAGTCATTCCAGTATGCGCCAGAACCCATGGCCGATGTTCCAGTTGTCTTATTGCCAGCCCGCCTATTATGGGAGAAAGGCGTAGCTGAATTTGTGGAAGCTGCCAAAACGCTTAACAAAACACAAAAAAGAGCCAAGTTCTTGCTCGTTGGCACGCCTGACGAAGGCAACCCCTCATCAGTTCCTCAGAGAATCATCGATAATTGGGTAGAAGAAGGAACAGTCGAATGGCTTGGATGGCAAAGCAATATGCAAGCTGTTTACTATTCAGCCAATATTGTTTGCCTGCCATCCTACCGGGAAGGTTTGTCAAAAACTCTTGTGGAAGCCGCAGCTTGTGGACGAGCGATTGTCACTACAGATATTCCGGGTTGCAAAGATGTAGTTGAACACACTGTTAATGGCTTGTTGGTTCCGCCGCGCGATTCGAGCGCTTTGGCAAATGCACTAGAAAAATTGATCGAAAGGCCAACTCTGCGGGAACAAATGGGAAAAGCTGGAAGAGCAAGAGCAGAAAAATTATTTTCAACTCAAGTTATATACAAACACACAACAGAAATCTATCAGCAGTTGCTAACCAGCGAAGGCATTTCTCAGAGATGATGCACCCCCTCGATCAAGTCGCCCTTAGCGAGCACATTCTGTCATTCGACGGAGTGGAGATGACCGAGGCGATGGGCTACAAGTTCTTCTTCTACAAGGATGAGCGCCTGCTGGCTTTCGCCACCCTCGCCCTCACTGACAATCCGTACGAGCAGGTCTCCAACCTCAGCCGGCCCGGGGTCTTCCGTCTCAATATCGGCCTCACCCGCGCCACCTTCGAGGCCCTGTTTGGCTCTCACCAGCTGGACCTCAGCGCCTACGACTTCGCTGCGCTGGATAGGATCATGCCGCACCCTGACTACGCCGCGCAAAGTTTTGTGTGTGTACTCAATCCAGCTGTCACGTGGGGGAAAGTGCAGGAACTACTGGCAGAGGCCTATCAGCAGGCAGTGCGCCGTTATCTACGAAAGGAAGCGAGCAGCGGCTAACCCTTGCCGCCTCGCCAGCGCTGCCAGACGCGGCGCAGCATGTACGGCAGCGGGTTGAGTGGCAGCAGGTCGCTGCGGTAGCCGGGCGAAGCCTCCCGCATCAGCCGGGCGGCTTCGCGCAGCACGGCCGGGTCGTGGGTCAATGGCAGCTGCTCGATCGCCAGATAGGCGGCATGCCGCGGCGGGGCGCCCAGATCACGCAACACCTGGATCTGCAGCTGCCAGGCTTCCAGCTCCCCATACACCGACAGCGCCACCCAAAACCCTTGTTCGTAGTGTTTGACCTCATGGGCGATCGCCGAGAGCGTCCAAGCGTCCCGCCCCTGGCGCACCAGCTCGGCGCGGGCCGCATTCAGCACGATCAGCGGCGGGCCGAACAGCATGCCCCACAGGGTCCACTTGGCCCCGGTGGGCTGGCGCCCAAAGCGAATCGGCGCGTTGCGCTGCGAGACGAACGCCACAGCATGCAGCCCGCGCTCCCCCGAATGTCCCAGGCGCGTCAGGGCCGCCACTTCCCAATCCGGGCGGCCTTGCTGGCGTAAACGTTCGCTCATGCCCTGATTATATTGGCTTTATAATAGAACAAGCGTTCATGTTTGTGCATTTAGCCACCCACTCGCAGTTTTCCTTTCTACGCGGCCTGCCCGCCCCGGCCCAGCTGGCAGCCGCGGCCGCCGCGGCGGGCCAGCCGGTCCTGGCCCTCTGCGACCACAACCGCCTCAGCGGGGCCATCGAGTTCAGCCTGGCCTGCCAGACCGCCGGCATCCGACCCATTCTGGGTATGACCGTCAGGCTGCAGGCCGGCCAACCGCTTACCCTGCGTCTGCTGGCAATCAACGCCCAGGGTTGGACGCAGCTATGCCAGCTGAGCAGCTGGCTGCAAGGGGAGCCCAACGGGGACGAACGCAGCTTGCCCTTGGCCCAGTTGCAGCAGCACGCCGAGGGCCTGATCTGCCTGGCGGATGCACCCCACCCCGAGCTGGGACAGTTGTTTGGCGATCGCTTTTACCGGGCCGGCGTGGATGCTGCGCTGTGGCCCGTCTATTACCTGCAGCCGCAGGAAGCCGGCCTGCAGCGTCTGGCCGCCGCCATCCGCACCAACACGCCGCTCTCCGCCCTACCCGCTGACGCCTCCGCGCCGGCGCACTTTCCCAGCGCGGCGGAAATGCAGGCGCGCTTCAGCCCGGCGGCCCTGGCGGCGACATGGGAAATTGCCGAGCGCTGCCAGTTCGACTTGCCGCTGGGCCAGCCCAACTTCCCCCAGCCCGACCTGCCGCCCGGGCAAGACGCGCAGGAAGCGCTGCGCCGCCGGGCCTACGCCGGCGCGCAGCGCCATTACGGTGAAATCAGCCAAACCCTGCGCGCCCGCCTGGACCACGAACTGCAAGTCATCCAAGCCAGCGGCTACACCACGCTGTTCCTGATCATGGAAGAGATCCTGGGATTTGCCCGCCGGGCCGGCGTGCCCATCTCTTCACGCGGCTCAGCGGCTTCCTCGCTGGTGGCCCACTGCCTGGAGATCACCACCCCAGACCCCATGCGCCTCAACCTGTATTTCGAGCGCTTCCTCAACCCGGCCCGGCCCAACCCGCCGGATATTGATACCGACCTGTGCTCGCGACGCCGCGATGTGGTCATCCGCCACGTCTACGAACACTACGGCGCAGACCGGGTGGCGATGGTGGCCACCATCAACCGCTTCCGACGCCGTTCGGCCCTGCGTGAGGTCGCCAAGGCGCACGGCCTGCCGCCCGCCGAGATCAAGCGCATGGTGGACAGCCTACCCTATCGCTACTGGGGGCCGGGCCACCATCCTGAAGATCCGCAGGCCTATGCTGACCTGGAAAGCCGTTTCCGCAGCCCGCAGCACCAGCGCGTCTTCGCCGACGCCCAAGCCCTGATCGGTCTCCCTCACCACCTCTCCATCCATCCTGGCGGCATCGTGATCAGTTCCAGCCCGCTGACCGACACGGTGCCCACCCAATTCTCCGGTAAGGGCATCACCATCACCCAATACGACCTGGAGGGTGTGCAGCACATGGGCCTGGTCAAGATGGACCTACTGGGCACGCGCGGCCTGACCGTGCTGGGCGACGTAGCCGACCACATCCGCCAGCACAGCGCGGCGGGCAGCCAACGCCTGCAGGTGCTGGACGAGATCCCTGACCACGACCCGCTCACCGCCGAGATGGTGCGCAACGGCCGCACCATCGGCTGTTTCCAGATCGAAAGCCCGGGCATGCGCGCCACGCTGCGCGAGACGCAGGCCGACAGCGTCGACAATGTCATGGCCGCCCTGGCCTTGTTCCGCCCTGGGCCGTTGACCGGCGGCCTGAAAGACGCCTTCGTGCGCCGCCACCTGGGCCGCGAACGCGTCGAGCACATCCACCCCGCCCTGGAACCGCTGCTGGCCGAGACACACGGCGTCTTCCTCTATCAGGAGCAGGTGCTGCGTGTGGCCCATGAACTGGCCGGCTTCAGCCTGGCCGAATCCGACCTGCTGCGCCGGGCGATGAGCCACTTTGACCCCGGCAAGCAAATGCAAACCTTGAAAGAGAAATTTGTGCGCGGCGCAGGAGAGATCAAGCAGGTGCCGCCCGCAGTTGCTGAGCGCATTTGGGACATGATGGCGGCCTTCTCCGGCTACGGCTTCCCCAAAGCGCATGCTGCTTCCTACGCTCAAGTTGCTTGGCGCTCGGCCTGGTGCAAGGCCCACTACCCGGCGGAGTTCATGGCCGCCGTGCTGGCCAACTGGGGCGGCTACTACGGGCAGGAAACCTATCTGCTGGAAGCGCTGCGCATGGGCCTGCGTCTGCACCCGCCGCACATCAACCATTCCCAACGCCAATTCAGCGTCTCGTATATAGAAGGCCAGCCACGGCTCTACATGGGCTTGGACCAGCTGCGTGAGCTGGGGCGCGAAACCCAACGGCGCATCATCGCCCTGCGCCCGTTCAGCTCGCTGGGCGACTTCCTGACCCGCGCCTATCCGCGCCCGGTTGAGGCGCGCCGCCTGATCCAGGTCGGCGCGTTGGAGGGGTTGGGTTTGATCCCCCATTTACTGGAAGAACTGGAACAAGGCGCCTGGCGGCGCGGCCAGCTGCCGCTGTTTGAAGCGCCAGCCGCACAAAGCGAAGATTGGAGCGAAGTCGAGAAAGCCGAAACCCAACGTGAACTGCTGGGCGTGGCCCTGGCCGCCCATCCGCTGGATACCTTTGCCGCCCAGGCCGCGGCGGCCGGCGCGCTCAACACACTGGAAGCCGCCGGGCGCGCCCCAGGCGCCGAACTGCGCGTGGCAGGCATGCGTCAGACCTGGCGGCGGGTTCAAACCAGCCGCGGCGGCTATTTGTATTTCATGGACCTGGCCGACTTTGAAGGCACACTGCGCGTGGTCATCCCAGACGAAGTCTATCGCCGGGATCGCCAGGCCTTCAACAGCCGGGACGCGCTGCTGGTCACCGGCCGCTTGGAAAGCGGCCGCGAGTCACCTGAACCCGTGCTGCAGGCCACGCGACTGGCCGCGCTGGGGCCAGCCGCTAGCCGGCCGTAAAGCCGCGCCGCCAGGCCAGCACCCCAGCCCAGCCGGCGGCAGCTCCCAGGCTGGCCAACGGCGAGAACCAGCCCTGTGCCGCGCTCCACAGCAAGATCAGCAGCATAGAGAAGCCGGCATACAACCAGGCCAGGCGCGCCTGCCAGGCGCCTGGGATGCCCCGGCGCCCAAAGTAGGCAAACAGCCCGGCGGAAACCAGCCCCAGGCCGGCCTTGGGCAACAGCGTCAGCGGCAAGCTCAAGCTGGAACCGAAATAGGCCAGGGCTGCCAGGAAGCTGGCGCTGCGGCTGGGTAAGTCCTTGGCGCGGCCGGCAAAAGCGCCCAGCAGGGCGGCAAAACCCAAATGCACGGCCACCAAAGCTGCCATGCCAATCCAATCGGAATTCAAAAGCACACCTCCGTTTCTTCAGAGATGTGCAAGCTTTATGCCGTTTGAGTCGTAGTTTAGGAAATCCGCGCCCAAGCAGTGAAGACCAACACCAACAAGCCCAGCAGCAGGTTGGCGGTCACCAGGCGCTGGAACTGGATCAAGAGGACCTGGTCGCCGGCCTCCAGGCCGCCCTTGCTGCGCGCCCGGCGCAAAGCGGCGCGCCCCAGGGCGGGCGAGACCTTCCAGGTCAGGTAGGCAGAAACGCCGATCATGGCAAAGAAGACCAGATGTTTGGCCAGCATGGCCACCGCCCACGGGTTGCTGATGCTCAGAAAACCGTCGTAGTTGGGGTTGGGCGTCATCTGCATCAACCCGGTAAAGGTCAACAGCCCCAGGCTGAACCAGCCCAGCGGGTCCAGGCGCGTATTGAGCGCTTGCAGCCAGGCGGCATAGTCCGCGGCGGGCAGGCCCCGGCGCAAGCTGGGCAATACAAACAGGGCCAGGGCGGCCAGACTGCCCAGCCAAACTGCGGTGGCCAGCATATGCAACCAGAAAGAGATCAGCAGCGCCCAGTCAGGGATCATGCTGCGGGGTTATTCGTTGCCGTGTTCCAGGCAGTTTTGACTGAAGCGGTCGGCCTCGGCCTGCTGCTCAGGCGTCAGCGGTGTGATGGCGTTGGCCTCGTAAATGCGCTCTTCAGCCGAGCACCACTGCTTCTGCACCCCCAGGCGCATGGCCTCATCCACCATCTCCTCGGCGGAGCGCACCAAAGCGGTGTTGTAGCGGTCCAGCGCGCTGATGAAACTGAGATCGTGCAGGCTGGGGGCCGCATCCTTCACATAACTGAAGTACTGCACGGCCTGCGGCCAGTCGATCTCCCAGAAGCTGGAACCCACCAAGTACCAGATCGCCCATTGGCGGTAGTTGCTGACTTCATTGTCCAGCGGGCCGATCTGCTCAGCCCGATTCAGGTCAAAGATGCCCGGCTCCAATTCGCCGGAGAGGATGCGCGCCACGCCGCGCTGGCGCAGGGCCACATAGTACAGACCGTCCACTTCGATCGGCTTATAGTCTGCGAAGTTGCGGCGCAGGGTGTCCAGCGAGGTCAGCGTGCCGCTCCAATCATTGGCGGACATACGCGAGGGCAGTTCATTAAAGATCGTGTCGGCGCCGCGCAGGTCCGGGGTTGGCTCAGCTTCCGGCTCCGCGGCCGTGTCGCCGATACTGGCCATTGGGTCGCTTTGTTCGCATATCGAGGCTTCCACCAGGGCGCTCTGGGCCGCCGGATGGTCGGCCATCAGCTCGATCACGTAGATCAGGCGTTCTTTGGCGCGTGCACAGGCGCCTTGTTGCAGGTCGCTCAGGGCCAGCTCATATTGGTAATGGGCTTCCACCGCGCTCTGCAAAGTTTGCTCGTTTTGGCGCGCCATCAGCGCGGTCTGATAACCAACCAGGGCACCCAGCCCACCCAGCAAGAGCAACAAGCCCAGGCCGCCCAGGATCCAGGTCCAGCGCCGCGGCCGGGGGGCGCCGGCCGGCGCCGCGCTGACCTTTTGGGTGGCGGCAGGGTCACTGACCGGTGTATTGGGGGTGGTTTCTTCGGTGAATTCTGGCTCAGACATGGGTGTAATTATACCCAGCAGGCCCTGATTGCAATATCAAAGAAATTAACGGCAGGCTAAGAAGGCAAGTCGGCAGAGGAATCTGTCTGCAATTCATTCAAGGCGGCCAAAAGCGCCTGGTATTCCTCGGCGCAGCCCGTACAAAGCTCCAAATGGTATTTGATCAACGGGAAAGCCTGCGAGGCATCTTTGCCGTCCAATTCGAGTTCCACAAAGCGGTCCAGGCTTTCAAAGCAGGTCTCACAGCCAATTTCCTCGCTGCGCGTGTGCAGTGCTCTGCGAATGAGTTTCTTAAGGGTTTCGGATTGGATGCGTGCCATGGATTTGTGTATTGACGCTCTTTATTGGGGGAGTATTACCTAGTCGGCCTCGAAAACAGCCAGCAATTCCTGAGCGGAGAGGCCGCTTTTTTCTTCCAATTTCTGGCGCAACCGCTGGCGCGCATCGTGCAGCAGCTTGTAAAGCGCATTCGGGTTGGTCTCCAGACGCTCGGCCACCTCGCTGAGCGGCAGCCCGTCCTGCAGAATGGCCAGCATGGCCGTGCGCTGGCGCTCAGTGAGCTCCTCGAAGATCAGTTGCTCCACCGTGCCCATCAGCTCGCGCTGGCTGGCCAGTTGCTCCGGCTGCGGGCTGTGATCAGTGAGGATACTGGGGGTCAACTCGTCGCCCTCGCTGGATTCGGTGAAGACCTGTAAAGGAATGTCCCGCCAGCGCCGGCGACGCAGTTCCGAGAGCGCCACATGCACCGCGATCTTTTGCGCCCAGGTGGTGAAACGGCTTTCGCCGCGGAACGAATCCAGATTGCCGAGGACTTTGAGCAGGGCTTCCTGGGCAAAGTCCTCGGCCAGGCTGTCCAGGTCATCCTGCACGCGGCCCGCCAGGGCGGCGCGCAGGCCGCGCAGCAGCACCGCACGCAGGTCCTCAATGGCTTCGGGAGAGGCGTCGTGCAGCGCTGCCAACCATTCCGGGTTGCTGCGCTGGGCCGTGTTTGGGGCGGCTGTCACGCCAGGAATCATACCATCGGCTTAGCGGCCGGCCCTAGCGCTGCCACTCAGGGTAGCAGGGCCAAAGCTCATCATCCAATCTCACCGCCGGCAGGTAATCCGCCTCGGTGTAGGCCACGGCAGGAAAGCCCGCTTCGCTTTGCAGCGCAGCCCATTCACGCCGCGCCGTCGCCTCGGCTGCATTCCACTCGCGCCAATCCGGCTGCAGCATCTCCGGGTTCAGATGAAAGTAGCAGGCCAGCGCGGCGGCCAGCGGCTTGGCCAGGGCTTCATCGCCATCGGCCTGCGCGGTGCGGTAGCCTTCGACCAGCGCCGGGATGGCGTCCGCAGACAGCTGGGCCAGATAACCGTAGTCCAGCGGGCCGTCGCTGCCCAGGCGGGAGGCGACCGGGTCGTTCTGGTGCACCGAACCGATCAGCGCCTCGCGGGCATGCGCAATATTGGCGCGCACGATGAAGGCATCCACATTCAGGGCCAGCAGGCTGAGCACAAAGCCCAGGCTGGCAGCCAACACGGCCAGGGCAAAAGCGCGCGGGCGGCGCCAGGCCTCCAGCAAGACCACGGCCAGCAGCAACAGACCCAGCCAGATCATGAACACATGCGGGTAAGTGCGCAGGCGGCTGAAGCCATAGGCCTGCTCCAGCAGCAGCAGCCGTTGGAAAGCGGAAGCCAGAATGACCGCCACCTGAGCGAAGAGCACAAAACCCAACCCGGCAAACCAGGTGTGCTGCGTGGCGTTCTCACGCTTGGATAGCGCGCTCAAGAGCATGAAAGAGCCCAGCAAGGCCAGCGAAACCACCACCAACTCGGCAAACCCGCGCCGGGCATATTCAGCAAAGGTAAACCCGGCCGGACCTTCGACAATATTGGCCAGACCGCCAAAGAAGTAGCGGAACTGCACGAAGACGAAGACCATCAACAGCAGATTGACGCTGACCAGCACAGTGGTCACTTCCGGGAAGCCAATGAAGGGATGCACCCAGGGTTTGTCTTCCCCGATCAGGGCTTGCTTCTGGCTGCGTTCAAAGGCATAGCTGTAGGCCGCGGCCAGTATGTAGGCCACGACCAGGATGATAAAGCCGCGCCACAGGAATTCCGGCAGGCGCTCAAAGTCGGCGAAGAAGCGTTCCACCCATTCGGCAAAAAAGGCATCGGCCGAAGCCAGCAGCACCATCAGAAAGCCCAGCAGCGGCAGGGCCAGCAGCAGGCCGCGCCCCACAGGCAGCAGCCAGCGCAGCGCCCCGCTCTTGGGCGCCGCTCCGTTGGCGCGCATCAGCCCCAGTCCCTGCGGGATGAAGCCCAGCAGCTTGTAGACATAGTCCACGAAACCGAAGCGCGGCCACTGCCCGCCCAGAAAGCTGATGGCGAACAAGGCCAGCAGTCCCACCGCCGCCGTGCGGCTGAGCAGCACGGTCAGCGGCTCGGTGCGCACCCCGCTGACCAGAGAGAGCAAGGCGATCGGCAGTAGCAGCCCCATGGCCGCACGCGCCGGCTTAAGCCCGGCGCGCTGCGCCAGCCAGAAGCCGGCGGCCAGCAGCAAAGCCATGTAAATCGCAAAGGAAACACTAAGGCTGCGTCCCCAGAACAGGAAATCAAACGCGATCCCCAGAATCACAGCCATCGGGAACAGCCACAAATGAGCTTTCTTAGCCATCACACCTCCAGGCGGCGATCGGCCGCACGAGGCTATTTATCCCATCCAAGGCTATCAAAAACTCTCAAACCCTCTATCCAGGCTGCCAATAAAAAAGCCCCGCCGAGGTTCAGCGGGGCTTTTTTTGTTTACATGCCTGCTTATTTGGTAATCAGCAGTGTCCAGTTGACGTAGGCAGCCGCGCCCGAATCTAACAAAATCGTGATGTTGTGATTGGTACTGACGTTGGTAAAAAACGCCGTCCAAGTGTTATTACACGCCGGGGTGCCGCCATTGGTGCTGATCGCGGTCACCTTGACATTGGCCACGCCCTGCCCGGTACAGGTCAGCGTAAAGCGCAATTCGCCCGAGGTAGTATTGCTGTCAAAGCCAGACACGTTCACGACCACTCGGTCCTGAGCATCCCCTTCGGGGTAGGAAATCTCACCGGTGTGGGTGCTGCTCTGGTTCTTGATGTTGGCGCTGACTGAGATATTGCTGTCGGCTGGCGCCACTTGGGCTCCGCCGGCGTTGCCCCCAGCATCGTTGCCACCGCCCGCATTACCACCACCGCCACCCGCATTGCCGCCCCCGCCGCCAGCGGCCGGAGCGCTGGTGCTGGTCGGCTGGGCAGCCTGCCCACCGCCTGTCGGCGGCGGGGGAGCCTGCACTACCGGAACGTCCGCAGGCACTTCTCCTTCAGTGAAAGGTGCAGAAATCCAGCCAGTTGCACCGTTGTAGACCACCTGCAGCCAGGAACCGCTGCTGTTCTTGCCGATCACTTCGACCGTGGCATTCCCAGGCACGATCGTGACGACGCCATAGGCAGTACCATCGCCAGCACGCAGATTGACGTCCTGAATCGTGCGCACCTCAACGGTGCTGTCTGTTTCAACGGGCTCTTCAACAATTTCGGGGGTGGCAGTCACTACAACGATGATCGTTTCGGGTGTCGCCTCAACTGCGGCCCCACCACAGGCCGCCAGCAATAGCGCGACCAGTACCAATAACGTGCTCTTGAATTTGTATGTCAAGATAATCCTCCAATTCGATCGGCTGATTATAAGGGCAATCAGCTGCAGAACTGGAGGTTTTGATAGATTTGCCTATGTGCGAATGGAGATGCTAGAGGCTAAGCACCGCCCCCAACACCATGGCGATGATGACCAGGACGGCGATCACTGAAAACACCATCTGGCTGAAGCTCATTTTCTGTTTCTGCTTGTCTTTTTTGCTCATGTCGACAGTTTAACCCAAGACTTGCCAGTTACTCAAGATGCGCTTTGAGCTGTTCCGCCAAAGCCCGCGTGACGCCTTCCACCGCAGTCAACTGCTCCAGGCTGGCGGCGCGCATCGCCTCGATCGAACCGAAAGCCTTGAACAAGGCCCGGCGGCGCTTGGGGCCGATGCCGGGCACTTCATCCAGTCGCGAGGCCACGCCGCTCTTGCTGCGGCGGGCGCGGTGCGCGGTGATCGCGAAGCGGTGCGCTTCATCGCGAATGCGCTGCAGCAGGAACAAACCCTGTGAATTGCGCGGCAGCAGGATGCCCTGTTCGCGCCCTGGCAGGAAGATCTCTTCACTTTGCTTGGCCAGCGCGGCCACCGGCACCCGTTCCAACAACCCGAATTCGTCCAAGACGGCCACGGCGCGCCCCAGCTGGCCCTTGCCGCCGTCCACGATCAGCAGGTCCGGCAGGCCGCCGAAGGCCGGGTCCGGTTTGGCGCCCGGCAAGGCGGCGTCCTGCTGGGCGGCCCCCCAGCGACGGAAGCGCCGGGTGAGCACCTCCTGCATGCTGGCGAAGTCGTCCGGCCCCTGCACGCTCTTGATATTGAAGCGCCGGTACAGACGGTTGCTGGCCACGCCGCGCTCGAAGACCACCATGCTGCCCACCGCCGCTGTGCCCTGCGTGTTGGAGATGTCGTAGCACTCAATGCGCTCGGGCGCCCGCGGCAGTTCCAGCGCATCATGGATCTCGGTCAGCGCTTCGGTCTGGCGGTGGGCGTCCGCCTTCCACTGGGTTTGCAGTGCATTCAGCGTCTCGCTGGCATTCTCGGCCGCCATGCGGATCAGGTCCCGCTTTTGGCCGCGGCGCGGCACTTTGATCTCCACGCCGCCATTGCCGCGCTGCTTGCTCAGCCACTGGCGGATCACCTGGGCTTCTTCCACTTCGTGCGGCAGCAGCACCTCTTCCGGCACACTGGCCGCCTGGTCGTAGAACTGCTTGATGAATTCGGCCAGCACGTCCGCGTCGGGGGTTTCGGCGGTGTTCTCCATCATGAAGTATTCGCGGCCGATCAGCTTGCCGTTGCGGATGAAGAAGACCTGCACACAGGCTTCGCGCTCGGAGCGCGCCATGGCGATCACATCTGAGTCGGCGTAGTCGTTCGACACCACGCGCTGGCGCTCGACGATGGTGCGGATCGCCTCCAGCTGGTCGCGCAGCCCCGCGGCTTTTTCGAAGCGCAGTTCATCCGAAGCCTGGGCCATCTCGGTCTGCAGCCGCTGCACGACCGGCTCAGTGCGCCCGTTCAGGAAATCGCACAAATCGCTGATCATCTGGCGGTAATCGGCTTGATCGATCTTGCCAATGCAGGGAGCATTGCACAGCTTGATGTCGTAGTACAGGCAGGCGCGCTCGTCCTGGCCGGTGATCTCGCGGTCGCAAGTCAGATAGGGGAAGATGCGGCGCAGCACATCCAGCGTTTTGTGAACGGCCCACACACTGGTGTACGGCCCAAAATAGCGTGAGCCGTCGGCCTGCATGTTGCGGGTCACAGTGACCTTGGGGAACGCGTCCGCCAGGTGCACTTTGATGTAGGGGTAACGCTTATCGTCCTTGAGCCGCACGTTATAGCGCGGCTTGTGTTTCTTGATCAGGTTCATTTCCAGGATCAAGGCTTCCAGTTCGGAAGCGACGATGATCCATTCTATGTCCCGAATGTGGTTGACCAGCACCCGCGTTTTGTTGTCCTGCTGGGCGGCGCTGTGGAAATACGAACGCACCCGGCTGCGCAGGTTGATCGCTTTACCCACATAGATCACCTTGCCGTCTGCGTCCTTCATCAGGTAGCAGCCGGCTTTGTTGGGCAAAGTCTTGAGCTGGACTTGAATTTCGGGCAAGGTCATCGCACAGATATTCTATCGAGAAATGGGTTTTTTATTGGCCCATGTTGGCATAGTACAATTTTCAAACTAGAAGCTATCTCATAAAAATGGCATGGCGGTAGGGGCGGGTCTGAGACCCGCCCACTATTGGCTATTTGGCCTCTAGGTTGGGACGGTCTGAGACCGTCCCCTACAGTGCCGCTTGATTTATGAGACAACTTCCAGTACACATCATGAGAAGCTTGAAACAAACTCGCTTGGACAAAGACGGCAGGATTGCTGTTCCTGCCAAAGTACGCAAAGCAGTAAAGAAGGCGCAGCAACTTGTAAGAAAATATAACCCGGAAGGCCGTTCCTTGACGGAAGAATTAATTCAAGCGAGGCGGAAAGAAGCCCAGAGTGAGTGAAACACAACTTGAAACCTTGATCGGCGACAAACTGCGCGAGCGCGGTTTGCGCCTGGGCCTGGCCGAGTCCTGCACCGGCGGTTTGGTGGGCCACCGCTTGACCAATGTGGCTGGTTCATCCACCTACTACATGGGCAGCGTGACCGCCTATGCCTATGAAGCCAAAGTGCGCCTGCTGGGCGTCAGCTGGACCACGCTGGAGCAGCACGGCGCGGTCAGCGCCGAAACCGTGACCGAGATGGCGCTGGGCTGCCGCCGGGCGCTGGCCGCCGATATCGGCATCGCCATCAGCGGCATTGCCGGCCCGGGCGGCGGCACACTGGAAAAGCCGGTGGGCTTGGTGTGGATGGCGCTCAGCGCCGCCGACGAGGTCTGGACCCGCAAGTTCAACTTTGATGGCGACCGTCTGGCAGTCAAAGAGCAAGCCGCCGAAGCGGCCCTGGCTCTGGGAATCGAGTATTTGGAAAAACTGGCTCAATAGCTAGCTGGTCACTCGCAAATCCATAATTCCGACTTCACAACCCGAACGTACTTTTTAGCTTTGGGGATCAGTCGTTGAAGTGTCGGAGCCCATCCCGATAATGCGTCTCTTGTCATTGCGAGCCCGTTATCGCGGGCGAAGCAATCTCAGCAGGCATACCATAGGAAGGCTGGCAAAACGAGATTGCTTCGGTCGGCTGCATTGACATGCAGCCTTCCCTCGCAATGACAGGCGCCCCAATCACTAATCTCCAAATCGCTATCCTCTAATCCCCACCACCTTCGCCCGCGTCAGCGCCACCAGATCCTGCGGGCTCATCGAAATGTTCAGCCCGCGCTGCCCGCCCGAAAGATAAATCGTATCAAAGTCCAAGGCTGACTGGTCCAGCACCGTATCAAAGCCCTTGCCGATCAGCGCCAATGGCGAAATGCCGCCGGTCTGCAGGCCGGTCAGCTGCTCGGCCTGCGCCAGACTGGCCAGTTGCAGCTTGGCGTCCAGCGCCCGGCCCAGCGCCTTCAGCGAGAGCTGGGCCGGCGCGGGCACCAGGGCCAGCACCGCTTTGCCGCCGCTGGTCCGCACCGCCACCATGGTCTTGAACATCTGCTCCGCTGGCACGCCGAGATAGGCTGCTGCCTCCTCGCCACCCAGCTTCTCAGCGGGCAATTCGTGGGCGACAAAGGCCACTTTCTTGGCGGCCAGCATGCGGGTGACGTTGTTGGTAGGGGGCATGGGACGAGATTATACGTGACTCATTAACTTCAATTCTGTGTCTTTCTGAGCTGGCTTGCAGCCACGCTGCAAGCCTCGCGAAGAAGTTTCGTGGCGCTTGAAGAAAAGGAATGCTGGCTGAAACACAACGTTCATCGGCGAGCATGTTCATACAACTAACACAATAAAAGCCCTTCGCTAAGGCAACTACGTTGCCAGCTCAGGGCGACACGAGCCTACTCCAATTGACCAATCTCCATTCTCTAAAACTCCAATCACTCCTCCCCATCCAACCCGGCGATCACGCGCATGCGCTCCCAAGGCTTAAGGTTGCCCTCCTCGGCCAGCAACGTACGCATCTGGTAGAGCTGGTCGCGCAGCAAAGCCGCCTGCTCGAACTGCAAGTTTTTGGCCGCCTCGCGCATCTGGGCATCCAGCGTGCGGATCGCGCCCTCCAGCTCGCGGCGCGGCATGCGCCGCGCTTTTTCGCCGTCGTACTCCGCCCCCTCTTCGGCCACCGCCGTGCGCTTGAGCTGGTCGGTCAGGTCGCGCACCGCCTTAACGATGCCCACCGGCTCAATACCGTGGGCCAGATTGTAGGCCGTCTGCTTCTCGCGGCGGCGGTTGGTCTCCTGGATGGCGTAGCGCATCGCATCGGTCATCTTGTTGGCGTACATGATCACCCGGCCGCGCACATGCCGCGCCGCCCGGCCAATCGTCTGGATCAATGAAGTCTCGGAGCGCAGAAAGCCCTGCTTGTCGGCGTCCAGAATGGCCACCAGCGAAACTTCGGGCAGGTCCAAGCCTTCGCGCAGCAGGTTGATGCCCACGATCACGTCGTACATGCCCAGACGCAGGTCACGCAGGATGCTGATGCGGTCCAGCGTGTCCACCTCGGAATGCAAATACTGCACTTTGATGCCCATCTCTTGCAGATACTCGGTCAGGTCCTCGGCCATGCGCTTGGTCAGCGTGGTCACCAGCACCCGCTCGCCTACAGAGACGCGCTTGCTGATCTCGCCGATCAGGTCATCCACCTGGCCTTCGATCGGCCGCACTTCCACCTCGGGGTCCACCAGCCCGGTAGGCCGGATGATCTGCTCCACCACCTGCGCGGCGCGACGCATCTCATAGTCTGCCGGCGTGGCCGAAGTGTAGATGATGGTGCCCAGGCGGTTCTCAAATTCGTCAAAGGTCAGCGGGCGATTGTCCACCGCCGAGGGCAGGCGGAAGCCATACTCCACCAGCACTTCCTTGCGCGCCCGGTCGCCGTTGTACATGCCGCCCACCTGCGGGATGGTCATATGCGATTCATCGATGACCATCAGGAAGTCGGCGGGGAAATAGTCGATCAGCGTCCAGGGCGGCGTGCCTGGGGCGCGCTGGTCCATGTGACGCGAATAGTTCTCGATGCCGGTGCAGTAGCCCACCTGGCGCAGCATCTCCAGGTCGTAGCGCGTGCGCTGCTCGATGCGCTGAGCCTCAAGCAGCTTGTCATTGGCCTTCAGATAGGCGATCTGCTCTTCCAGCTCCTGCTCAATGCCCATGATCGCCGCGGCCAGCTTGTCCTCGTCGGTGATGAAATGCCGCGCCGGATAGATGGCGATGGTGTCCATCTCACGGGCGATCTCGCCGGTCACGGTGTGAATCTCCGCAATGCGCTCGACCTCATCGCCAAAGAAGGTGATGCGGTAGGCCAGCTTGTCTTGGTAAGCCGGCACCACCTCCAGCGTATCGCCGCGCACCCGGAACACGCCGGGGCCGAGGTCGGTGTCCTTGCGCTCATAATGGATGTCCACCAGCTGGCGCAGCAGCGTCTCGCGGCGGTAGGGTTTACCGCTGTCCAGGTTGATCACCACCCGGCCATACGCTTCCGGATTGCCCAGGCCATAGATGCACGAGACCGAAGCCACGATGATCACGTCCGAGCGCGACATCAGCGAAGTCGTCGCCGCCAGGCGCAGACGCTCGATCTCTTCATTGATATCAGTCTCTTTTTCTATATAAAGGTCGCTGCGCGGCACATAGGCTTCCGGCTGGTAATAGTCGTAATACGAAGTGAAGAACTCCACCGCATTGTCAGGGAAGAATTCTTTGAACTCCGCGTAGAGCTGCGCCACCAGGGTCTTGTTGTGCGCCAGCACCAGGGTCGGCTTTTGCATCTGCTGGATCACATTGGCGATCGTATAGGTCTTGCCCGTGCCGGTGGCGCCCAGCAGCACTTGCTCCTTTTCCCCGCGGCGAATGCCTTCGACCAATTGGCGAATGGCCTCCGGCTGGTCGCCAGTGGGCTGAAAAGGGGCATGCAGATTGAAGCCGACCATAGTGCAAGATTATAGAACAAAAGTTTCGCAACGAAAAGAGCGGCTTTTGCCAGCGCTGGCGGCAGCCCACTCATTGACGCATTTGCAGCCCAAAAGGTATAATCCGGCGACTTAACTCGAAAGATTGGTGACCTGATGCAAGCATCCCTTTTGAATATCGCAATGATCCTCCTCTCAATCGCTCTGGTAGCCAGCATTGTGGTGCAGAGCAAGGGCGCGGGCCTGGGCGGCCTGACCGGCGGTGACATGGGTGGCGGCTCCTTTACCGCTCGCCGCGGCATCGAAAAGACGCTGTTCCGCGTCACCATTCTGCTCAGCATTCTGTTCTTCGCCCTGGCGCTGTACACGGTATACGTCACCGGCTAATCTGCTTCTCTTCAAATGAGTAAACTGCGCTGGCAGGTCATGCTTGTCGCGGTGGCTGTGCTGGCCATCGCCGTTCTGTTGCTGACCCAACAGCCTTTGCTGAACGCCTTTAGCGCCGCCCCGGCGCAGGGCGGCATCTATATTGAGGGCCTGGTCGGCAGCCTCGGCCGCCTCAACCCCCTGCTGGATGACGACAACGCCGTCGATCAGGACGTGAACCGCCTGATCTTCAGCGGCCTGGTGCGCTTCGACGACCGCGGCAACCCGCAGCCTGATCTGGCAGAAATTTGGGGCATCTCCCTGGACGGCCTGCAATACAACCTCAAACTGCGCGAGGGCCTGCAGTGGCATGACGGCCAGCCGCTGACCACGGCGGACATTGCCTTCACCGTGGAGCTGATGCGCAACCCCGCCCTGCCCATTCCCGAAGATGTGCGCGCCCTCTGGCAGAGCGTGGAAGTCAACGTCTTCGACGCCCTTAACATCCAGTTCCTGCTGCCGGCGCCCTTTGCCCCTTTTATGGACAGCCTCAGCTTCGGCGTGCTGCCCCAGCACCTTCTGGGCGAGATGGACCCGGCCGCCCTGCTCAATGCGCCCTTCAACCTGGAGCCGGTAGGTTCCGGCCCCTACCGCTTTGCCGAACGCCTGACCGAAGACGGCACCCTGACCGGCCTGGTCTTGCGGGCCTGGGACGGTTACTACACCGGGCGGCCCTTTATTGATGAGATCACCTTCGAGTACTTCGAGAGTTCTGCGGCGGCCCTGCAAGCCTACCAGAACGGCGATATCCTCGGCATCAGCTATATAGACAACCAAACCCTGCCCAACGTATTGAATGAGCCCACGCTGAACCTGTACACCGGCCGCCTGCCGCGGCTGGGCCTGCTGCTGCTCAACCTGGACAATTCCTCGGTGCCTTTCTTCCAGGAAGTCGAAGTGCGCCAGGCCCTGCTCAGCGGCATCAACCGCCAGCAGATCATAGACCAACACTTGCTGGGCCAGGCCTTCATCGCCGACGGGCCGGTGCTGCCCGGCAGTTGGGCTTACAACGAGAATGTCCCCTCCCTGCCGTTCGACACCCAGGCCGCCACGAACACCCTGCGCCAGGCGGGCTACGCCATTCCCGCTGAAGGCGGGAATGTGCGCGTGCGCGACGGGCTGGCCCTCGAGTTTGAGCTGCTGCATCCCGATATTGAGCCCTACCCTAGCATCGCCGAGAGCATCCGCCAGGACCTTAGCGCGCTGGGCGTGATCGTCACCCTGCGCGGCCTGCCCTACGAGACGCTGGTCAGCGACTACCTCGACCCACGCACCTACCAGGCCGCCCTGGTGGACCTCAACCTGGCCAATTCGCCCGACCCAGACCCCTACCCGTTCTGGCACCAGTCCGGCATCACCGGCGGGCAGAACTATTCCAAATGGGACGACCGCCGCGCCAGCGAATACTTAGAGCAGGCGCGCGTCTCCATCAGCCAGAACCAGCGCCAGCGTTTGTACCGCAACTTCCAAACCCACTTCGGTTTTGAACTGCCCGCGCTGCCGCTCTACTTCCCCGTCTACAGCTACGCCATCTCCAGCCAAGTGCGCGGTGTGTCGATTGGCCCCATCTACCAGTCCAGCGATCGCTTCGCCAACATCCATGAATGGTTCCTGGTCACGCGCAGCGCCGCCGAAGAGCTGGACGCGCCGCTGGAAGTCACCCCTCAGACGGAAAATTAGCCTTACGGCGTCGAATACAGATCTCTATAGATGTTGTAGAGCTCGTAAATGCTGCGGATGTGGTTGTGCGTCTCCGCAAAAGTGATCACCTCTAAATACAGGTCGGGGTCATCCTCATCCAGCAAGCCCTGCCAATACGAGGCGTTGCCCGGGCCGGCATTGTAGGCCGCCAGGGCCGCGTACATATCGCCCTCGTAGCCATTGGTCTGGATCGCCAGATAATGCGCTCCCAACGGAATGCTGACATAGGGCCGGTAGAGGTCATCGTACTCAAAGTTCGGCGGCCAATTGGTCAGGCCCACCAAGTAGTCCGCCGTGGCGGGGATGATCTGCATCAGCCCATACGCGCCCGCCGAAGAGGTGACAAAGCCCTCAAATAGGCTCTCCTGGCGCATCATACTGTAGAAGAACAGCGGGTCCAAGCCCTCTTTGGCGGTTTCCGCCAGCACCAGGTCTTTGTAATAGGCGCCAAAGCGCAGGCGGTTGAAGTAAACCGGCGCGCTGGTCAGCGTGGCCGCGTCGCTCATGCTCTGCATATTCAGCACTTCCCGGGCGGCGAAGATGCCGGTGCGGTACAGCCCCAGGTCGATCAGGTAATTGGCCAGCCGGTAGGAATTGGCCGCGTCGGTGGTCAGGTTCTGGCGCAGGCTTTCGAACTGGGCGCGGGCCAACTCGTACTCGCCCAGCTTCCACAGCTCCGTGCCGCGCTGGAAGCGCGGGTCGCTCAGCAGCGGGCCGGGCACGCTGAGGTCGGTGTCCGCCGGCAGGACGAAGGCCGTGCGCAGCCAGGCTTCGGCCTCACGCCGCTCGGCTTCCACATCGTAGTCGAAAGAGAAATTGGCCGGCGGCTGGAACGGCGCCCGGCCGGCCAGCAGGTCTGCGGAGCGCTCGCTGTAATAGCCGGTCGGGTCAGCTGCCGCCGCCCGGGTCCAGGCACTGCGCGCCCCGTCTTCGTCATCCTGGGCCTGCAAGGCCTTGCCAAACCAGAACTGCGACTGGGCTTCTTCTTCCAGGCTCAGCGCGGACTGGAAGGCGCGCAGGAACAGGCCCTGCGCCTCGACAAAGTTGCCCAGGCGATAGGCGCTGATGCCGGCCCGGTAAATGGCGTTATAGGCATGGCTGGAGGAAGGGTATTCGTTGGCCACCCGCGGCCAGATCTCCACAGAGCGCGTCAGGCGGCCACCGTTCTGGGCGATCTGCCCGGCCAGGAACAAGAACTCCGCCGAAGCCGGCTGGCTGGGCGTGCGCGCCACGAAGGTCAGCAGCGTCTCGATCGCCCCGTCATAGTCCTGCTGGCACAGCCACTGCGTGCGCGCCTTCTGGCGATAAGCATCCACCCAATTGGCGGCATAGGCATAGTCGTTGATCAGGCGGTCCCAGGCTTGCAAAGCCGCCGGGTAATCGCCCATGGCGCGCAGCGACAGGGCGCGGTAGTAGGCGGCTGAGTCGTCGGTCGTGTCTGGGTTGGCCTGCAAATAGCGGTCAAAGGCGGCGATCGCCAGGATGTACAGCTCCACCGCCGCCTGCGAGCTGGCTCCGCAGGTGGCCGCCTGTGTGGTCACCGCCGCGTGGTAATTCACCAGGCCGCGCTGGAACTCGCTCACCGGCTGGCCGGCGTTGACCAGTTCCACCAGCGCCGCGTGGCTGGAGAAGGCCAGCGGATAGCTGTTGACCGCGTGCTGAAAGCGCTCGTAGGCCGTAGCCGTGTCGCCCAGGTCGCGATAAGCCCGGCCGATCAGCAGGTCCAGGTCCGCCCGCAGGTAATCATTGCCGGTCGCCTCGAAGACCGCCTGGTAGCTGACGATGGCGGCCGCCCTGTCGCCGGCGGTCAGCTGCATATTGCCGATCTTGACCTGCAGGTTCAGCGGGTCGCCCAGCCGCGGGCTGTCCGCTGCCAGCTGGTAGGCCTCGATCGCCGCTGGGTAATTGGCCGCCTGGTAGAACAGGTCGCCGCGGCGTTCATGTACATAGGAGTCAAGCAGCCCGGGGCTGGCGTCCAGATATTGTTGGTAGGCTTCAGCCGCCGCCAGTGGGTTGTTCAGGTCCTGATACACCTGGCCCAGGGCGTAATAGGCCCGCGCCGCCGCAGGCGTGTCGGCATACTCGAGCGAGAGGGCTTGCAGCGCATCGCGGGCGCGGGTGAACTCGCCGCGCTGGCGGTAGACGCGGGCCATGCCCAAGCGCGCCGCCGCCTGCCACTCGGGGTCTTCGCTCTCGCGGAAGGCGCGTTCGTATTCGGCCAGCGCGCCTTCCCAGTCGCCGAAGAAGTACAGCTGGTCGGCGGCTTCAATGCGCGCTTCAAGAGTGAGTGTGGGCGCCGGGGTCAGCGGCGGCGGAGTGGCGCTGGGTTCCTGGGGTGGGTTGCTGGCCAGGGTGGAAGTGGGCAGCGAGGGGTCCAATACCCGTTGCAGGTTGCAAGCTGCGCCGGCAAGCGCCAGCGCGGCCAGCCCCAGCAGCCAGGCATTGCGCTTCATGCGCAGGACTATACCTTGCGCAAAATGGGGTGTCAATGCAAACTAGAAGCGCAGCTTATCCAAGCCTAATCCTGCCCAAGAACGGGGACACACCCATGAGCACACCTTACCGCATTGCCGACCTGCCCACCGCCGAACGACCGCGCGAGCGCCTGCGCCAGCAGGGCGCCCGCTCACTGAGCACGGCTGAACTGCTGGCCGTGCTGCTGCGCACCGGCGTGCCGGGCGAGAGCGCCGTGCGCCTGGGCGAGCGGCTGCTGGGCCACTTTGGCGGCCTGGCCGGCCTGCAGCGCGCCGACTTTGACGACGTCAAGAAACAGCACGGCCTGGGCGAAGCCAAGGCGGCCACGCTCAAGGCGGCCATCGAACTGGGCCGCCGCCTGGCCGTGCAAGAGCCGGGCGAACGCCCCGCCATCGCCAGCCCGGCGGACGCCGCCGCCCTGGTGCAGTACGAGATGGCCGGGCTGGAGCAGGAGCACCTGCGCGCCATCCTGCTGGACACGCGCAACAAGGTCATCGCCATCGAAGAAATCTCGCAGGGCACGCTGAACTCGGCGCAAGTACGCATCGCCGAGCTGTTCAAAGCCGCCATCCGGCGCAACGCCGCGGCGTTGATCCTGGTGCACAACCACCCCAGCGGCGACCCCACGCCCAGCGCCGACGACATCGCCCTAACCCGCCAGGTGCGCGAAGCCGGCCGCCTGCTGGAGATCGAAGTGCTCGACCATCTGATCATCGGCCAGGGGCGCTATGTGTCCTTGAAGGAGCAGAAGTTAGGGTTTGGGTAGGGGCGGTTTGCAAACCGCCCCTACGCGATGCCCAACTGCAGCGCTGAAAAGGACAGGCAACATGCCGCCACGACAACGCCGTTCCATCCGTCTGCCGGAATATGATTACAGTCAACCTGGCGCATATTTTGTAACCATTTGTGTCGAAGGCAAGGAGCATCGCCTGGGGACAATAGACGGGGATGACATGCATTGCAATGCATTGGGATTGATTGTCTCGCAGGGCTGGGGTTGGTTGCCGGAGCGTTTCCCATTGATCAGCGTTCCCGTGTTTTGCATAATGCCCAACCACGCTCATGCCATTATCACCATAAGTAGGGGCGCTTTGCAAAGCGCCCCTACCACTGCCACAACCGCCCCTCTCCGGCCAAAGCCCCTTGGCCGAATTGTGGGCGCATACAAAACCCACACCACCGTGCAAATAAACGCCGCCGAAAACACAGCCGGACTGCGTTTCTGGCAGCGCAATTATTATGAGCGCATCATTCGCAACGAACGAGAATACGAGGCTGTTTACGCGTACATCCAGGCCAATCCAATCAATTGGGAACAGGATGAATATAGATAGCCAATGTAGGAGCGGCTTGCAAGCCGCCCCTACCACGCGGGCCGTTATATAATCCTGTCATGTCCTTCAACGAAATCAAGCCGCAGATTGACCGTATTTGGGATGTATTTTGGACGGGGGGCATTTCGAATCCCATGGAGGTCATCGAGCAGATCACCTACCTGCTCTTCATTCGCCGGCTGGATGAAATAGAAACGCTGGAAGAAGCCAAGGCAAACCGGCTCAAACAGAAGTTTGAAGGCGCCTTATTCCCTAAGGACAAACAAAAACTGCGCTGGTCGCAGTTCCGCAACCTGGCGGCTGGCGAGATGTACAAAGTGATTGCCGACGAGATCTTCCCCTTCATCCGCACCCTGAGCAATGGCGACTACGCCGTACACATGCGCGATGCGCGCTTCACCTTGCCGCCAGAAAAAGCGGGACTGCTCACCAAAGTGGTCGAAATGATCGACAAGGTCCCCATGAAAGACCGTGACACCAAGGGCGACCTTTACGAATACCTGCTCAGCAAACTGACCACCTCAGGCCAAAACGGACAGTTTCGCACACCGCGGCATATCATCAAGATGATGGTCGAACTGGTGGCCCCGACCCCCGAAGACACCATCTGCGATCCGGCCTGCGGCACCGGCGGCTTTCTGGTGGCCGCTGCTGAATACCTGGAGGAACGCAACCCCGAAATTTTCCAGAACGCCGGCCTGCGCGAGCGCTTCCGCGGCGACATGTTCCACGGTTTCGACTTCGACAGCACCATGCTGCGCATCGCCACCATGAACCTGCTGCTACACGGCATCGAAGACCCGGTGATACGAAACCAGGACAGCTTGTCTGAAGACGCCATGGCCAACGCGGGAAAGTACACAGTCGTCCTGGCCAATCCGCCCTTCACCGGCTCACTCGACCTTGACAGCACCTCCAAAAAACTGCAGCAAGTGGTCAAAACAAAAAAGACCGAGCTGCTTTTCCTGGCCCTTTTCCTGGAATACCTCAAGCCCGGCGGGCGAGCGGCGGTGATTGTTCCGGAAGGGGTGCTCTTTGGGTCCTCTAAAGCACACAGAGCGATCCGCCAAACACTGGTCGAAGATCACCAGTTACAGGCGGTGATTTCGATGCCCTCTGGCGTATTTAAACCCTATGCCGGAGTGAGCACTGCGGTGTTGGTCTTCACCAAGACCGGCGCGGGCGGCACCGACAAGGTCTGGTTCTATCAAATGGAAGCGGATGGTTTCAGCTTGGATGACAAGCGCACGGAATTGACGCAAAGTCACGAAAACAACAATATTCCAGACATTTTGGCAAGATGGAATAACATGTCCGGCGAACTTAGTCGAACCCCAAAGGATCAATCTTTTTGGGTGAAAAAGGAAGAGCTGGCTGGAAATCATTACGACTTAAGCCCCAGTCGATACCGTCAAATACCCCCCCAGAAATTTCATCTTGATCCGCCAGGAAAAATTTTAGAGAACTTAGGTGAACTGGAAAGTCAAATTCAAGCCGAATTCTCCAAGTTAAGAGAATTGACAAAATGGCTCGACAAAGAATAAAACTTGGTGAGGTCGCAGAGATTATCTCTGGCTCAACACCAAGCAGAGCAGTACCTGAATACTGGGGAGGTGAAATTGCTTGGATTACCCCCAAAGAACTATCGAATCTTCCATCTCGATACATTGATCGGACCCGGGAAACAATTTCTGACCTGGGTCTAAATAGCTGTTCTGCTAAAATTCTTCCTGTCAATTCTGTTCTATTTAGTTCACGAGCTCCAATTGGTCATGTTGCCATCACAAAGATTCCATTGGCAACGAATCAGGGTTTTAAAAGCTTTATACCTAACCAAGCAAAACTGGATAGTGATTATTTGTATTACTACCTAAATTATAGGAAAGAAACCTTACAGGCAATGGGGAGGGGGGCAACATTCAAAGAACTGTCAAAAGAACTTGTTCAGAACATCGAAATCCCACTTCCGGCCCTCGCCGAGCAGCGCCGCATCGCAGCCATTCTTGACAAGGTGGATGAATTGCGCGCCAAACGGCAGCAGACGCTAAGGCTGCTGGATGACCTAGCGCAGAGCGTGTTCTTCAAGATGTTTGGTGACCTAGCGGGGAATGACAAAAAGTGGCATGCAATGGGACTGGGAGAAGTTGTAGAGTTCTTAGACAATGAACGCATTCCTGTAAAGCACAGCGAGCGTGTCCCCGGCCCTTATCCATATTACGGTGCAAATGGACAACAAGGAACCATCGACGGCTACATTTTCGACGAGCCACTGATACTTTTGGCTGAGGATGGCGGGCACTTTGGCTCTAAATCCAGAAAGATTGCATATGCGATCAAGGGTAAATCTTGGGTAAACAATCACGCGCATGTATTACGCCCTAAGCCCATGGTAAACCTGCGTTATTTACTAGCTGTTCTTGAGAAGTATGATGTCACGAGATTTGTTACTGGTAGCACACGAGGCAAGCTAACTAAATCTGCTGCTTCAAAGATTCCAATAATAATGCCCCCTATTGAGAAGCAAAACTACTTCAGCAACTATATGGAGAGTTTCGATAGCTTGCGAGCCAAATTTCTCGCCTCTGCTGGGCACCTTGATGACTTAATGCAATCGCTTTTAGCTAGTCATTTTTGATATGACCAACTTTGTCTTCCTCCAGGCTGAGTGGCCCAAAGTGCACGCCGAGGCCCAGCAGGCAGAACGCTATGCGCTCAGCGACCCGCGGGCGGCCTGCCTCTATGCCCGCCGCGCCCTGGAGCAGGCGGTGGCCTGGCTGTACCAGCACGACTGGCGCTTCGTAGACCCCTACGACGACAGCCTGATGACTCTGATCACCACGCCCCAGTTTGAGCAGCATGTTCCTGCGCCGGTCAAAGCGAAGGCGCACATCCTACGCAAGCTCACCAACAAGGCGGTCCATGGCGCGCCTAAAGTCAGCAGCCAGCAATCCCTCGGCGCGCTGCGCGAGCTTTTCCATATCCTTTATTGGCTGGCCAGCAGCTACACCAGCGACGACCCGGCGGGCATCCCCCAGAAGTTCGACGAAGCGCTGCTGCCCTCTCCCGAAAAAGAAGCTCAGAGCAGCCGCAAAGAGCTGCAGCAGCTCACCCTCAAACTCCAGGCCCAGGACGAGCAGCTGCGCCAGCAGCAGGAAGCCATCCAGGGCTACCAGCTGCAGATGGAAGAGCTGCAAACCAAATACACCGCCAACCGCGAAACCAACAGCCACATCCCCATCGACCACGACTACAGCGAGGCGCAAACCCGTGAGCTGATCATTGACTTGCTGCTGCGCGAGGCGGGCTGGGACCCAACGGCGAAGGACGCCGTGGAATACCCGGTAGTGGGCATGCCCAACCCCGACGGCCGGGGCAAAGTGGACTATGTACTCTGGGGGCCAAATGGCCTGCCGCTGGCCTTGGTGGAGGCCAAGCGCACTTCCAAAGACGCCCGCGCCGGCAAGCAGCAGGCAAAGCTCTACGCCGACTGCCTGGAACAAATGCACGGCCAGCGGCCGCTCATCTTCTACACCAATGGCTACCAAATCTGGCTCTGGGATGACCAGCGCTATCCCGAACGTCAGGTGCAGGGTTTCTACACGCAGAACCAGCTGGAGCTGCTCATCCAGCGCCGCGAAACGCTTAAGGGATTGGATACAGTCGGCACCAACAAAGACATCGCCGGCCGTCCCTATCAGGAAATGGCCATCCGCGCCGTCACCGCCCATCTTAGCCAAAGCTTCCGCAAAGGGCTGCTGGTGATGGCCACGGGCAGCGGAAAGACTCGCGTGGCCATCGCATTGGTGGATGTGCTCATGCGGGCCAATTGGGTGAAGAACGTGCTCTTCCTGGCAGACCGGCAAGCGCTGGTCAACCAGGCGGACACTGCCTTCAGCAAGTTCGCGCCCTCAGTGGTCAACCTACTTAAAGCGGACGACAAGCTACTGGAGGGGCAGGAAAGCCGGGTGGTGGTTTCCACCTACCACACCATGATGAACCTGATAGACAAGATGGATGCCGAAGGTACGCGCTCTCTCGGCCCCGGCCATTTCGACCTGGTCATCGTGGACGAAGCGCACCGCTCGGTTTACCAAAAGTTCGGCGCCATCTTCGCCTACTTCGACGGTATGCTCATCGGCCTCACCGCCACGCCAAAAGAGGAAATCGACCGCAACACCTACCGCCTGTTCGATCTCCCCGATGGTGTGCCCACCTTCAGCTACGATTTGGAGCAAGCCGTCAACGAAGGCTATCTGGTGCCCTACCGCGCTTTCGATGTAAAGCTCCACTTCCCGCAGGAAGGCATTGTCTACGACCAGCTCTCTGACGAGGAGAAGCTGGAATGGGAACTGCTCGATTGGGGCGAAGAACACCAAGTTCCGCAGAGGGTCTCGCCAGCAGCGGTGAACGCCTGGCTGTTTAACCGCGACACAGTAGACAAAGCGTTGGAAATACTGATGCGCGACGGTATCCATGTGGCCGGCGGCGACCGCCTGGGTAAAACCATCATCTTCGCCAAAAACCACCAGCATGCCTTGTTCATTGAAGAACGCTTCAATGCCAACTATCCGCATTTGGCGGGCAAGTTTGCGCGGGTCATCGACACGTACGACAGCTATGCCCACTCTTTGATAGATGTATTTGAGGAGCCGGATAAACCTCCGCATATAGCCATTTCAGTGGACATGCTGGACACCGGCATTGATATTCCCGATGTGGTCAACCTGGTCTTCTTCAAAGCAGTACACTCAAAGACAAAGTTCTGGCAAATGATCGGCCGCGGCACACGCCTGCGAGAGGATTTATTCGGCCCAGGCCAGGATAAAACTGAGTTTTATGTCTTCGATGTCTGCCGCAATTTCGAATTCTTTTCGCTCAACCCCGAAGGCTCGCGGCCCAGCGCAAGCGAACCGCTTGGCCAGCGTCTGTTCAAGCTGCGCGTTGAACTTTTGGGAAAATACGCCGAAGCGGCCATCAGCAAACCCAAAGAAAGCACTCAATTCCCCAAACTTGCAGAAGCGCTAAAAGATTTGCTTCACGGACAAGTGGCGGCGATGAATGTGAGCAACTTCATTGTGCGCCCCAAAAGGCGCTGGGTGGACAAATTCAGCAACCGCGAGCGCTGGGGCACATTGACCCAGGGGGATTTGTCTGACCTGTCCTTGGAATTGGCCGGCTTGCCGGCAGAAATAGAGGAAGACCCAGAGGAAGCCAAACGCTTCGACAGTCTGATGCTGCAATTGCAGCTGGCTTACCTGGATAGCGCACCAAAATTCACCACACTGCGCAATGCCGTGATTGAGGTGGCTGAGAAGCTGGCCAGGGTCAACGTACCGCATGTGCAGGAGCATCGCTCGCTTTTGGACGCGCTGCAGGTTGAGGAGACTTGGTCCAGCCTCACAGCCGACAGGCTGGAAAGCATCCGCCTTGCCCTGAGAGACTTGGTCCCTTTCCTGGAGCACGGCTCCCGGCAGATTCTCTACACGGATTTCGGTGACAAGCTGGCCGGAGTACAGGAAGTCCCCAGCCAATACGGTACAGCCGGAGTTAACTTGAGCCAATATCGCAAAAAGGTGGAGCACTTCATCAAAACCCATCTGGAAGAGCCGCTGATTGCCAAAATCCGCCAGGCGCAACCTTTGTCACAAATTGAATTGGACGCGCTTGAATTGTTTTTCTTCGAAGCGGGTGATGTAGGCTCAAAAGATGAGTTTTATCGAGCCTTTCCAAATCAGGAGTTAATCCCCTTTATCCGCAGCCTGGTTGGTCTCGACCGCCGGTCGGTACGCAAAGCTTTCGAAAAATTCCTGGATGATAAAGTCTACACAGCCAATCAAATTCAATTCGTGCATTGGGTCATCGAACACCTAACGGAAAACGGCAGATTTGAACTTCAACTCCTGTATGACAGGCCGTACACCGACTTGCACGAATTGGGGTTGGACGGCCTTTTCAACGAAGAGGCCGCTAACGAACTGGTTGAAGTCATTGCCCAGCTAAATCCTGCGTAAGGGCGGTTTGCTTGTAGGGGCGGTTTGCAAACCGCCCCTACGCAGTCCCCCGCACCTCAAACCCTTCGAATTTCCCCGTCGCCTCGCCCCACTCCGCGGCCACATCGCTCACCGCCGAGCCCGGCGGCCCTTGGCGCACAGCAATCAGCAACTGTTCCAGAGCAGCGCGCGAGCTCCCTAATCCTGGAGAATCGTTACCCGACGTAGTCGGGTAGATTCTCCCGCGCTGGCTTACGCCAGCGCAGCCGTCGCCCTGCACGTGGCCGGATATGTACATGTGGAGTTGTTCTGTGGACATAGCATTCTTAATATACACTCCAACCTATACATTGACAATATACTTAACCATCACTACAATAACAGTGTTAACTTGGAGGAAAATGACCCTGGCGACAACTAATGTGACCGAAATACGCACAAAAACCACCGAAGTGCTGGACGAGCTTTCCCAGGTGGGCAAGATAATGATCCTGCGCCGCAGCAAAGTGGAAGGCTATCTGCTTTCGGCGGACGAATACGAGCAGCTGGTGGCTGCTTTTGAAGCCCTGCGCGATCTGCGCGCCGGGAAGACCCGCGATTATCGAGAGGTGGCAGAAGACTTGGGCTTTTAGGGGATGTACAAAGTCCATCTAACCGCCCTGTCTGAAAAACAGATTCGGGCCATCGCCAAGGGTGACCGCAAATCTACCCAACGCATCTTTGATGCCTTCGCCTCGCTTGGACAGGAGCCACGTCCCGCTGGCATCAAGAGTTTGCTCCCAGGCTTCTACCGCCTCAGAGTAGGTGATTACCGTATCTTTTATCTAGTCGCCGACGATGTCGAAACAGTCGTGGTATCAGGCATTGAACGCCGCAACGAAGCTACTTACAAAAAGATTGCCTCCCACCGGCAGCAAGCAGAACAAGAAGCAAGCCAAATACGCAAGGGCGCAAAGAGAAAATAGCGGAGCGCTTCACTTTTCCAATACACCTACTAGTAAGCTCGATTGCGCAGGGGCGGGGCAACCCCGCCCCTACCTATCGAGCGGTTGACAACTCTCGTGAATCAACCATCCATACCCAAGCCTATGCTTTAATGCGGCCTGTATTGGGCCACGGGGATTCTTGTCAAGTTTAAGTTGTATTAAAAGCCCCGCGCCCGGAAGGATTAATATATCTTTTGTCCTCAACGCCTTGACGCTTGCTTATTGGGGGAAATGACTTCATTTGTCAAATGTAATATGCACCAAAGGCTCGCCCCGCCAATATTATTATTACATGTTGGCGGGAAAGAAAATCAAAAACTTTGAGTATTTCGCGTTCTTTGTGCCTTTGTGGTTATCCGGGCTATTTGCGCCCACTCAGCCGCAGCACCAGGAACAGCGCCAGCGCCGCCCCGGCCGAGGCCAGGATCGTTTGCCAGGGGACAGCCGCCAGCCAGGCTTGCGCGCCTTGCGGCCGGGTGGCGAAGCGGGCGGTTTGCCATGCGGCCTGCAAGCCGTTCAAGTCGGTCCCAAAGTCCTGTTGCGGGGCGCCCAGGCACTCCCCGTCGTGCAAATAGGCGTCCACCAGCAGGCGGAAGCCGGTCTGGCCGTAGGTCTCCACCAGGTAGCGCACAAAGTCGCCCGCCTGGGCATAGGCCAGCCGGGCGCTGGCCGCGTCCTGTGGGAAGCTGGCGCACAGCGCCGCCAGCGGCAGCAGATCGCCCTGCCCGGCCGCCGCGGCCAGCAGCGCCGCCGCTTCCGGGTCGGAATACAGTTCGGCCTGCGCCGCAATGCCCTCATTCAGCCAGACCGGCAAGCGAGCATACGGCTCCGGCCCCAGGGTCTGGTACAGCATCAGGTGCGCCACCTCATGAGGCACCTGGCGCTGCACCTCCAGGCTTTGGTTGGGGCCGGGCGGCAGGGCCAGCAAAAGCAGCCCGGCCGCCGGGTCCGTGTGGCCGGCCTGCCAGGTGATCCCAGAACGCCCGGCGATCAGCTGCACATCGGCGGCCTCCTCATACACGCGCAGCGTGGCCGCCGCCAGCTGCGCGCCGGGCAGCAGCGCCTGGGTGCGCAGCACGCCCTGGCGGGCCGCCGCCAGGATCGAGGCCGCATAGCCCGCGTCGCCGGCATACCAGTGCAGCGTGAACGGCCCGTCTTGGTAGCTGTTCCAGGCGTAGCGATTGTCGTCATAAAAGAATGAATAGACCTGGCTCTCGTGAACCAGGCCGCGCAGATCGGCGAAGCGGAACCAATAGCGGACTTCAGTAAAGGGCGGCGGCTGGTTGGCCGCCTCCAGGGGCACGTTAACATCCAAAAGACGGTTCTCGCTCAGCTCGCCTTCATACACCCAGTGCCGCCCACTGCCCTCCCACTCATAGAAGACAAAGGCGTTCATGATGCGCACATTGACGGCAAACTCGGCTTGGAAATGCAGCCAATCGTTGAACAGATAGCTGTGCGTTTGCTCCAGCACCTGCACCCCCTGCTGGGTCGCTGCGGCGGCCGCCGCAGCCGGTGAAACGGCCAGCCGCGCCAAGCCCGGCACAGCCAGGCAGCCCAGCGCCGCCGCGCACAACCCGGCCCGGCTAATCCAGCTCGGGGTCGTCATCCTCGTCGATGGGCAGGTCGGGGCGCATCAGGTCTTCCAGGTCATCCGGCGAAAAGTCCAAAATAGGCATCTCGGACATTTCATGGGTGAAGGCCAGGTTTTCCAGCGCGTCTTCCAGCAGCTCGATCTCTTCTTCGTCCTCGCTGCGTTCGAGCAGCTCTTCCAGCGCCTCTTCCACACCCTCGCCGCCGATCTGTGAAAGCGACCAGGCCGCCGTCAGGCGCAGCTCGGCGTCCTCGTCCTGCAGCAGGTCGATCAGGGCCGGCAAAGCCTCGCCGATCTCCAGCTCACCCGCCGCTCGGGCCGCCTCGCGACTCAGTTCGGCGTTGTGGTCCTTCAAGCGGTCCAGCACCGGGCGCGTCCAGCGGTCATCGGCAGAGCGGCCCATCGCATACAGGGCGCTGCTGGCCCAGTCATCGTCGTCGCGCTCATAGGCTTGCTCGATCAGGTCAGGCACTTCGGGGCGGCTGGAATAACCCAGGGCTTCCAGGGCGCGGCGCTGCACCAGTTCATCGGGGTCATCCTCGTAGGCGCGCAGCAGGGCTTGCTCCGCTTGCTGCAGGTCTGCCGGGCGGATCGACTGCAGCTCGCCCCACAGCACATACTGGCCCAGGCCGGCCGCCGCCTGAGCGCGCACTTCACCCACCGGGTCATCTTGCACCAGGCGCAGCAGCCGCTCCAGGAACGCCGGCTGCTCGGAGGTCCACAAAGCGCGCACGGCGGTCACGCGCACCCGCGGCTCTTCGTCGTCCAGGGCGATCAGGTTGACCGCGTCGAACGACAAGATCACGTTGCCCTCGGCCAAAGCCTCCAGGTCCTCCAGCACACCCAGCCGGCGGGTGGTGGACAAGCCGGGCCACACGGCGCGCAGCGCCCCGGCTTCCACCTCGTCCAGGTTGGAGAGGCCATACAGCAGGCGCGCTGGCATGGGCTGCGCCTCGTCGCGCAGCGCGCTCAGCACCTCATCAAACGAAATATCTTGCGGCGTGGGGGTCAGTTCGTCTTCCATCATGGCAGCACGATCGGGTTGAGGAAATCTTGAACATTGATATAGATCAACAGCATCAGCAGCAAGGCGAAACCGACGAAGTTGACCGTGTTCTCGTAAACCGCGGGCACCCGGCGGCGGAAAAGCAGTTCCGGCAAGGTGAACAAGATCCGGCCGCCATCCAGCGCCGGCAAGGGCAGCAGGTTGAGGATGCCCAGCGAAATCGAGATGGAGGCGAAGAAAGACATGGTGTTCACACCGGCGGGCGTGGAGCTCTGCGGGGCCGTGTCGGCGGCCCGCACCGCAGTGAAAATGTCGTACATACCCTTGTAGCCGATCAGGCGGCCTTCGTCCTCATTGGCCGTGCCGCTCAGCAGGCGGCCCGGCAGGCGCAGCAGGTTATCGGCCTGCTGGCGCACCATCTGCACGCCCAGGCTCAGCGCCTGTGCAGGGTTGGCCGCCACGCTGGGGTTGCCCATCGCAATCCCAATCGCGCCATCCGGCGGGGGCGGGTCGCGCGGCACCAGATGCAGCTGGTGTTCCTCGCCGGCGCGCCCAATCGTCAGTTCGATCGGCTCGCCCAGGCTGGCATAGATCAGTTCTTGCAGCCTCTGGCTGCTGGTCACCGGCTGGTCGTCCACGCGCAGCAACACATCCCCCACCTGCAAGCCGGCCGCCTGGGCCGGCGAATCGGGCGAGATGCTCATCACCTCCACCCGGCTCAGGTCCGGCGCCCCGATCTGCATAAAGATGATGAAGTACAGAACCACCGCCGCCAACAGGTTCATCGCCGGGCCGGCCAACAGCACAAAAATGCGCTTGAGCGGCGGGGCGGCAGACAGGCCGCCGGGCACATCCGGGTCATTTTCGCCCTCGGGCAGAACAAACCCACCCAAAGGCAGCGCATTCAGTGTGAAATCGGTTTCGCCCCACTTGAAGAGGGTCATGACGCGCGGCGGGAGGCCGATCCCAAATTCCTTGACCTTAATGCCGCTGAATTTGGCGGCGAAAAAATGCCCCAACTCATGCAATACGATCAGGGATACCAGGGCAACCACAAAAAGAATTAACGTCATGATCCGTTCTCCAAAGTCCAATCCCGGAAATTATATCGTTGCCGCCGGCGAAAGCGCCGGCAGCAAACTAAGCTGGGAATTAGGAAGCCGGCAGGAGCTGTGCCGGGCCGCCGGCGCCGGCCCGTAGCACACGCAGCACGCCAGGCACCTGCTGCAGCGCGGCGCTTAGCGCGTCTGCCTCGCTGGCCGGGCAGAGCACATGCACATTCGGCCCGGCATCCAACGTATAGAAAGCCGGGGTGCCGGCTGCGCGCCAGGCGCGCACCGCTTCCATCACCTCCAGGCTGGCGGGCAGCCAGTAGTGCAGGCCGGGCTGCGAGGTCATCATCACCGCGTGCATCAGGTGGCAGTCCAACTCGGCCACTTCTGCCAGGGCCTCGAAGTCCCGCTTCCGGATCGCAGTCCGGCACTGTTCCAGGCGCTGCGCGGCGCCGGCCAGGCGGCTAGCCTGCAGCGCGGAGCTGCCAGCCAGCGCATGTCCGGCGGTGGACCCGGTGGCCTTGTGGGCTTCGCTGATCACGGCAATGCAGTCCACCAGGTCCCAGTGCGCCGCTGGGGCAATACTGCTGGCATAGCTTTCAGCGTCGCTGCCCGGCCGCCATTCCACAAAACCGCCCGGCACCGAGCGGCTGGCAGAGCCAGAGCCGCGCCGGGCCAGGCGCGAGAGCGAAGCTTCGTCCAGCTGCAGGCCGGCGGCTGCGCTGGCCGCCAGGACGCAGCAAAGGCCGAGGAGGACGAAGCAATCCCAGCCCCGCTGGGGAAATTGTTGCGGCTCTCCACGCGGGCCGGGCTGGCGATGCCGGCCTGCCCGCGCACCAGGTCCAGGAAAGCCGTCACGCGCTGGGTCTGCTCAGGGCTGGCGGTTTTGCCGTCCAGCAGCAACTTATCTCCAGCCAGGCTGCTGGTGAACTCCACCGAAGTATGGGAATGCAAACCATCCAGGTTCATGGAGATCGAGCCATTCGAGGGCAGGCGCAATACCTGGTCCTGGTTGCCCCAGTATTTGATGAAGGCAATGTTGGGGTGTGCGACAGCCGTTGCCAGGGTCATAAGGTCATCGCCAATCCATCGGCGCGCGGGTCGCTGCCGCCCCACAGCACACCAGTCTCCCGTTCCCGCAAGATCACCTGCCCGCGGCCAAACAAGGCCCGCGGCAGTCCATCCACAGCTTTCAGCGGGTGCCCCATGGCAGCCAGCTGGGCTTGGGTACTTTCGGGCAGCCCATGCTCCACGGCCAGCTCCAGCGCGGCGCTGCCGTCTTCAATACAAAAGCGCGGCCGGTCCAGAGCCGCCTGTGGGTCCAGCCCATCGTCGATCAGCCCCACCGCCACCTGCATGTGGCCCTGCGGCTGCATATACCCGCCCATCACGCCATAGCTGGCAAACAGATCGCCGCTATCGGCGTGTGTGATCATGGCCGGGATGATGGTGTGGTACGGGCGTTTGCCCGGGGCCAGTGCATTGGGGTGCGCCGGGTCCAGGCTGAAACCGTAGCCGCGGTTCTGCAAGGTGAAGCCCCAGCCCTTGGGCACCATGCCGGTGCCGAAGCCGTGATAATTGCTGTTGATGAACGAGCAGGCGTTGCCTTCGCCGTCCACCACGCTGAAATACACGGTGTCACTGCCCGCCGTGGGGCGGCCGCGGGCCACATCGGCCACCGCCCGCCCCGGGTCGATCAGGGCGCGGCGCTGGGCGGCATAGTCTTTGGAGAGCAGCGCCTCCAGCGGAGCCGGGTTCATGGCCGGGTCGGCCACGAACCAACGCGTGTCGGCAAAGGCCAGGCGCATGGCCTCGACCATCAGGTGCCAGCGCTCTGGCCCTAGCGGGTCCAGGCTGGCCAAATCAAAGTCTTCCAAGATATTCAAGGCCAGCAAAGCGGCCAGTCCCTGCCCGTTGGGCGGGCATTCCCACACGCGCAGGCCGTGGTAGTCGGCGAAGATCGGTTCATCCCAGCTGCTCTGATGGGCGGCCAGATCGGCGGCGCTCATCGCCCCACCCGCCTCGGCCAGCACAGCCACAATCGCCTCGGCGATCTCGCCCTGGTAGAAAGCTTCAGCACCGCCTTCGGCTAGGCGGCGCAGGGTGCGCGCCAGGCCGGGGTTGCGGAAGATCTCGCCCGGCCGCGGGGCACGGCCTTCGATGGTCAATTCGTGCCCGTTGGACGCGCGGCTGAGCTGATTTTGCGCCCCGCGCGCCCAGAAGTAGCTGGTGACCGGAGCCACCGGGAAACCCGCCTCAGCCAGTTCAATAGCCGGGGCCAGCACTTGCCCGAGTGGCAGGCGACCAAAGCGCGCCACAGTGTCGCACCAGCCCGCCGCCGCGCCTGGCACCGTGACCGTGTGAGCATGGTACAGGGGCAGTTCAGTCAAACCCTGCTGGTTGAGCAGATCAAGGCTAAGCGCGGCCGGCGCCCGGCCGGAGCCATTCAGCGCATGCACCTGCCGCGTGGCCGCTTCGTAATAGAGGGCAAAGCAATCGCCGCCGATGCCGGTGCTGGTCGGCTCAGTGACGTTGAGTGCCGCGGCGGTGGCTACTGCTGCATCGGCGGCGCTGCCACCGGCGCGCAGCACGGTCAAGCCGGCGGCGGTGGCCAGCGGTTGGCTGCTGGCCAGCATACCGCCGCGGCCCACGACCGGCGAACGGCGCGAAACGAAATCAGGGATCGGTAGGAAATTCACAGGTTCTCAGATAAATAGCTCAATAAGATAAAGACATTCTACCTAAGAACCCAGAGTTGGCTCAGGTGATTGCCCCGCGTAAGGCCGCCACAGCCTGCACTTCAATGTCATTGATCGCCAAAACCTGAGCACTCATGTTCGCATACAAGCGGTCGGCTTCAACCTGACTGAGCGGGAAGCCTTGGGCCGCCTGCTTACGCAGAGCGTCAAACTGCTTTGCATTGGCCTCAATTTCTTGCATGGCATGAGGACCTTGCGTTGTGAACAGTTTATGGGAGGCTGCCTGCAGTTCACGGCCGACCTTCAGCAAATCGGACTCTTCAGGCAGGGCAATGTCAACCAACTGCTGCCAGGCAGAGGCGCTCCTCCGGAAGAGGTCTGCGCTTTCTTTCAAATATGGGTTGCCCAGCAAAGCGGCCGCCTCCACCAGAAAGTCCGCGTACAAGGCGCGTTCTGCGCCCGGGCCACTGCCCCACAGGTTGACCCAACCGTGCAAACCTGGGCTATAGCGGTTGCCCAACAGGGCCGAAAAAAGCTGCGGTCCAGCGGGAAAGAAGCACGCCCAGCCCTGCGGGTTGCGCTGATTGGTCAGCATCTTTGCCCAATGCTGCAGAGCGGCCAAGCCAAAATTATTGCGAGTACCGCGCGGCGGCTTCTCGGTAAAAAGACGGATGCACTGCCAGATGCCGTTGTGAATGGCAGCCGGTAGTTTTTCTATGCTGGGCAAGTCCAGGCTCAGTACGCGGTACTTATCCTTTTTGATCCGGGCGCGTGCTTGCATAAACCGATCTGCATCCACAACCCAGGCCTGGCTGGAGCGATCGGCAATATATGCCCGCTGCCCGTCATGGCCAAACACCACCAACGGCTGCATTGCCCACATCATCTCATTGGTTTTCCAACCTAAGTTGTAAGGCAGGCTGAACATATCTGCCCAGACGATGGCCGGCTGGCCGCTCTCCAGGACCGCCAGCAGGTTGGCCTGCGCCTTGGTTGGGTTTCCAGTTTGCAGGGTGGTTTGTACGACGCCCAACCGTTCTAGCAATGTCTGCAGTGGGTCAAACGTATTGCGAGTCAATAGGGCCAACTGAGGGTCGTGGCCTTGATAATGAAAGAGAAAATACCCAAAGGCAATGCCGCCGCTGATGCCCAACAGCATGGCCTCGCTCAAGGGTTTTCCGTCATGCAGGGCACGCACGTTTTGATAGGCCAGCACATTGTGCACGCTGCCGGTTTCCCAATGCCTGCCCCCGAACTGATTGTAATTTTTTAAAATCGTCATGGAACGCCTCCTTCAAGTACATTGTAGGAGGCTAAAGACAACTTCAAGCAGAATAGCGATATAGTACCGACTTTTTTACCCCCGTCAGTATTGGTTCTCAGCTAAATAAAATCTTCGGCGTAATGGCAGGCCACCCAGTGCTCGGGCTCCAACTGGCGGAGCTGGGGTTCTTCCACATCGCAGTGGCCCATGCGCGCCACCGGACAGCGCGGGTGGAAGCGGCAGCCGGTGGGCGGGTTCAGCGGGCTGGGCACGTCGCCGGTGAGCAGAATGCGCTCCTTCTTCTCTGCGGGGTGCTTCTTGGGCACGGCAGACATGAGCGCCTGTGTGTAAGGATGCAAGGGCTTCTTGAAAAGCGCTTTACGCGGCGCGATCTCCGCCACGCGACCCAGGTACATCACCGCCACACGGTGCGAGATGTGCTCCACCACCGCCAGGTTGTGGGCCACGAACAAATAAGTCAGTCCGAGCTCCTGCTGCAGGTCGGAAAGCAGATTCAGCACCTGCGCCTGGATCGAGACATCCAGAGCCGAGACCGGCTCATCCAGCACGATGAACTTGGGATCCAAGATCAGGGCGCGGGCAATGCCGATGCGCTGGCGTTGTCCTCCGGAGAACTGGTGCGGATAGCGGGTGGCGTGATAGTCTTCCAGCCCAACCTTCCTGAGCACCGCAAGCACGCGCTCAAAGCGCTCCTGTGGATCGCCAATGCCGTGAACCACCAAGGCCTCGGCAATCGACTCGCCCACCGGCAGGCGCGGGTCCAGCGACGAATAGGGGTCCTGAAAGACGATCTGCATATTGCGGCGCAGGTTCTTCATCCCGGCCGCATCGGCGGCCAGCACATCTTCCCCTTCGAAGAAGATGTGCCCAGCCGTGGCCTCTTCCAGGCGCAGCATGGTCTTGCTCACGGTGGTCTTGCCGCAGCCCGATTCGCCCACCAGACCCAGTGTCTCGCCAGGGTAGATGGCAAAGCTGACATCGTCCACAGCTTTCACATCCGCAACTTTGCGGCGCAGCAAGCCGCCGCGCACCGGGTAATACTTCTTAAGGTTGCGCACCTCGATCAATGGGCTGCGCCCTGGGGATGTCTGGCTTTTGGCGCTCATTTGCGGTCCTTCTTGTCGGCAAACGCTTTTAGCGGCGGGGTGTGACCGGCATGCTCCTGATACAGCCAACAGCGCACTTTGTGGCCCGCATCAAATTCAATCAAGTCGGGTTCGACCTGCGTACAAATCTCAAGGTTATGCTCCACGCGTGCACCGCAGCGGGAGGCAAAGCGGCAGCCCGGCTGCAAGTTGATCAAGCTGGGCACATTGCCCGGGATGACTTCCAAACGCTCCTTGGTGTCTCCCAGAACCGGAATGGAGCCCATCAGTCCCTGGGTGTAGGGATGCAGGGGTTTGTCGAAAAGCGCGGTCGTGTCACCTTCCTCAACGATCTTGCCCGCATACATCACAGCCACACGGTCAGCCAGCTCGGCAATTACGCCCAGGTCATGGGTGATCAGGATCACGGCCGTGTCGGTCGTGTCGCGCAGGTCCTGCATCAGGTCCAAAATTTGGGCCTGGATGGTGGCGTCCAGCGCCGTGGTGGGCTCATCGGCGATCAGCAGCCGCGGCTTCAGCGCCAGCGCCATGGCGATCATCACGCGCTGGGCTTGCCCGCCCGACAGTTCGTGCGGATAAGCCTGGGCCTTGCGCTCCGGGTCCGGGATGCCCACCCGGCGCAGCAATTCGACGGCCTGCTGGCGGGCGTCCTTTTCGCTGATGGTTTCATGGATCTTGAAGACTTCCACGATCTGGTCGCCGATGGTGAACACCGGGTTGAGGCTACTCTTGGGTTGCTGGAAGATCATGGAGATCTGGCTGCCGCGCACTTTGGTCATTTCAGCAGGCGTTTTGTCCAGCAAGTTCTCCCCTTGCAGCAAGACTTGGCCATCCACGATTTTCCCTGGAGTATCCACCAAACGCATCAGGGATAACGAGGTAACACTTTTGCCACAGCCCGACTCGCCCACCAAGCCAAACACTTGGCGCGGGGCTACCTGGAAGTCCACACCGTCAACCGCCGTCAACACGCCGTCATCGGTATAGAAGTAGGTCTTGAGATTCTGGACGTCCAGCAGGGGTTGGGTGGTGGTTTTCTTTGTCGACATGCTTGCAGTCATCCTAGGACTTGGCCAGTTGCGCCAGGCGGGGGTCCATGGCGTCCCGGAAACCATCGCCCAGCAGATTGAAGGCCAGCACCGTGACCATAATGGCGATGCCGGGGAAAAAGACCAAATGTGGAGAGGTGAAGACCTGGTTGCGCTCCGTGCCCAGCATGGTGCCCCATTCGGCCAGCGGCGGCTGGGCACCGAGGCCCAGAAAAGAGAGCGCCGCAGCTTCTAGAATGGCGCCGCCAATGCTGAGGGTGGCCTGCACGATCAAGGTCGGGATGGCATTGGGCAGAATGCGAATAAAGAGAATGCGCAGCGGGCTGGCGCCCAGCGAACGCGAAGCAGTGACAAAATCCAACTCTTTGAGGGACATCACGCTGGAGCGCACCAGACGTGCAAATACAGGTACGTTCACTATCGCGATCGCGTACAGCGCATTCTGCAGGCCGCGCCCCAATACGGTGATGATCGCAATCGCCAGCAGGAAGGAGGGAAAGGCCAGAATTACATCCATGATGCGCATAATGATGTTGTCCACCCAGCCCCCGGCGTAACCGGAGACCGCGCCAATGATGGTGCCAAAGATGACCGCCAAGCCGATCGTGGAAAAGCCGATAAACAGGGAGACCCGCGTGCCGTAGATGATGCGGCTGTACTGGTCGCGCACGTTGCCGTCCACACCCATGTAATGCTCCGGCTGGTCTGCGGGGCAGCCCAGCAAGTGAATGCATGGCCCAGCCCGCTTGTCAATGCTTTCCACACCAATCAGCGATTGGTCGGGGTCGTAAGGCGCCAGGGCCGGGGCAAAGATGGCCACCAAAACCAGAAAACCCAGGATCAGCATGCCAACCTGGGCATTGCGCTGGCGGAAGAGACGCCGGAATGTAAGAAAGAGCAAACTATTGTTGCGATAGTCTTGCACTTGCTCAACCGAAGCGACAGGGGGACTTTGAACAGCCACGGCGCTCACCTACTCAATCTTGATGCGGGGGTCAATAAAAGCATAGCAGATATCGACAATCAAATTAATCGCCACGTAGCCCACGGCAATCACCACTGTGAAAGCCTGGATGACGGGAAAGTCTCTCCCGGTGATGGCGTCAAACAGGGCGCGGCCCACTCCGGAAAAACTGAAGATGGTTTCGGTGAGCACCGCGCCGGCAAACAACGTGCCGGTCTGCAAGCCGACTACCGTGATAATGGGCAACAGTGCGTTGCGCAATGCGTGCTTGAGTATCACAGCACGTTCGGCCAAGCCTTTGGCCCGGGCTGTGCGCACATATTCAGCACCCAGCACATCCAGCATGCTGGAGCGTGTGATGCGGGCAATAATTGCCAGGGGAATGGTACTGAGGGCCACGGCGGGCAATATCAGATGCTTGATGCCGTCCGAAAAGACATGCCATTGGCCGGTGATAAATGAATTAAATAAGACCAAGTTGCTGAAGAAATCAGCTGCTTGCGCTCCCAAGCTGCCAGAAACCAATTGCCAGTCCCACACTTTGTAGAAAGGAGCAGCGATCACGCCAGCCGTTAAGCGGCCACTGGGGGGCAGCCAAAAAGGCGTATCTTTCAAAAAAATGGAAAACACGTAAGCCAGCATCAATCCCAGCCAGTACACCGGCATGGATACGCCAATGTTGGAGCCGACCATGGCGGCCACATCAATGCGCGAATTGCGCTTCACCGCAGACAGGATGCCAGCGGGGATGCCAACCATCACGGCCAAGATCAGGGCAGAAACTCCGAGCTCCAGCGTCACCGGCAAACGCTCGATCAGCATCAGCGACACCGGCCGGCTGTAGCGGATGGAGCTGCCAAAATCCCCTTCCAGCAAGATCTGGCGCATGTAGATGCCCAGCTGCACCAGCACGGGCTGATCCAAACCCATGCGTTGATTAAAGGCTTCGCAGGCTGCCTCTGTGGCGCGTTCACCCAGGGCGGAACGACAGGGGTCCCCCGGAATGGCCCGGGCGATAAGAAAAGTGACAACCAGGATGCCGAGGATTACAGGAATGGCCAGCAGTACGCGGCGTACGATGTATTGGATCATAGCAGTGTCCAAAAGTGCGCGGGGTGGGTAGTTCCGCCAAGGCGGCCCCACCCCGCGCACTCAAGCTCTAAACATCAGAGCCTTGCGCGGATGGAAGATACTTGTTCTTATTCCGCGTTGATCAAGGCATCCCACAGGTAAGCAAAGTAATCGAAGCTGCCTGTGTTGCCCACGTGGTTCGGGTTGGAAGCATCCAGACCGGCGGCGAAGGAAGCCACCACATCGTTGGCGTCAAAGTCAGAGCCATCGTGGAACTTCACGCCATCACGCAGCGTGCAGACCCAAACTGTGGAGTCATCATTCGGGGTACAAGCCGTAGCCAGTTCAGGCACGGTGTCGCCAGAATCGGTAGCGTAGTCCAGCAGGGTTTCCACCACTTGCTGGCACGGGCGCAGCGATTCGCCGTCGGTTTCGTCGGCGCAGTACAGGCTGATCGGTTCAGCGTTCTGGACGTAGACCAGCGTATCCGCACCCGAATCCATGCGATAGAACTCGTTGGAGCCGAAAGGCGGATAGTAGGCGCCGCCCAAGCTGGCGGAAGCCGCATGGGCCACAGAGCCGTGAGCCACCGGCACCATGGGTACCAGTTCCTTGATGGCATTGTTGGCCTGGGCGTACAACGGGGCCGCTTCAGCCAAGTCACCGATCGAGGAAGCCTGCTGCAGCACTTCGTAGATCTCGGGGTGGGCGTTACCCAGCTGCGGGTTGCCGGCACCGAAGTGGAAGTCCAAGAAGTTGGTGATGTGCGGGTAGTCCGCGCCCCAACCCAACAGGTGAATGCCGTCCAGGGCGCCGGTGGTGGCCAGTTCAATGAACTCGCCGGATTCCATCGGAACCACTTGGGCGTTGATGCCCAGGTTCTCACGCAGCTGAGCCTGGATTTCCACAGCTACCAGCGGGGGTTCCGGCAGGTAAGCGCGGAACACATCGCGATAGTAGATGGAAGTGTCGAAACCATCCGGGAAGCCGGCTTCAGCCAACAGGGCGCGGGCCGCTTCGGGGTCAAACTCGTACCAGTCCTCACCTTCGCAGCCATTGGGGATGCCGCAGGGGGTGAAGGAATGCGGCACTTCCGATCCAGGAGGATAGAAGTTATCCACAATGCGCTGGCGGTCAATACCCATGGCAACGGCCTGGCGTACGCGAACGTCATCCCAGGGCGCAAAGGTATTGGTGAAACCAATGTAAAAGACGTTGGGGTTGTCCTGCGGGATCAACACCAGGTTCGGGTCGCTTTCCACAGTGGCATAGTCATCCGGGCTGATGTTGGTCACGAAGTTAGCCGTGCCAGCCTGCAGTTCCTGCAGGCGAGCGGCGCCTTCAGTAGCCCAGCGCAGCACAGCGGTTTGGGCCGAGCCGGCTTCACCCCAGTATCCGTCAAAGCGGGTGAAGACCACCTGGTCGCCACGTACCCATTCGCTGACCATGTAGGGACCGGTACCAATCGGGCGTTCCAGCAGTTCGCCGGTGCCACCGGTGGAAGCGATCCACTCCTTCGGCTGAATGCCAAAGGGAGTAAAGGCGATCTTGGCCAGGAAGGCCGGATCCGGCTTACACAGATTGAACTGCACGGTCAGGCGGTCGACAGCTTCGATGGACAGGACCTTGCCGCCGTAATCGCAGCTGCCTGCATCCAAGATGTCACCAGCAAAGTCTCCAGCCGGGCCCGTTTCAGCCCCAGTGTCATCAGCAGGGGCGCTGGTGTCTTGGGCGGGGGCGGCCGGAGAGCCGCAAGCAACCAACAACAGGCTGGCCACTACCAATAGCGCTAAAGCGCTAAACAGCTTTTGCCTTTTCATATACTCTCCTAGGTTTTGTCTCTCTTCTTCTAGAAAACCACACGTACTATCAACAACGATCTGTTAACCACCTCCTCTCAGAAGGTTTAACAGGCCATTATAGGGGCATTCATTTCAGCGGTCAACAATGTCTTTCTCAGCGCCTCAATCAATGCTGCAGGATCTGGGAAAGGAACAGCTTGGTGCGGTCTTGGGTGGGGTTATTAAAAATTTGTTGTGGGGTACCCTGCTCCACGACCAGGCCCTGGTCCATGAAGATCACTTGATCGGCGGCGACGCGCGCAAAGCCCATCTCATGCGTGACCACAATCATGGTCATCCCGTCCTTGGCCAGATCCAACATCACATCCAGCACTTCTTTGATCATTTCCGGGTCCAGAGCGCTGGTGGGCTCGTCAAAGAGCATGATCTTGGGGTTCATCGCCAGGGCACGCGCGATGGCTACGCGCTGCTGCTGGCCGCCAGAGAGCTGAGCCGGAAAGGAGTGCGCTTTCTCAGAAATGCCAACCCGTTCCAGTTGTTTCTTGGCAACTTCTTCCGCCTCGGCTTTGCCGCGGCCGCGCACCACGCGCTGAGCCAGCATGATGTTCTCCAGCACTGTGAGGTGCGGGAACAAATTGAAGAGCTGAAAGACCATGCCAATTTCGGCACGGATCTCATCGATGTCTTTGTTCTTCTCGTTCAAGCGCTTGCCATCCACCCAGACCTCACCATGTGTCTCTACTTCCAAGTGGTTGATGCAGCGCAGCAACGTGCTCTTGCCGGAGCCGCTGGGGCCGACGATCACGACCACCTTGCCGCGTTCCACCAAGAGGTCTACGCCGCGCAAAGCGTGAACATCCTTGCCAAAGGTCTTGTGAAGACTTTTGATTTCGATGATGGGCTTACTTGCGACCGGCATGCAGACGCCTTTCCAGCCATTGCACCAGGGCGGAGAGCACCAGAGTCATGCTGAGATAGAGTACCGCCAATACGGTATAGGCTTCACGGAAACGGAAGGTGGAGCCCGCATGCAAGCGGGCCACCTGGGTAATATCGCGCACCGCCAGGACAGAAACCAGCGAGGAGTCTTTGAGCATGGCAACGAAATCATTGCCCAATGCGGGGAGCACATTGCGGATGGCCTGCGGCAGGATCACATAGCGCATCGCCTTGGTGTAGCTCATGCCCAGCGAGCGAGCTGCCTCCATTTGGCCGCGGTCGATGGATTGGATGCCGGCCCGGAAGATCTCCGCCAGGAAGGCGCCGTAGGTCACGGCCAGGGCGATGATGGCACGCACGTTCATGGGGACATCACGTCCGGCGACGCCAAAGAACCCGGCGAAATCCACCACGGCGACAAAAGCAATGTAAAAGATCAGCACCAGCATGGGGATGCCGCGCACCACTTCCACATAAAAACGCGCAATATTGCTGAAAATCACGTTGCGCGAAACACGACCCAGCCCCATGATGAGGCCGATCACCAGCGCCAGCGCATAAGCATACAGAGTGGTTTGGACAGTGATGCTAATGCCTTGAACAATAAAGAGCAGTGAAGCTTGATAGCTTTCGTTGGTGGCAACAAAATAGGCTGACCCGATCAACACAAGAATGATTGCCACCAGCCACCAGGGGAAGCGGGCAAGCCGGTCCCAAAGACTTTCGACAATCAGCGGGGTCTCTTTTGATGCAGCTTTAGTCAAAATCACCTCTCAACTGGGAAATCAAAACGCGGTGCAGAACTTCACAGTCCTGCACCGCGTTTTTACTACACGTTAAGCTTCGCAGGTAGTCTTACTAGCCGCCGCAAGCGATACCAGTATCGGTGTACTCGCAGTTGAAGTTGGCGCCAAAGTAAATCGCGTTCAGTTCATTCAGCTTGCCATCAGCCATCATGGACTGCAAAGCGGCATTCACCGCGGCCACCAAGTCGCTGCCCTTGGGGAAGATGAAGCCCAGCTCGTCGCTGGACATCGAGGGGCCAACCAGCTTCAGGTCCTCGGCGTTGGCGCCAAGGTAACCCTGACCAGCGGTCTCGTCGATGATCACCGCGTCCACGTCACCTGCGATCAGAGCCTGAACAGCAAAGGGGAACTGCTCAAAAGCCTGAATGCGGTCGGCGGGCAGATACTGCAGGGCGGTTTCGTAGTTGGTGGTGCCGGTCTGGGTGCCCAGAACCAAGCTCTCGTCATTGACGATGCTGTCAATGCTCTCGATGCGATCCTCATCCACGCGCACCAGCAGACGCTGCTCGATGGCCACATAACCAACCGAGAAGTCCACGATCTGAGCGCGGTCCTCGGTGATGGTGATGCCGTCAGCAGCAGCGTCATATTGGCCATCGGCCACAGCCTGGATCATGCCTTCCCAAGCTGCCTCAACATAGACCGGAACGCAGTTCAGGCGGGCGCAGATCTCGTCCCAGGCCGCGTAGTCCCAGCCGCCAGCTTCGCCGCTGACTTCGTCAATGTAATTGAAGGGCAGGTAGGCATTCTCGATGGCAATCGTCACCTCACGGCCGCCCAGATCAGGCAACCCTTCGGTGCTGGAGCCACCGCTGGCGGGGCCATCGCCGGCTGCCGGAGCACCAGCGCATGCAGCCAAAACCAGGCTGCCCAGAATAAGCAGGGAAAACACTACATTCAGCTTCTTCATTCTTCTTCCTCCGTAAGGGGTGGACAAAACTAAGCGTAATTTATCACGAAACAAGCCAGGGAATCAACTGGCTGTGAAACTTTTAAGCGTCTTTTTCATCCTTGGGTTCGTCTTCGCCCGCCAATCCTTTACGGAAGGAGCGGATACCTTCACCCAAGTCTTTCCCCAATTGACCCAGGCGCCCCACCCCAAATACCAAGACGACAATCACAAGGATAATGATCCATTCAGCACCACGCGGCATTTTCACTCCCGGCCCCTTGCGGGGTCTATGCAGGTATTTTACCCAAAGTGGTGTATTTATCTAAGCAGGTTCATTAGAATACACCCTGAGGGAAATCCATCGAAGCGAGCCATCATGAATCCAAGCCCCCTGCCTACCCACAATTTCGTGCAATCCGCGTTGCACCGCTCCCTGCGCGCTTGGCAAAGTGCGCCGCGGCGGTCTCAAAGCTTGTTCAATACGCTGCTGTACTTTCGCGCCCCGGCGGCGGCCTTTGGGAAACCCAGCGTAGAACTGATCGAAGAGAATTTCGCCCGCCTGGAGGCGGTCATCACACAGGCCGCAGTGCAGCCCCGCCATGCTGAAGTATTGCAACGCCGCTTTAAAAGCGGAGACAGCACCCAGCAGATCGCTTTTGACTGGCACTGCAGCCCAGACCAGGTAAACCGCCTGCAGCGGGAAGCCATCCAGAACCTGGCGCTGTGGCTGCACAGCCAGGAGCAGGCCCTGCGCAACCGGGAACAAAGTCGCCTGCTGGCTAAGCTGCCCGCCAGCAGCTACAGCCTGCTGGTGGGCCGCCAACCCCAGGTGGACGAGCTGGTGAGCCTGCTAAAACAAACGGAGGGCCCGGGGGTGGTGGCCATCACCGGGCTGGGCGGGCTGGGCAAGACCGCCCTGGCCGACGCGGCCGTGCGCCAACTGATCGTCGATTGGGCGTTTGAGAACGTGGTTTGGCTGCGCATTCACGGGGATGAGGAGAAGGCTAGCTGGCAAGCCATTCAGGAGCGTCTGGCGCAACAGCTGCTGCCGAGCTATATGCCTGGCAGCCACTTCGAGGCCGAGCTGTTGCAGCGGCTGAAGCAGCATCCACACTTGGTGATCCTGGACAACCTGGAGGCGGAAGTGGCCCAGGACTGGCTGGGGGCATTGCAGGCTTTCTGCCATCCCAGCAAATTCTTGTTGACCCACCGTCGCCTGCCAGCTGCATTGCACGACGTGCGCGTCATTCAATTGGAAGAATTCTCCCAAGCTCAAGCGGAAGAATTCTTGCGAAATCACCTTCAACTGCGGGGAGTGACAGAAGCCAATCAAGAGGCCCAGCCATTGGCCGACATACTTGCCTACACAGGAGGCAATCCGCTGGCCTTAAAGTTAGTGGCCGGGCTGCTGCATTCGCTGAGTTTAGCCAGCGTCCTGGCCGCCCTGCGCAATGCCAGCTCTGACCGCACCGAGGCACTGTACAAGACGATCTACGAAATAGCCTGGGACACGTTGTCGCCCGCCGCGCGCAACCTGCTGCTGACCTTCGTATTGGTGGGCGAAGAAGGCGCCAGCCTGGCCCATTTGGAAGCCGTAGACGGCCTGAGCGAACGCCAACGCCATGATGCGCTGCAGCAGCTGACCGCGCTGTCTTTGTTGGAATTGCGCGGCGCCACGCGGCAACCACGCTATGGCGTGCACCGGCTCACTCAAACTTTTCTGCTGGCCTATCTGCGCAATGCGCCAAAAAAGGACCGCCAACAACAAAAAACGTCGGGCAGCGAACCTGCGCTTTTGGATTCGTACGCTCCAGGCAGATCCTGCCCATGAGATAGAAGAAGGCAACCTGGCTCGTGCCCTGCAAAGCGGCCTGGCATCCCCCGCGCTTTGGCCCGATTGCCTGGAGCTGCTGGGCAAGCTCTTCCCTCACCTACGCAGCAAGGCCGCTGCCGTGCGCTGGATCGAGTTCTACCAGCAAGCCATCCAGGCCAAGCCCAGCCAGGCCGCGCCACTCGCCCGCTTGCACAATCAGCTCGGCGCGTTGGCCTGGCTGGTGGAGGACTATCCGCGCGCCTCGGCTTCATTTGCAGAAGCGCTGAAACTGGCAGCCCACCCGGGGCATCAGCAGACTGCTCTGGTGGGGATTTGCCTGTGCCACTGGGCAGAGGGGGAGCACAGCCAGGCCGCTCAGCAAGCCCAGGCAGCCCAAGACTTGGCGCCGGCTGACCCGCGGCTGCGGGCGCTACGAGGGCTGGTCTCATACTCGCGTGGACACTTCCGGGCGGCCGAAAAACATTTCACCCGAGCCTTGAGCCTGTTGGGGCGCGGGCGCTCCACTGCGCTGCACGTGCAACTGCGCATTCAACGCGGTCTGTGCCAGCAAATGGCGGGTCAGCTGTCCCAAGCGTTGAAACAATATGGCCTGGCGATGGACAGGTTGCAAAGCATGCCGGGCAACCAGCGAGAAAGCGCGCACCTGGAGCTGCTCCGCTCAGCGGCGTTTTTCCAATTGGACGACTTAGAGAATGGAAATGCTTGTTTGCAGCGGGCGCTGCGCTACGCGCCTTTGGTAGAGGAAACTTCCAGTCAAAGCTATTTCGTAAGCAGTCTGGGGCGGCTTTCATTGCAAGCGCTGCCCACCTCACGGCGCAAAGCCACGCACAAGCCGGAGATGGTGCTTAACCCACTCGGTCTGCTGCGAATGGAAGACTTCGAATAAAAAAATCGCCGCTATTGGCGGCGATTTTCTAGGGTGCGGCTGAGGATGTCGTCCATCACCGGCGACGGGGATTTTTTGGTCGCCACAGACTGCGGCGCGTCGCTGCGGTCTTCGCTGAGCGCCATCGCCTTGCGCAGGGCCACTTCCATGGCGGTCGGCGCTGGCTTCTGCGGCTCTTGTTCGGGCTCTTCTTCGATCACGGGTTCCGGATTGAGCGCTTTGATGCTCAGCTTGATCTGCTTCTTGCGGCGATCCACACCCAAGACTTTGACTTCAATTTCATCGCCCACTTTAACCACGTCCTCTGGGCGGCGTACATAATCATGCGACATCTCGCTGACGTGCAGCAAGCCAGGGCGTTCCGCGCCCAGGTCCACAAAGGCGCCAAACTTCTCCATCTTGGAGACTTTGCCAGTCAGGATCATATCCTTCTTCAGCTCACGCCATTCCATGGCCAGGGGCTCGATCATGGTTAATTCGATATGACCGTTAGCGGCATTAATCCGGCGCACCCAGACTTCCACCTGGTCGCCTTCTTTTAGCACCTCTTCCACTTTGCGCACGGGCTCCTTGCGCAACTGGGAAATCGGCACCACGCCCAGCTTGCCACCGCCAATGTCCACCACAGCCCCAGCCAGGGTGGTCTTCACCACCTTGCCGCTGATGCGATCTTTTTTTGTGAGTTGAGTTGAGGTGTCCGTCATGGCAAACTCCAGCATTTATATTGTTACTGATTTCACAGTCAAAGATTGTACCCCCGCTAAGAGGACTTGTAAAGACGTGGCCCTACGAAATTCGAAAACGGCGTTCCAATAGTGCCACCAGACCAAACCCGGCCAAGATCATGGAGCCACTGATCGCATACATGTTCTGCACACCAACCTGGTCAATGAAAATACCCCAGACCAAGTTGCCCAGCCCATAGCCAATGCCGGACAGAGCGGCGTTGAACAACCCTTGCGCGGTGGCGCTCAGGCCCTTGGGGGCATTGCGAGCCATAAAATGCACGCCGGCAATCCACAACAGGGCAAAGGTTAGGCCGTGCAGCAATTGCAGCAGCAGAAGCACCCACAGCTGATCAGTAAAGGCATACAGCAGGTTGCGGCCGGCGCTAAGCAGCAGGCTGATGAAAAGCAGGCCGCGCGTGCCCAGATGGTTCAAGAGCCGCGCCGAATAAACCATGATGGGCACTTCGGAGAGCATGGACAACAGCAAAGCGGCGCCCAGCAGGCTGGCCACGGGGATGGCCCAGCCAAACAGGGTGGCGCCGTCCTGTCCTAGTTGATTGAGCAACAGGGACAAATAACTGCCGTGGGCGGTTTGTCCGGCGGCGGCCAGGAAAGTGGCAAAGAGGAAGAGCAACAGGCGTCGGTCGCCAATCAGACCGCGCAGATCCGTAAAGAAACTTTCCTTTTGCTGCTGGACGTCAAACTGCAAATGCCTGACCAGCAGCAGCGGCAGCACCAGGATGGCGCTGGCGAACCAAAACATCCACACCAAACCGGTGTAGTTGAAGAGCCAGCCAAATAGCGGGCCGCCAATGCCCCAACCTGCCGTTCCCCAAAAGCGAATGGCCCCGTAACGCTCCTTGAACTCGCCCAGCATGTGCATGGTGGCGCTGTCGGCCAGCGAGAGCAGGTGGGAAGTGAACAGCGCCAAGCCGACAAAGACCACCACCATCCAATTGAATGAACTTACCAGAGGAGTGATCCCGTAAAGGAAGATGGCTGAAACGATGGCCACAACCAGCACGGTTTTATGCCGTTTGCTCGCATCCGCCAACCCGCTCCAAAAGGGCGTGGAGAACATGCTGACAAAGGGGATGATGCTTAAGATCACGCCAATTTGGGAGCCGCTAAATCCAATCGAATCCAGATACAGGGCCAGATAGGGGATGACCGCAGAGAGCCCCAGAAATGTGAAGAAATACATGCTGGGTAAAAAACCGGTGCCCGGCAGGGCAACTGCTTCTTTATCGTTGCGCGTGCTCAAGGATCCTCAGCCTACAAAGCAAAACCGGGGCACACATATGCCCCGGTGAGATGTATTCGTCAGTCTACCACGCGCCGCGTATCCTCAAGATCTCTAGAAGATATGGTAGCGGCGATCCAGCAGCATCAGCAAGCCAAAGCCGGCCAGCACCACCAGCCCGCTGATGGCGAACATGCCCTGCACTCCGGCGGTATCCATCAGCACTCCACCAAACAAGTTGCCCGCCGCGTAGCCTACGCCCACCTGAGCGGTACTGAACAAGCCTTGGGCCGTGCTGCTCAATCCCTTGGGGGCATGCCGCGCCATAAAGCTGACCCCACCCACCCAGAGCAAAGCGTAGGTCAGGCCATGCAAGGCCTGCACCAGCAGAATAGGCCAGATCTCATCGCTCAGGGCGTACAGCAAATTTCGGCCGGCGATGATCAGCAAACTGATCACCACCAAGCCGCGCGTGCCCAAGCGGGCCAGCAGGCGTTCTGAATGGAACATGACCGGCAGTTCCGAGATCACGCCAATCACCACCACAATGCCGATCAGCCTGGCGACTGGCAGGGTCCAGCCAAAAACCGCCGCATCGGGTCCGCTGAGTTCGTTGAGCAATAAGGACAAGTAATTGTTGTGGGTGCTTAGGCCGGTGGCTGCCAGCACAGTAGCCAGCAAGAACAATTGGATCGGCGCTTTGCTGATCAGCTCGCCCAGGTTTTTAAAGAAAGACACGCTTTGGCTCTGGGCCTGGTCAAATTGCATTTTGCCCGCCAGGCTCAGGGCAATCGCCAAAAAGCCGCTGCAAATCCAGAACATCCAAACCAAGCCAGTGAAGTCGAACAGCCAGCCAAACAGCAAGCCGCCCAGGCCCCAGCCCACAGTGCCCCAAAAACGCACCTGCCCATAGCGGTCTTTGAAATTGCCCAGCATATGCATGGTGGCGCTATCCTGCATTGGCAGCAGATGGGAGCCGAAAAAGGCGAGCGCCGTGAAAATAGCCAGCAAGACCACAAAGCTGCCCACGAAGGGCACCAGCGCATACAGCAGCATAGCCGACCCAATCGCACAGGCGTAAATAAGTGCGTGGCGTTTGCTGGCATCGGCCAGCCCGGTCCAGAATGGCGTGGCAAACAGGCCAATCACCGGCCCCACGCTGAGCACAAGGCCGATCTGGGAGCCGCTAAGCTGGGCCACATCGGACAAATACAATGTCAAGTAAGGAACCACAGCCGATAGGGCCAGAAAAAGGAAAAAGTACATTGCCGAGAGAAGCGAATGCTTTGGCATGACAGTGGAATTTGCTGGAACCTGTGTACTCACGAAAGTTGTCCTTGGCCTTTAAAAAGAAAGCCCGCGACGCTTGCGCCGCCGGGATAAGCAACTGCTCAGTCTACCATGCTAGGTCTCAGCGCACGATGACGCGTGTGCCGTAACCGCGAGCTTCCTGCTGGCCGGGGCTGGCCTGCGGCGTCACCCAGCGGTACAGCCAGCGGGCCTCGTCCGGGCGCATATTCACGCAGCCCCGGCTCATCGGCGCGCCGTAGTTGTTGTGCCAGTACGAGCCGTGGATGGCATAGCCGCCCTCGGCAAAGAAGGCCGTCCAGGGCACGCCGGTCAGAAAGCGGTCACCCAGCGTGTCGGTCAGCCGGTTGTCGCCCATATATATGGAAGGCATTTTGGAGGCAATATTGAAGCTGCCTGTGGGGGTCTGGGTGGGCAGGCCGGCCGCACCCGTGTTGCGCACCCCGCTGGAGATAAAAGTCCGCAAAACCACCTGATTGCCTTCATAAGCGGTCAGGCTTTGCTGGGCCAGCGAGATCTCGATACGCTTGTCCGCGGCGGGCACATCCACCGAAAGAGGCGTCATGTCCTCGTCGGGGATGCTTTGCAGGTGCGTGGCCTGCGCATAGTACTGCACGCCTGACCAGGACTCGGTGATCTGGTACCAGGGGCTGCCATCCGGTCCCTCAACGATGTCCGTGACCCAATGATTCGAGTCGTAATACAGCCGGAAGCGGTTTTCGGGCTGCCAGCCTGCAGCCCGGGAATAGGTATAGGGCTGGGTAAAGGGCACGCTCAGCCGGCACAGCTGGCCGGTTTCCGGCAGGCTTTCCAGCACCGGGTTCAACACCTCTTGCACCGGCTGCAGGAAAGCGGCGTGCACATAGCCTTCTTCAATGCGATACCACAGGGGGTTGTAGGCCGGGCCGGCCAGAGGGCTGAGCTGATAGTGAAACTCCAGCAACTCATCCCGGAAGCGATAGCCCACTGTACGCGCATTCAGCAGCGGCACGTCAAACACCGAGACCGACTCGTAGGCCACCCGCCCCAGCCCGGCGCCCAGGCGTGTCTGGCGGCCGCTGAACAAGGGTGGCGCCGCGGCACTTAGCGCCGCCAGGCCGCTCAACTTGAGGAACTCGCGCCGGGAGAGAGACATGCGCTGATTCTATCCGCCCGTTGCCCCGCCGCCAAGCGTTTGACAAGACCGCCGCGCCCACCTACACTTGGCCCATGCTCGCCAGGGTGCAATCCTGCGCCGTCATCGGCCTGGATGGGGTCATTGTCGAAGTCGAAGTAGATACCAGCCAGGGGTTGCCAAAAGTGATCGTGGTAGGTTTGCCCGACGCGGCTGTGCAAGAGAGCCGCGAGCGGGTGCAGTCCGCCATCAAGAATTCGCAGCTCAGCTTCCCGCGCAAGCACATCACCGTCAACCTGGCGCCGGCCTCTGTGCGCAAGGCCGGCCCGGTCTACGACCTGCCCATCGCCTTGGGCGTGCTGGCCGCCAGCGACCAGTTGCCCGGCAGCAGCCTGCAAGGCGCACTGATCCTGGGCGAACTCTCACTGGACGGGAGTGTGCGCCATGTACGCGGCGTGCTGCCCATGGCCGCCCTGGCCCGCGAGCGGGGTATCCGCCGCCTGTTCGTGCCGGCCGAAGACGCCGCTGAAGCCGCCCTGATCCCTGATATAGAAGTCTTTCCCGTGCGCCACCTCGCTGAGTTGGTCGGCCACCTCAATGGCTTGGCGCCCCTGGCTCCCTATCAACCCCAGGCGCCGGATGAAACCAGCGAAGAGCCCAGCTACACCGACCTGCAAGAGGTCAAAGGCCAGGAGCACACCAAGCGCGCCCTGGAAGTGGCGGCCGCGGGGAGGCACAACCTGCTGATGGTCGGTCCACCGGGCGCGGGCAAGACGCTGATGGCCCGCGCCCTGCCCGGCATTTTGCCGCGGCTGAGCGTGGAAGAAGCGCTGGACGTGACCCGCATCTACTCCGTCTCCGACCGGCTGCAGGCCAGCCGGCCGCTGATCCGGACGCGCCCCTACCGCGCCCCGCATCACACCATCTCGCACGCCGGCCTGGTGGGCGGCGGCACTTGGCCGCAGCCCGGCGAGATCTCGCTGGCGCACAGGGGCGTGCTCTTCCTCGATGAGATCGTGGAGTTCGCCCCGCGCGTGCTGGAGGTGCTGCGCCAGCCGCTGGAGGACAAGCAGGTCACCATCAGCCGGGCGCAGGGGGCGCTAACCTTTCCGGCCAGCTTCCAGCTGGTGGGCGCCATGAACCCCTGCCCGTGTGGTTACTATGGCGACCCGCTGCGCGCTTGCAGTTGCCCTGCCAGCACAGTCACCCGCTACCAAAAGCGACTTTCCGGCCCGCTGCTGGACCGCATCGACATCCATGTCGAAGTGCCGCGCGTCGACTATGAGAAGCTCAGCGAAGCCCGCCTGGGTGAACCGTCAGCCGTGGTGCGCCAGCGAGTCGAGGCCGCCCGCGGCCTGCAGGCGCAGCGCTTCGCCAAAAGCCGCGCCCTCCACAATGCCGATATGACCCTGGCCGACGTGCGCAAGTTTTGCCAGTTGGACGCCGAGGGCAGCAGTCTGATCAAAGCCGCCACCCAACAGATGCAGCTCACCGCCCGCGCCTACCACCGCGTGCTCAAACTGTCCCGCACGATTGCCGACCTGGCAGGCGCCGCGCAGATCGCCCCGCAGCACCTGGCCGAAGCGCTGCAGTACCGGGCGCGCACGGTGGGCGTGGCGTAGTTTTATTGCACCGGCTCAATCCATTCAGAGCTCTCGAGGTAATCCAGCCGTTGCTGGATAAAGGTTCGCACTTGCTGTGCAGCAGTCGTATAGGCATCTTCATCCACCAGATTGCGTTCAGCATCGGCAGCGTTGATCAGACTGGCATACTCATCAATTTTTTCCAGCAGGGTGCCGCTGGCAAAGGCCGCCTCGTAAACCTGTTGCAATTTATGTTGATACAACGCCATAAAGCGCTGATTGGCGGTGAAACGCGAGAGCAGCGCATTCTGCCCGCCGCCCAAACCGCCCCCTCCCCGGCCGCCAATACTGCGGCCTGCGCTGGTCAGGCTTAAGTCTGCGGTGCTGTTGCCGCCCAGTTTTCCCAGGCTCTCGTTCGTATCCCATAGCATTACAGTCATCAGGCTGGTTTGCTCGTCATAGTACAGATAGTAGTTGTTATTCATGCCAATCATTGAATCGTTGTTGACCAGGATCGCATTAACTGCTAGATAGGTAGCAAAGGCATCCACGTCCAAGTAATTCGCTAATTCAGCGTCAAACGTCGCATCATCCGCCTCATCCAAGAAGCGCATAAAGCGGATGAGCGGCAGCAAGTCGGCATCATTAACCCGGGTCTGTTGGGTAAAGCTGTCCGCATAGCGGCTGGGTTGTTCACCTTCATAGCTCAGCGTCGCGCCAATTTCTGCCTTGAAGAGCACACCGTCTTCATTCTTGAAGTGCTTTGCGACGTACTCCTGATTGACCAACTCAGAGACCACATAGAGCTTCTCTGCCCCGCCGTTGAAGCGGAAGCCGGTATAGACCGTCTCTGTGGCTGGCAGGCCAGACAATCGCGCCGCCAGATTGCTAATTGGTTCTTGCAGTAGGGCTTCGTCGTATGAAGTGCCATAGTTGCGGATGGCAATGGCTGTGTAACCCTGGTAGGTCTGCCCATCCACGAACTCATCGAACTTGACCATGAAGGGGATCTTGATCAATTCTTCAGAGATGGCCTGGCCGCGCCCCATGCCGCTCTGCGGAAACCCGCCCATCTCATCTTGAGGCAGTTCGCCCATCCCGTCTTGAGGGAAGCCGCCGCCGCGAGGAGGCTGAAAACCACCCTGGGGAACTTCACCGTCACCCATAGGAGGTCCGCCTTGAAAGCCGCCAAACCCTTCTGGCGGCTGAAAATCTCCCATGCCTTCAGGCAGTCCTGCCTGCCCATCCGCGAAGCCCACAATAAAGTCACCGCGCCCGGCAATGCCTCCAGCTTGCCCGCCCAGCGCCGTGCGCAAGGAGGCATTGCCCTTCAGCCGTATGCCTACATTGTTGATCCGCTCGTCGTCAATCACTACATCGACTTGAAAATATTCTTTCAGGCCGGTGCTTTGATAAGTACTCAGCATTAGGTCATAGTCTGCCTCGGACATCAACACTTGGATTTCATGCACGCGGCTATCATCAAACAGCATTACATCGCTGCTGTAGTCACTGCCCAGGGTGGCCGAGTTGGCTGCCGAGGGCGAGGTAGTGTAAGCAATGATGCGCTCGTCCCCCAGCACAAACACCAGCACGGCCAGCAAAGCGGCCAGAAGGAGCGCTAAAGGGAAGTTTCGTCTAAACATTAAGCTCATGGTTCTATCCTTTTGCAGCTTATTAGAGGTCGGTGCTGTTGTAACCAGCGATCAACGTGAGTTTACGGTTGCCGTTCAACTTGCGTAGCTCCTCAAGGAATTCCTGTATCTTGTCGGCACGTTTCAATCCCAGACTGTAGGTTAGCTCCATCATCTTCCCGTTCTGGCTGCTGTCCACGCTGATCAGCTCAGAGGAGTGCGTGTATTTCAGAAAAGCCTTGTCAAACAAAGCGTCGAACTGGCTTTCATTTGGCACTTCAATGCGCAGGATCTGGCTGGCCATTTCACGCGCAAACCAGTTGAAGCGCATCATGATCACCACCATCAGACTGATCACCAGGGCGGCCACTAGGGCCAGCAGATAGAAACGCGTTCCGACCGCCATACCAATCGCCATGGTGAAGAAGATAAAGCCCACATCCCGGGTCTCTTTGACTGCATTACGGAACCGAATGATAGATAAGGCGCCCACCAGCGAGAAGGCCCGGGCGATGTTGGAACCGACCACCATCATCACCAGCGCCACCACCATGCCATTCAACACCAGGGTCACCACAAAGCTCTGGGTGTACGAAGTCCCGCGGTGAGTGATCTTATAGACCCACCCGATAAAGGCGCTCAAGACAAAGCTAAGCGCCATCATCAGAGTGATATCAAGAACAGAAAATTCTCCGGTTAGATCTTGAAAGGTAAAGATGTCCATTTTTTTCTCCAAAGGATTTAGGCAGCGGCCAGGGCCAGTCGCGGAAATACTGAGGCTTTGCCGTTGGCCAGCTCTATGCTGCGGCAGTATTTGCTGATGCGCACCGTTCTCAAATTATGAGCGGCGATCATCTCGCTCAACCAATTAGACAGGCGCTCGTTGACCTTGATTTCCATGATGACGCGGTCGGGGGAAATCATCGGCAGGCTAGAGGCATCTTCCAGGCGCAATTGGTGCACCTGATAGTTCAGAGCCGTATCAAAAGTGACGCGCAGACCCAGGTCAAAGTCAGAGCCAATGAAGGCCTGACGCTGGTAACGCACGATACTTGTAGGACGCAGGTTGTATTGCCACAAAAAGGCGTAGACTTCGTCAAGCACCTCCTGGTCTTGAGCGGCGATATGTTCCGGCATCTGGCGCTGTGTGCAGAGCGCCACAGCTTGGGCATACGGCAAAACCAAGCGTCGCTTTTGGGTGACCCGGTCAATTCGCTGCTTGATCTCCACGAAAACCGGGGTCTGCCGCGTCAAGGGCTGCTCGGTCTCATAGTGCCGGATGCGTAGTTTGCGCCGGAAACGAACGCCGTCCACTTTCTCCCAATAGCAGCGGAAATCGGGCGAGTCGTAATACAGGCTGGACAGGCGGTAACGCCCGCTGCCATGCTCATCGCCGGCCAGATACTTGCGCAGCGCCTTTTTAAAAATCTCGGCTTGCTGCAAACTGATCAGGTACTTGAGCTCAAAGCGATTGAAGCGGCGGATGGTGTGACTGAGGTTTGACATAGGCCTTCCTGTGTACGGATTTGAAGGCATTCTAGAAAGCCAGTCTGTGAAAACCCAAAGAAAACCCTGTGAGCCTGCTGAGAAGTCCACGACTGTGGATTCGCTGAGAATCACCTGCTAGGGCTGCATTTCCAGCGAAACTTGCCTATAGTTGAGGGAAGGAAACACCCATGCCGACTGTATTGGTGATTGATGATGACCCCAGGCTGCTCAAAATGCTGCAGCGCACTCTGGCCTACGAGAATCTGGTAGTGGTCACAGCCGAGAATGGCTTGGACGCCCTGCCTCTGGTAAAAACTCACAAACCCGCCCTGGTGATTGTAGATTGGATGATGCCCAAAATGGACGGGCTGACCTTTGTGCAACGGCTGCGTCAGGAGGGCAACAAGACCATGATTCTGATGCTGACGGCGCGTGATGCCCTGGAAGACCGCGTCAGCGGCCTGCAAGGCGGGGCGGACGACTATCTTGTGAAACCGTTTGCCCCTGCCGAACTGGTGGCGCGCGTCCAGGCTCTACTGCGCCGTGTGGAGGCTCAGCCTGAGCGGCAGGCCGTGGAGTATGCCGATATCAGTTTGGATCCGTTGACGCACCAAGCGCGCCGCGGCCAGCAGCCGCTCAATCTGACATTGACCGAGTTCAACTTGTTGCATCTGCTCTTGCGTCACCCGCGCCAGGTGCTGGAACGCCAACGTATCCTAAGCGAGGTGTGGGGCTATGACTTCGGTGGGGATGACAACGTTTTGGAAATTTATATTGGGTATTTGCGCAAGAAACTCGAAGCCCATGGAGAGCCACGCTTAATCCAAACCATTCGTGGAGTGGGCTATTGCCTGCGAGAGAGCTAATGTCCATCCGCTTACGTTTTAGCCTGCTTTACACCGTCATCCTGGCTTTGACCCTGACATTTTTCGGGGTCGCCTTATACCTCATCCAGGCACAATCAACACTGGACTCCATCCAGCATGACCTGCAAACCAACGCCACCCGGCTGGCTGAAGCCACCCTGCGCAGCCATCCACCAATCGGAGGCTTTCCCCAACCAGCTGGAAATCGTCCCCCACTTCCCTTTGGGGAGTTTTCCAACGAGCAGGAGTTTCAAGCTTTTCCTGAACGAGAGATTGCCCGTGTGCTGGACCCCACGGGCACACTAGTGGCCAGTCCGTTTGGCCGCGCAGGCGATGAGTTGCCACTCAGTGCTGAGGGCCTGGCGGCCCTGCAAGCCGGCCAGGCCTGGTGGCAAACAGAAGACGTGGCGGGCGAACCTACGCTGATTTACAGTCAGCCGGTGATGACCCAAGGCGCCCTGAACAGCATCGTGCAAGTCGCCCGCCCCCTAACCGAGCGCAACCGCACCTTGCAATCGCTGGTCACCACAGTGCTTCTGGCCGGCGCGCTAATCACGTCGATCGCTTTTGGGATCGGTTGGGTCTTTTCGGGCATCACCCTGGCGCCCATTCAGCGCATCACCAAAACAGCCCAATCCATTGGCGACGAGCGCGACTTTTCACACCGCGTCAGCTACCAGGGGCCGCAGGACGAAGTCGGCCAATTGGCTAACACATTCAATCAAATGCTCTCACGCCTGCAAAGCGCCTTTGAGAAAGTGGAGCACTCTCTGCAGATGCAGCGAGACTTTGTGGCCGACGTCTCGCACGAACTGCGCACCCCGCTGACAACTCTGCGCGGCAACCTGGCTTTGCTAAGCCGCACGCCCATGTCTGCCGAAGAGCGGACTGACATCCTCAACGACATGGCAGAGGAAGGTGATCGCTTGATTCGTCTGGTGAACGAGTTACTGCTGCTGGCTCAGGCGGATGCCGGGCGCCAGCTGACGCAGGAGCATCTAAACATTAGCGAAATCCTTGAAGAGGTGCTACGCCAGACCCAGGTGCTGGATCCCGGCCAACGCATTAGCGCCAGCACAAGCGAAACACTTAGCTTGGTGGGGGACCGGGATGCGCTTAAGCAGATCATACTGATTGCCCTGGACAACGCCATCAAACACTCCAGTGGCCGCATCCAGGTTGTCGCTCAGCGAGCAGGGGATTGGCTGGAGATACGCGTTCAAGACGAGGGGTCAGGGATTGCCGCGGATAAGCTGCAGCACGTTTTTGATCGTTTTTATCGCTCAGAAGACAGCACAGCAGGTATGGGCTTGGGACTTTCGATTGCCCAAACCTTGGTGGAACGCATGGACGGCACGATTCAGATGCAGAGCGAGCTGGGCAAAGGCAGTATTTTGATTGTGCGCTTTCCCGCGGCGCAGTAGCGTACAATCAAGCATCCTTAAAATCTAGTGAGGTGCCATGCCCATAGAAAAAGAACCCGTCTTCCCCGCCGGCGCTCTAAAGCCCATCGGCCCCTACACCCCCGCCATCCGCAGTGGTGACTTTGTCTTCGCCTCCGGCCAAATTGGCGTGGATCCGGCCACCGGGAGCTTCCCCGAAGGCGGCGTGGCCGCCCAGGCCGAGCAGATGTTCAAAAACCTCAAGACCTTATTGGAGGGCGCTGGCGCCGGTTTCGACCAAGTGGTCAAGACCACTTTGTTTCTCACGGACATGAACGACTTCGCCGCCGTCAATGAAATTTACGCCCAGCATTTCAACGAGCCGTTCCCGGCCCGCTCCACCATTCAGGTGGCGGCTCTGCCCGGCGGCGCCCTGGTCGAACTCGAGGCGATTGCGCGCCTCTAAGCCCGTTCCTCCGGGCAGCACGCTTCAAGGGCAAATCGAATAGAATTTCGCATCATGCCGCAAGTCAGCGTCATCATCCCCTGCTTTAATGAAGAAAGCACGATTGTAGGCGTCCTGCAGGCGGTTTACGCGCAGGATTTCCCCCACGCCGACCTGGAAGTTGTCATCGCAGACGGCCTCTCGACCGACGGCACCCGGGCAGCCATCACCGCCTTTCACACTCAGCAGCCTGACCTTAGCATCACCGTGGTCGACAACCCCCAGCGATTGATCCCGGCTGCGCTCAACCGGGCCATTGCTGCGGCGCGCGGCGAAGTGATCCTGCGGCTGGACGCCCACTGCGTGCCGCAACCGGGCTACATTGCCCACAGCCTGGAAGCCTTGCAGGCGGGCCGCGGCTGGAATGTGGGCGGTGTGTGGCAAGTGGTGCCGGGCGGCCCGGGGTGGATGGCGGCGGCCATCGCCGCCGCCGCCGCCCACCCGCTGGGCGTGGGCGATGCGCTCTATCGCTACACGACCCAGGCGCAGGAAGTGGATACCGTGCCGTTTGGCGCCTTCCGGCGGGCGCTGATCGCAGAGATCGGCGGCTTTGACGAGAGCCTGCACAGCAACGAGGACTACGAATTCAATACGCGCATCCGCGCCGCCGGTGGCAAGATCTGGCTGGACCCGCAGATCAAGTCGCTGTACTATGCCCGCAGCAGTCTGCCCGCCCTGGCCAGCCAGTACGCTCGTTACGGCTACTGGAAACTGCGCATGCTGCGCCGTTATCCGGGCTCGCTACGCTGGCGGCAGGCCATTCCCCCACTGTTCGTAGTGACCCTGTTGGGACTGTCACTGGGCGGGTTGTGGTGGCCGTGGCTGCACAAACTGCTCATAGCCCAGGTGGTATCATATGTTTTGCTGCTCCTGGCGGCCGCGGCCGAACGGGCCATCCGGACCCGCAATATCGGCCTGCTATTGGGAATGCCCCTGGCGATTGCCACCATGCACATTTCCTGGGGCGGGGCATTTCTCCGCTCACTGCTGGGCGCATTATTAGGAAGGTAGAAACTCCCACTACACATGGTTGAGGCCAAACGAGCTTCTTCTGCCAAAGCCTGGCGCCTTGGCATTGGTGAACGCCGCATCGTTCTGATTGCCGGCGATTTGCTGATGGCTATCGCCGCTCTGGCGATCAGTCTCTATCTCTGGGCGATTGGGTTTGAGCTGGAAGATATAGGCGATTTCAGCAAGCTCTTGCCGGCTCAGGTGCCCGGTTGGTTCTTTGTCTTACCAATTGTCTGGCTGTTAATGCTGGTGGAAACGTACAGCTCTTATCGCTCATTGAACTGGCGGCAAACCTTTATCAGCCTGCTGGCCGCCGCCGCGGTAGGCATGGGCACTTATGTGCTGGTCTACTTCACCTCCGAGCCCGGCTCCCTGCCTCGCACCGGCGTGGCCATCTTTGCTCTGGCGGCCTGGGTGCTCACCGCCATCTGGCGTCTGGTTTATATCCGCATCTTCAGCCTGCCCGGTTTCACCCGCCAGGCGGTACTGGTCGGCGCCGGCACCAGCGGGCAGGCCCTGCTCAATGTGATCAACAACATCAAGCCCGTGCCATATCGCCTGGTGGCGGTCTTGGACGACGATCCCAAGAAAAAAGGCAAAACCGCTGCCGGCCACAAGGTGCGCGGGGGTGGGGCTTTGCTCACCTCGCTGCTCAAAAAGAATGAAGTCACCGATATCCTGGTGGCGATCAATGGGCGCATGCAAGAGCAGACCTTTCGGGCCTTGCTGGAAGCGCAAGAGCAGGGCATTGAGATCAAGCGCATGCCGGTGGCCTACGAAGAGCTGCTCGACCGCGTGCCGGTCAATTACTTGGAAGCCGACTGGCTGGTGCGCTCTTTTGTCGATGAGGCCCGCGCCAATCGCTTCTACTTAATGGGCAAACGCTTGATCGACATCCTCGGTGGGCTGGTGGGCATGGCCTCGCTGCTCGTGATTGGACCGCTGGTGGCACTGGCCACCCTGCTGGACACCGGCCGCCCGATCACCTTCTCACAGACCCGCGCCGGCAAAGGCGGGCGTCCATATCGCATCATCAAGTTCCGCACCATGCGCGTAAACGCTGAAGCGGCCGGCAAACCCCAACTGGCCAAAGAAGATGATGAGCGCAGCACGCGTATCGGCCGCATCTTGCGCAAGACGCGCCTGGATGAGTGGCCGCAGTTCTACAATGTCTTGCGCGGCGATATGTCGCTGGTGGGGCCGCGCCCGGAACGCCCCGAGTTGATGGAGCATTTCGAGAAGCACATCCCCTTCTACCGGGCGCGCTTATTGGAAAAACCGGGCATTACCGGCTGGGCCCAGGTGAACCACGGTTATTACGCCACGCTGGACGAAATGTCGATCAAGCTGGAATACGATCTGTACTACATCAAGCACCGCGGCCCCTTCCTGGACTTTATCATTCTGCTGCGCACCATCGGCACCATCCTGGGCTTCCGAGGGCGTTAGTGAAGCGCGTACTGGTTACCGGAGGCGCCGGGTTCATCGGCTCGCACCTTGTACACGCCTTGGTGCAGCGCGGCGACCAGGTGCGGGTCTTGGACAATTTCTCCAGCGGCAGCCCTGCCAACCTGGCAGGCGTGCAAGACCAGATCGAATTGTACCAAGGCGACCTGCGCCAGGCGGATGATGTGCGCGCGGCGGTGAAAGATGTGAACATCATCTTTCATCAGGCCGCCTTCGTCTCGGTACCGCAGTCGCTGGAAGACCCGGCGGAGTGCTACGCCACCAATGTGGATGGCACTATCCACCTGCTGGAAGCCGCCCGCGCCGCCGGCGTGCGCCAAGTTGTGCTGGCTTCCAGCGCGGCCGTCTACGGCAGCCTGGACAGCTTTCCGCTGCGCGAAAGCGGCCCGACGCAGAGCCTCTCCCCTTACGCCGCCTCCAAACACATGACTGAAACGCTGGCCGAGCTGTACACCGCCAGCTTTGGCCTGCCTGTGACCGCTCTGCGATATTTCAACGTCTACGGCCCGCGCCAGTCGCCCACCTCGGCCTACGCCGCCGCCATCCCGCGCTTCATGCACAGCGTGCAGGCTGGCCAGGTCCCGACGGTGTTTGGCGACGGCACCCAGACGCGCGATTTCGTCTTCGTGGGCGATGTGGTGCGCGCCAATCTTCTGGCCGCCGAAACATCGGCGGCCGCCGGGCGCGCCATCAATGTATGCTCCGGCGCCGAAACCCGTCTGCTGGACCTGCTGGATGTGCTCTACAGCCTGTACCCGGACGCTCCGCAGCCGCAATTTGCGCCAGCGCGCGCCGGCGATGTGCCGCGCTCGCTGGGCGACCCAACCCTGGCCGCCGAAGTGCTCGGCTTCCGCGCTGAGGTCTCGCTGAGCGAAGGGCTGCGCCAGTGCAGCCAGGAGACCCACGCGTGACCCCGGGCTGGTTCAAGACCAACCGGCTATTCGTGGCCGATCTGGTATTGGTGGCGCTTAGTGTGGTGCTCAGCTTTGTGCTGCGCCTCAACCCGGAACAGTTCTTTCTAGACTACTTGCCGCCGCTTTTCTGGATGTTAGCCGTGGCTTTGCTGGTCAAGCCGTTCATCTACAGGCGTTTCGGCCTGTACCAGCGCGTCTGGGCCTATGCCAGCATCGAAGAAATGAAGCTGATCGTGCGGTCGGTGAGCGCCGCGGCACTGATCGTGGCGGCCATCATCTACCCCCTGTATTATTTGCGCGTTTTCCAACCCTTTGCCCTTTCGCTGCCCATTTTTGACTGGCTGCTCTCGCTGGCCCTGGTGGGCGGCCTGCGCTTTGGCCTGCGCCTGCTGGCCGAGCAGCGCAGCACGCTGCAGCGCATGGCCGGCGCCGGGCTGCGCCGCGCTTTAGTGGTGGGCGCCGGCGATGCCGGCGCGCTGGTCGTGCGCGAAATGCAAAAGAACCCACAGGCGGGCATTGCGCCGATCGGCCTGCTGGATGACCAGCGGGAGAAGCACGGCCAACACATTCACGGCGTGCCGGTGCTGGGCGCCCTGTCTGACCTGGAAAGCCTGGCCCGCGAACACGGCGTGGACGAAGTCGTCATGGCCATCCCCAGCGCTTCAGGGACGGTGCTGCGGCAGGCCGCCGAGGCCAGCCACCGCGCCGGCCTGCCCTTCCGCACCATGCCGGGCATCTACGAACTTATCGGCGGCAAGGTCAGCGTCAACCGCCTGCGCGAGGTGGACATCACCGACCTGCTGCGCCGCCAGCCATCGCAAATTGACCGTGAGGGCGTGGGCAAGAGCCTGCGCGGCAAACGCGTGCTGGTCACCGGCGCCGGCGGCTCGATCGCCAGCGAGCTCTGCCGCCAGGTGGCCCGCTGGCAGCCCGCCCAGCTGGTGCTGCTGGGCCACGGCGAAAACAGCATTTTTGAAATCCTGATCGAACTGGCGGGCGATTTTCCCCAACTGCATCTGACCCCGATCATCGCCGATGTGCGTGATGCCCAGCGCATGCACACCATCTTTGCCGATCACAAGCCAGATGTGGTCTTCCACACCGCCGCCCACAAGCATGTGCCCTTGATGGAAGTCAATGTAGGGGAAGCCGTAGCCAACAATGTGGGCGGCACGCGCAACGTGGTCAACGCCGCCCTCGAAGCGAGGGTGCCGCGCCTGGTGATGATCTCCACAGATAAGGCCGTGCGCCCCTCCAGCATCATGGGCGCCACCAAACGCGTGGCTGAATGGATCGTGCTGGATGCGGCCACCCGCGCCCGCAAAGCCTATTCCGTGGTGCGCTTTGGTAACGTGCTGGGCAGCCGGGGCAGCGTGGTGCCGCTCTTCAAACGTCAGATTGCGGCCGGCGGCCCGCTGACCGTCACCCATCCCGAGATGGAGCGCTACTTTATGACCATTCCCGAGGCGGTGCACCTGGTGCTGCAAGCCGCCGCCTTCGATGAGCAGGGCCGCGTCTTCATGCTGGAGATGGGCGAACCCGTGCGCATTCTGGACCTGGCCAATGATCTTATTCGTCTCTCCGGTCTCACACCGGGGGAAGACATCCACATCGAGTTTAGCGGTCTGCGCCCGGGAGAGAAGCTCAAAGAACAGCTGTGGGAGAACGGCGCGGGCTATGAAGACACCGCCCATCCCCACATCCACCGGGTGCTGGAAGCGGAGCGGCTTTCCGGCGAGGCACTGACCGGCGCCGTGCAAAAGCTCGGCGCTGCCGCTGAGGCCGGTGACAGCAAAACCATCATCGCCACACTGCAATCCCTGCTGCCCGGCTCTGAAGTGGGCAGCGTACCCGCCCCGGATTTCCGCTCGATCAGCTAATGACAGACCCAACCCTCTGGAACCAAATCATCGGCGGGCTGCCCCAGCCGCATTTGCTGCAAACCGCCGAGTGGGCCCGCGCTAAGCAGCCTTTCGGCTGGACGGCCCACACGCAGACCTGGACAGCCGCCGACGGCCGTACGGAAGCCGCCGCCCAGATCTTGCAGCGCAGCCAACGCCTGCCGCTGCTGGGCAAACCGCTCTCCATGCTCTACGTGCCCAAAGGGCCGCTGCTCAGCAATTGGGGCAACGCCCCGCTGCGGCGCCGCGTGCTGGCTGACCTGCGGCAGAAGGCGCAGCAGCTGGACGCCTTCTTCATCAAGATCGACCCGGACGTTTCGCTTGGCCGCGGTGTACCCGGCGAAGAGGACGCCCAGGAAAACCCGCTGGCGCAGGAAATCATCGCTGATCTCAAAGCAGGGGGTTGGCGTTATTCCAATGAACAAGTACAGATGCCCAACACGATGCTGATCGACCTGCGCCAATCAGAGGACGAGCTGCTGGCTGCTATGAAGCAGAAGACGCGCTACAACCTGCGCCTCTCTGAGCGCAAGGGTGTGCGCATCCGCCAGGGCGGGCCGCAGGACTTCCCAGCCCTGTATCGCATGTACGCCGAGACCTCGCTGCGCGACAAATTCGTCATCCGCAGCGAGGCGTACTACCGGGCAGTGTGGGATGAATTCCATGCCGCCGGCATGCTGATCCCGCTGGTCGCCGAAGTGGAAGGCGAGGCAGTAGCCGGGCTGATGTTGTTCATCTTTGGCAAGACCTCCTGGTACATTTACGGCATGTCGCGCAACATGGCGCGTGAGTGGATGCCCAACTATTTGCTGCAATGGGAAGCCATCAAGATCAGCAAAGCGGCCGGTTGCGAAACCTATGACCTGTGGGGCGCGCCGGACGAATTCAACGAAAGTGACAGCATGTGGGGCGTCTTCCGTTTCAAGCAGGGCCTGGGCGCCCAGGCTGTGCGCCACATTGGCGCCTGGGATTTGCCGCTGCAGCCCACGACCTATTCGCTGTATACCCAAGCCCTGCCGCGCCTGATCGCGCTGATGCAGTGGCGCGGCCGCGGCCAAACCCGCCGCCAGCTAAGCACATGAAGTCCCTGCCGCGCCTCTCCCTGGCCCAGTTACCCACTCCGCTGGAAGCCATGCCACGGCTCTCTGCCGCGCTGGGCGGGCCGCAGCTGTGGGTTAAACGGGACGACCAGACCGGCCTGGGCCTGGGCGGCAACAAGACCCGCAAACTGGAAACCTTGTGTGCGGCGGCCCTGGCCGCCGGCGCCGACACCCTGATCACTGCCGGCGCCATCCAATCGAACCACTGCCGCCAGACCGCGGCGGCCGCTGCCCGGCTGGGCTTGGCCTGCACTCTGGTGCTGGCTGGCGAGCCGCCGGCATTGCCATCCGGCAATCTGCTGCTGGACAGGCTGTTTGGCGCCGAAATCGTCTGGACCAGCTTCGCTGAACGCCCGGCGGCATTGCAGGCCAGCGAAGCCAGGCTGCGCGCGGCTGGAAAGAACCCTTATCTGATCCCTTATGGCGGTTCCAGCCCTCTGGGGGCCGCCGCCTATGCCTATGCCCTGGAAGAATTGCTGGCTCAGGGATCCCCGCCGGACTGGATCGTCTTCGCCAGCTCTTCCGGCGGCACACAGGCTGGGCTGGTCGCCGCGGCACGCCTGCTGGGCTACTCCGGACGTATCCTGGGCATCAGCGTCGATGAGCCCGCGGCCGAATTGCAGGCCAGGGTAGCGGAGCTAGCCACGCAGACCAGCCAGCTCCTGGGTCAGCCCGCCGACTTCCAGCCGCAAGACATCCTGGTCAATGCGGACTATCTCGGGCAAGGGTATGCGCAGATGGGCGAGGCCGAAGCTGAGGCCATCCGCCTGTTTGCCCGGCATGAAGGCTTGCTGGTGGACCCGGTGTACACCGGCCGCGCCGCAGCGGCACTGATCGATCTGATCCGCCGCGGCCACTTCACCCCAGAGGAACGTGTTGTCTTCTGGCATACGGGCGGCGCGCCGGCGCTCTTCGCCGAGCGCTACCAGGCCGGCCTAAGCACCGAATAGGAGCCAGGCATGAAAGCCAACTCTCGCATCGAGCCAATTGAACGAGCCACCCAGCAAACCTGGCACGAGTGGCTGCAGTTCATGGAAAGCATTGACGCCCACAACCTGAACCACCACCAGATCGCCAGCAAAGTGCTTGAAGTGTTGATGGACAAAATCGACAACCCCGGCTGGTGGGCGCAGTCGGTCACGGTGGCCTATGAACAATACATTGGCCGGCGCATCCCCGGCCAGCGGCCGGACGGCACTTTCCAGACCAGCGTCAGCAAGGCCACCCAGCTGAGCATGCCAGTGCTGATGGACCACTGGACCGCTTTTGCCGCCAAAGACACGACCGTGCAAGCCCTGATCGGCGCCGAGCCGCGCGTGAGTGGCACCCAGAAGCGCATTACCTGGCGCGCCAAGGCCAAGGACGGTTCAGCGCTGGTGGTGATCAGCGAACCCAAAGCCAAGGGGACCGCATCGCTGGTGGTGCAGCACATGGGCTTGCAAAGCCTGGAACTTAACGAAGCAGCCAAAGCCCAGTGGGTCGAGATCCTGGGCCGTTTCCTCAAGCAGCTTTAGCCAAGTCAGGGAACAACCGACGGTAATGGGCGGCGATCAGTTCGATCGCCTGCTCAATGCGCGCCCGGTTCTCGGCGATCTGGTGCCAGCGGCTGGCCCCGGAGGGGTGCGGCAGTGGCACCAGCCAGCGGCCGTCCAGCTCATGCTGGCTGCCAATCAAAGCTTCCAGCGGGGGCTTGGCGGGAAAGAACCGCTCGATGGCCAGGCGGCCGATGGGAATGATCAACTCGGGCTGCACCAGGGCCAATTCGCGCTCAAGAAAGGGCCGGCACAACTCCTGCTCGGCGCGGGAAGGCACGCGGTCTCCGCCGCCGGAGGGCGCCTTGCCTGGGAAGCATTTGGTGACCGAGGTCATGTACTGCGTGCGGCGGAACCAATCCTCATCAATGCCCGCCTGGCCCAGCCACTGGAACAGGCGCTTGCCGCTGCCCGCATTGAAAGGCCGCTTGGCTTGCACTTCGGTCACGCCGGGAGCCTGTCCGATCGTCATCATGCGGGCGGAGAGCTGGCCCTGCGTCACGGCCGTCGGCTCAATGTAATAGCCCGCGTGCAGGCAAGCCCGGCAGGCGCGCATTTCCCCTTGCAGCTGGGCGAAGGCCGGCTGCGCCTTCATTCGCCGGAGACCTCACGCCAGACGCGCTGAAAAAGCAGCGCATCCTCTTCCATGATGGGGCTCTCGCTCAGGATGCGCCCGGCGCAGCCCATATCATGCAGGGCGCGCACCAGCTCCTCCAGACGGAAATCGGATTCGGCCATGGTCAGGTGGTGCTTTTCGCCTTTGGCCGTATAGGCAATGCCCGAGAGGTGGCAACTAAGCGTCTTGAGCGCAGGTTCGCCCAGAGCGCGACCGTAGGCCTCCAGCAGGGCAACCCACTCGGCGTAGCTGTTGAGGCTGCCATCACCAGTGCGGGCGTGCAGATGGGCGAAGTCCAGGCAGGGCTGCACACCAGGCACGGCACGGGCCAGTGCCAGCACTTCGGCAAAGCTGCCCAGCTGGCCGGCTTTGCCCATCGTCTCCGGCCGGAGGGTGACCGGGTTGCCGGCGGCGCGCAATGCTTCGACGCAGGCGGCCAGACGCGGGATGGAGCGCTCCAGAGCCTCGGCGGGCGATCTGCCCTGGTAACCGCCGGGGTGAAAGATGATGTCTCGGGCGCCAGCCAGGTGACCGTAGTGAGCGGCGTCCATCAAACGCTGGCGCGCCTTGGGCCATTCTTCCTGGCCGGCGTTTAAGTTGATGTAATAGGGTGCGTGGACACTGAGCGAAATGCCCGCCTGCTGCGTGGCAGCCTTGATCTGGGCACAGGTGGCTTCGCTGACCCGTACAGACTGCACCCAGCCCAGTTCCAAAGCGCCCAGGCCCAGCGCGGCAATGTGCAGGGCCGCGCCAGCGCTGCCGCCCGGCTTCTTGGGGTTGCTGAGCGGAGAGCCAACTGTGCCGAACTGGAAGGATTGCGTGGAGTTCATACGGAATTCAGGTCAGGTGCGCGAGGATTGTGTTATGGATCGTGAGCCATGCCGGCGGGCTACAATAGCCACTATGTCTATGCCCCTCACTCTCTACGGCGACAGCCATTGTGAAGACACGCAGCGCAGCAAGCAGCACCTGCGCCAGCGCAATATTCCCTTTCGGGAAGTAGATATTGACCTGGATGCGGAAGCCGAACGGTTTGTGGTCTTCATCAACGGCGGTTTCCGCAGCACACCGACCATTGTATTCGGTGAAGGCCAACGTAAGGTGATCCTGACCGAACCGAGCAACGCCCAACTGGATGAAGTCCTGGCGCAGGAAGGGCTGGCCTAGCCAAACAAGCGCGCCCACAACGGCGGCCCCAACACCAGCAAACCCAGCACAGAGGCTGTCAGCGCGGCCAGCACCACTGCAGCAGCGCTGACATCTTTGGCGGCCTTGGCCAGCGGGTGCTGCTGCGGGCTGGCTAGGTCCACAATCGCCTCCAGTGCGGTGTTGAAGAACTCGGCGACCCACACCAGCCCGACCGCCAAGGCCAGCAGCAGCCAGTCAGCCAAACCCAGCCGCAGCCACAGGCCCAGGACCACCACAGCCAGGGTGACAAAACCGTGCACCCAGGCATTCGGCTGGGTGCGCAGCACATAGGCCATGCCCGAAAAAGCGGGGCCAAACGAAGCCAGGCGGCCACGCAAAAAGTCAATCATCTTCACCTTCGTGCACAATCTCCAGCGGAATATAGAGGGCCTGCAGCACACGCCCCTGGGCCGCCCACATCTGCGCCTTGTCTTGCGGCGTGGCGTGGTCATGGCCCAGCAGGTGCAGCAAACCATGCACGGCCAGCAGCTGCAGCTCCTGTTCCAGACTGTGGCCGCGCTGTTCGGCCTGGGCCTGGGCGCGCGGCACGGAAATGATCACATCGCCCAGGTAGAGGCTCTCCTCGGCGTCCCCAGAGGGGAAAGAGAGCACGTCTGTGGGTTTGTCCTGGCCCATGAACTGCAGATTGAGTTCGTGCAGCTTTTCATCGCCGGTCAGCACCAGGCTGAAGGTGTAGTCCGGATTGGCTTGCTGGTCTTGCAGGGTCAGCTCGGCAGCTCGATTGAGCAAGTCGGTACGGCCCGGCTGGTGATAGTTTGACTCAATGTAAAAGTGGATCATTGCTTGGGTTTCAAGCTGGGCTGGGCATCTGACGCCGCAATGGTGGTCTCGTCCAGCTCCGGGTACACCAACCGGGGATGATAGACGCCACGCAGGCCAGAGACAAACACATCTTCAATGACCTTCAGGTCCTGCAGGGTCAGGTCGGTGTTTTCCAACTGGCCCTGAGCCAAGCGGTTGTCGATCACGTTCTTCACCAGGGCGCGTAATTCTTCACGCGTGTCCGGCCGCTCGGAGCGCGTGCGCGCTTCGCAGCCATCGGCCAGCATGACCAGGGCGGTCTCACGCGAGCCTGGCTTGGGGCCTGGGTAGCGGAACTCGTTCAGGTCCACTTTGCTCTCGTCGCCGCCGGCGGCTTCCAGCGCCTTGGCGTACTGGTAGCGCGCCAACAAGGTGCCGTGATGCTCGGCGATGAAATCCTGAATGCGCCGAGGCAAATGGTGCTTGGCAGCCAGCTGCAACCCATCTGGCACATGCTGCAAGATGACCTTGGCGCTTTCCTGCGGAGTGAGCGCATCATGCGGGTTCTTGCTGCCCGGCACCTGGTTCTCGATGAAGAAGTGCGGCTGGCGGGCCTTGCCGGCATCGTGATACAGCGAGCCAATGCGGGTCAGCACCGGGTCGGCGCCGATGGCCTCGGCGGCCTGCTCCGACAAGTTGGCGATCAGCAGGCTGTGCTGGTAGGTGCCGGGCGCATTGCGCAAGATGAATTGCAATAAAGGATGGTCCGGCCGGGCCAGCTCCATCAACTGGATGGTGGTGGTCAGCCCCAGCCACTGCGCCAGCAGCAGCTGCAGCACGATGGTCAGGCTGGCAGCGCCGAAGCCGTTCAGCCCGGCGGCCCCCAGCAGGGTCACCATGCCAACCACATCTGTGGAAGCCAGCGGCAGGCGATAGGCCAGCAGCACGGCCGCTCCCGCCACGGCCACTCCGGCCCCCGCCCAAAAGTAGGCCATGATGCGCTTGGCGCGCTTGAGCAGCAGGATGCCGAACAGGCTGCTGAGGAAATAATAGAGGGTCAGGTCAAAGCCGTTTGGCAGGTTGTAGGCGATCAGCACGCTCAGCACCAGAGTGAAGACCATGGCGGCCTGCGAACTGTACAGGCTGGCCACCAGTAAGGCGAAGCCCGCCACCGGGAAGATGTAAGGCGCCACGGTACGCTCGATGAGCAGCAAACGCGCCAAAGCCAGAAAAGCCAGGAAGAGCAGAGTGACCAGCACCAGGCTGCGCCCATCTTGCAGCAGTTCGGGGCGGGAGCGCACGAAAAGCGCCGCCAGGGTAAACAGGGTCAGGGTCAGCGCGCCGACGGCGACATAGTCCTGCCAGCGGGCCTCGGGCTGGATGAGGCCGAACTGCTCCAGAGCCTCCAGCTCCACCTCGGAGACCACCTGGCCGCGCTGCACAATGACCTCATTGCTCAGGAACGTGCGCGTGACTGGCTGTACGGCGGCGCGCGCCTGGGCGCGTGCTTCTTCCGTGGCCACTTCAGAATAAAAGCTGTTGGGAGCGACGAAACTGGAGACCAGCTGGGCCACAATTTGAGCTTGGCTCTCCGGCATGGAGAGGGTCACCAGGGCAGGCACGCTGCGGCGCGCCTCCTCCAGGCGCCCCTGGCGAATGCTGCTGCGCATGACCTGCTCCAGCACCACAATGCTTTCCTGCTGCACATTCTGCCAGGCACCGCCGTCGAGCAATAAAATGGCCTGGGCCGTCTCCTGGTTCAGGTTGACGTTTTGCAAAGCCGCCAGGTCATTGATCTGCTGCTCCAGCGAAGCGAAATTGTCCTGGCGCACGGTGGTGATGAAGTTGAGCGCCTGGCGCAGCTGCTCCAGCTGGTCACGCGCTACAGTAGCTTCCGGCGCGCCGTAGATAGGCGCCACGCCATTGGCGCTTTCCTCACGCTGCCGGGCGGTGAGCACTTCGCTCTGGTAACTGAGCGTGTAGGGCGCCAGCACATCCTGTACCGCCACCTGCCCGGCTTCCAGCGTCAGCGAGGTTTGCTGATTGGTATAAGGAAGGGTGAGGATGAATAAGGCAGCCAGCAAACCCAGCAACCAGACAAGGCCCAGAAAGTAGAGGCGGCGAGTGGACCAGCGGGGGACGCGCTGGGGGCTGGTTTGGGTGGCCATAAGAAAAGCTTAGGACTGCAGCTTGTCGCGCACCAGCTGGCTGACCTGGCTGCCGTCGGCGCGCCCCTGCAACTGCGGCAGGACCAGTTTCATCACCTTGCCCATATCGGCAGGGCTGGCCGCCCCCGCCTCCGCAATGGCAAAGGTGACGATCGCTTCGAGCTCTGCGGCGTCCATCGCCTGCGGCAGGTAGTCTTGCAGCACGGCGATCTCGACCTGGGCCGCCTCGGCCAGGTCCGGCCGGTTGGCTTTGCCCGCCTCGTTGATCGCCTCCTGGCGGGATTTAACTTCCTTCTGCAGGATGGCCAACACGGCGGCATCGTCCAGGTCGCCGCGCTTTTGCACTTCGGCTTCCTTGACGGCCGCCAGGGTCATGCGCAGCGTGTTCTTGCGCACGACATCGGTGGCTTTCATGGCCTCTTTCAGTGCTACTTCGAGTTCAGCTTTCTTGCTCATAAGGCGTTAATTATACCGATTGGCACTCATTACAGGGAAACAAATGCCGGCAGCGCTATCCGAGGGGGTGCTGCATGGGCTGCCCGCCCAGGAAATGGACGTGCAAATGCGGCACTTCCTGGCGTCCGTCGCGGCCGGTGTTGGCAATCAGGCGGTAGCCGCGCTCGAAAATGCCCTCGATCTCGGCGATTTTGGGGGCAGCGGCCAGCAGGTGACCGGCAATGGTTACATCCTGCGAGGTCAGCTCATTGGTGCTGGGGATGTGCATGTTGGGCACGATCAGGATGTGAATTGGCGCCTTGGGGTGCAGGTCGCGAAAGGCGCTGACCTGTTCATCCTGATAGACCATCTCGGCCGGCAGTTCCCCGGCAATGATCTTGCAAAAGATGCAGCTGGCGTCAGTCATGGGCGGCTCCTCTGTCCAGTTGTAATAATAACAATCAGCGCGGGCGCTATTTGTTACATATTACATGTTTTATTGCGGGGATCCCACGGCCGGATTAAAGCACAGGTATGGCTGCTGGCTTGGATTGGGCCGGGAAATCAAGTCTTTCGCGCAGGCTGCCGTGTCATTCCGCGGGATCAAACAATCGCTGTGGAATCCTCGCCAGGCAAAACGCAAATCATTGCGAATACTGCAAAATCAACTCCCGGGCCCAAACGGCTTCGGGGCTGCCCGCCGCCAGGTCGATGACCTGGTTGAAGGCCGCCAAGGCGGCGGCGATTTCCTCATCTGCCAGATAAAACAGCCCCAAATAGAGATGGGCCGGGGCGTAGCCCGCATCTGCGCGCACGGCCTGTTGCAGGAAGCGCAAGCCCACGGCGCGGTCGCCCTTCAATACATAGGCGCGGCCCAGCAGCACCAGCACTTCCGGCTGGCTGCCCGCCAGGCGGTGGGCTTCCATGGCGGCCGGCAGACCCAGCTGCTCCACATACAACTCACTGTCCAGGCTGTAGCGCGCCAGGGCCAGCCAGACCTGCGGGTCGTTGGGTGTGAGCGCAGCGGCCTGCTCAAAATGTTGGCGGGCGGCCAACGGGTCTCCGGCCAGCATGGCCCCCTGCCCCCACTGCACGTAGATGGCCGGGTTTTCAGGGTCCAGCTGGGCGGCAAAAGCAAAATGGCTGTCCGCTTGAGGGAAATTTCCCAGGCGCTGCTGGTAGAGGGCATGGAAGAGCTGCACGGCCACCGAACGCGGGTTGAGTTGCAGGGCACGCTGCAAGGCCTCCCAAGGCTCTGCCCCGTTCTGGTAGCGCGCCTCGCCCAGATAGGCCCAGGCCTCGGCGTAGTCCGGGTCGGCCAGCACGGCTTGCAGCAAGGCTTGCTGGGCCAGGTCCCAGTGGCCTAGGGCGGCCAAGGCCTGGGCGGTGGCTGTGTATAAATAAGCCTGGTTGTCCGCCAGCCGGGCGGCCTGAATGGCGCGAGCCAGCAGGCGGGCTTGCTGCGCCTGCGGGTGATCGCTAAGCATGACCTCTTCCAGCTGCGGCAGGGCCTCCAGCGGCTGCTGGGCTGCCAGGGCCAGGCCTTGCTGGTAGGCATCGCCCAAGGTATCTGGCGTGGGCGTGTAGGTCAGCGTGGGCAGCGGTCCTTCATGCGGGGTGAAGCCGCGCAGCCAGGCACTGGGCAGCACGATCAGGACCAGGGCCACCAAAAGCACCAAAACGGCGCGTTTCAAGAAACGGAGCACGTCTAAATTATACGGGGCTGGTGTGCTTCAGGTGGGGCCGGGCCTCGCGGTATAATGCCCGTGCGTTCTATCACAATCCTTTTCCAAGAGGGCACATGGATTTTCAACTCACTGAAGAGCACCGCATGGTGCAGAACATGGTCCGGGAATTCACTCATAAAGAGGTGATTCCCGTGATCAAAGAATGGGACCGCAAGCAAGAAATGGCCCCGTTCATCCTGCCGCGCATGGCCGAACTGGGTATTTTGGGCATCAACATCCCGGTACGCTACGGCGGCCAGGGCTTCGACTACATTTCGTTGGGACTGGTCTGCGAAGAGCTGGAAGTGGCCGACACCACCCTGCGGGTGGTGATGTCCGTGCATATGGGCCTGAACAGCATGGCCCTGCTGCAGTGGGGCACTGAAGAGCAGAAGCAGAAGTTCCTGGTGCCGCAGGCCAAAGGCGAGAAGTACGCCTGTTTCGGCCTGACCGAACCCGGGGCCGGCTCTGATGTGGCCGGGATGAAGGGCACCGCCCGCCGGGAAGGCGACGAATACGTGCTGAACGGCGAGAAGATGTGGATCTCGCTGGCCAGCAAGGCGCACCATGCCCTGGTGGTGATGCGCACCAACCCGGATGTGGACCCGCATGACGGCCTGAGCGCCTTCATTCTGGAGCTGGACCGCCCCGGGGTGAAGACCGGCGACATCCACGGCAAGATGGGTGTGCGGGCCGGCTCCACCGGCTGGATCTCGATGCAGGACGTGCGCGTGCCGGCCGAGAACCGCCTGGGTGAAGAAGGCGAAGGCTTCAAGATCGCCATGTCCTGCCTGGACAACGGGCGCTACACCGTAGCGGCGGGGGCCACCGGCCTGGTGCGCGCCAGCTTGGAAGCTAGCGTGAAGTATGCGCATGAGCGCAAAGCCTTCGGCAAAGAGATCGGCCAGTTCCAACTGGTGCAGCAAAAGATCGCTTACATGATGCAGTCCTATGAGGCGGCCCGCCTGCTGTATCTGAAATCGGGCTGGATGAAGAACCAAGGCCAGCGCAACACCAAGGAAACCTCGCTGGCCAAGTGGTACGCCACCGACGCTTCCTTCGAGGCGGCCAGCGAGGCCATTCAAGTGCACGGCGCCTATGGCTTCAGCGACGAGTACGACGTGGAGCGCTACCTGCGCAATTCCAAGGGCGGTGTGATCTACGAAGGCACCAGCGAGATCCACCAGATCATGCAGGCTGGCTACGCCCTGGGCTACCGCCAGGACGCTGAGCTGCGCTGCGAGCTGCCCGCCTACGATGCGGAGTACTGGCAGGCACAGGGATAGATGCGCAAAGACCAGTTGGCCTCAGTGTACATAATGACGAATGTGCGACATTCCGTGCTGTACACTGGAGTGACCAACGATTTGTCGCGTCGCGTACTCGAACACAAAAGCAAAGGCAGCAATGGTTTCACCGCAAGGTATAACGTGGACAAACTCGTGTATTACGAAGTTACAGACGATATCGAGACCGCCATACTTCGAGAGAAGCAGATAAAGGCAGGTTCGAGACAAAAGAAACTGGACTTAATCCACAGCGTGAACCCAAACTGGAGAGATTTGGCTAAGGAACTTGCTGATTCCTAAACCCGTTGCGACCAGAGATTGCTTCGTCGCTCGCCGTTGCTTTGCAACGGCTTTACTCCTCGCAATGACAAAATGTCATTGCGAGCGCAGCGAAGCAATCTCGTAGGGTCGAGTTAATTTGCACGTCTCCCTAGTCGTAAGTACAGGAGGATTTCTTGAAAATTGCAGTGTTCGTAAAACAAGTGCCGGACTCGGCGGCCAAGATCACCGTCGAGAACGGCGTGGTGAGCTGGGGCGACGCGCCCCTGGTGATCAACCCCTGGGATGAGTACGCCGTGGAGGCCGCGCTGCTGCTGGCAGAAAAGCACGGCGGCGAAGTGACCGCCTACAGCCTGGGTGACGAAAACGCCAAAGAGGCGCTCAAGCACGCCCTGGCGATGGGCTGCCAGCAAGCCGTGCTGATCTCTGACCCGGCCCTGGCCAATGCCGATACGGCCGCCGTGGCCCGAGCGCTGGCCGCCGCCGCCCAAAAGGACGGCGCCGAGCTGGCGCTGTTCGGCAAACAAGCCATTGACTGGGACTCCGGCGTGACGCCGTCCATGACCGCCCGCGTGCTGGGCTGGCCGGCGCTCTCGCTGGTGGCCGCCGTCCCGGCGCTGGACCCGGCCGGCAAGACGATCAAGGTCGAGCGCGCCATTGAAGAGGGTCGCCAGGTGGTGGAGAGCCGCTTGCCCGCCGCGCTCAGTATTGTCAAAGACTATGCGGAGCCGCGTTACCCCTCCTTCATGGGCATTCGCAAGGCAGCCCAGGCGCAGATCCCCAGTTGGACACTGGCCGACCTGGGCATCAGCGCCCCGGCCAACACGGTGGAAACGCTGGGGATCAGCGCCCCGCCCGCCCGTGAAGTGAGCAACGAGATCATCACCGGCGACAGCCCGGCAGACATCGCCGCCAAGCTGGTCGACAAGATCATTGGCGAAGGGGTGCTGTAATGAGCAAATTCTTCGTCTTCATTGACCAATTCAAGGGCCAGGCTTTGCCGGCTTCTTGGGAAGTGGTGGCCACCGCCCGCCAACTGGCCGACCAGGCCGGCGGCAGCGTCAGCGCACTGGTCTTCGGCCCTGAGGCGGAAGTCCTGGCGCAGACCGCCATCCACTACGGTGCCGACGAGGCCCTGGCCTGCGCCGACGCGACCCTCAGCGACTATCGCCCCGAAGCCTACACCAGCCTGCTGGCCCAACTGGCCAAAGAGCACAGCCCACAGGCTGTGTTGTTCCCCACTACCACCCGCGGCCGCGAACTGGCCGGCATGCTGGCGATCGACCTGGAAAGCGGCGTGCTGCCGGATGTGACCGCCATAGACCTGCAGGACGGCAAGCTGGTCGCCACGCGCCCGATCTACGCCGGCAAGCTGCTGGCCAAGGTGGTCTGCAATACCACCCCGCAGTTGCTCACCCTGCGCGCCCGTGCCTTCGGCAAGCCCATCGCCGACAGCAGCCGCAGCGGCTCGGTGAGCAGCGTAGCCGCGGCCCTGGCCGAGGGCGACATCGCCTCCAAAGTGGTGGATTACGCCGCCGGGGACGGCCGGGTTTCGCTGGGAGATGCCGGGGTGATCATCTCGGGCGGCCGCGGCGTGGCCACCAACCCCAACCTGACGCCCCCAGCCGAGATCACTGACGCCAAAGAGAAAGAGATCTGGCTGGCGCACCAGGGCTTTGCCCTGCTGACCGAGCTGGCCGAAGTGCTGGGCGCCGCGGTAGGCGCCAGCCGCGCCGCGGTGGACGCGGGCTACGTGCCCTATGCCCACCAGGTCGGCCAGACCGGCAAAGTGGTCTCGCCCGACCTGTACATTGCCGCCGGCATCTCCGGCGCCATCCAACACCTGGCG
>JAHCII010000011.1 GCA_026129305.1 Anaerolineales bacterium
GGGTGGGGGCCGCGACCGGACGCGCCGAACTGGCCGCCGAAGGTGTGCCTGCGGAAGCGATGCAGTTCCAACCCAGCGCCGACCTGCGTTATGCCGGCCAATCCTTTGAACTCAATCTGCCACTCGGCCCGGGCCTGCTGGCGGCTTTCCACCAGGCTCACCTGGTGGCCTATGGCTATCACGACCCAGCCGCGGCGGTGGAGTTGGTCACCCTGCGCTTGCGGGCCGTGGGTCTGACGGAAAAACCCGTCCTGCCGCGCTTTGCGCCCAGCGGCGCACCGCTGGAAGCCAGCCTGCTCGGCCGCCACCCGGTGCGCTTCGAGGCTGGCGAAATCGAAACGCCCTTTTACAACGGCGAAACGTTGGGCGTCGGCCAGCGTTTTGCCGGGCCGGCGGTGGTGGTGCGACCGGACACTACCATCCTGGTCGGCGAGGGCGACGAAGCCGAAGTGGACCCCTTCCTCAATCTGGTGATTACCATCGGCGGGACGATATGAGCATCGATTTGGTTCGCTTGGAAGTCTTCAAGCATCTCTTTGCCTCCATCCCGGAGGAGATGGGCGCCGCGCTGCAGCGGGCCAGCTTCTCGCCCAACATCAAAGAGCGGCGCGATTTCTCCTGTGCGGTCTTCGACGCTCAGGGTGAAATGATCGCCCAGGCGGCGCATATTCCAGTTCACCTGGGCGCCATGCCGCTTTCGGTGCAGTCGGCCATCCGGCGCCTGTCGTTTGAGGAGGGCGACATGGTCATCCTCAACGATCCCTATCAGGGCGGCACGCACCTGCCGGATATCACCCTGATCACCCCTGTGTTCGCCGAGGGCCGGCTGGCGGGCTTCGCCGCCAACCGGGCACACCATGCCGACATTGGCGGCATGGCGCCCGGGTCGATGCCGATCGCCCGCGAGCTGGTGCAGGAGGGGCTGATCCTGCCGCCGGTCAAGCTGTTGGCCCGCGGCCAGTTACAGCCTGCCGTCTGGGACATCATTCTGCGCAATACGCGCTCTCCAGAAGAGCGCGCCGGCGACCTGCGCGCCCAGATCGCTGCCAACCAACGCGGTGCGGCCCGCTTAGGTGAACTGATCGCCGCCAATGGCCTGGCTGAAGTGCAGCACTATGCGGCGGCGCTGCTGGACTACACCGAGCGCATGACGCGGGCGCTGATCAGCGGCCTACCGGACGGCCGCTTTGAATTCGAAGATGCCTTGGACGACGACGGCATCGTCGAAGAGCCGCTGCCCATCCGGGTCAGCATCCAGATCGAAGGCGACCAGGCCACGGTGGACTTTGCCGGCAGCGCCCCGCAGGCGCAGGGCAGTGTCAACGCGGTCCACGCCATTACGCTCTCGGCGGTGTATTACGTCTTCCGCTGCCTGGTAGACAGCGAGATCCCCAACAATACCGGCTCGCTGCGCGCCATCCGCGTGCTGGCGCCCGAGGGCAGCCTGGTGAACGCCAGCCCGCCGGCGCCGGTGGCGGGCGGCAATGTGGAGACTTCGCAGCGCATCGTGGATGTACTACTGGGCGCGCTGGCGGGGGCTCTGCCTGCGCAGATCCCCGCCGCCAGCCAAGGCACGATGAACAACACGCTGATCGGCGGCTGGGACACGGCCCGCGGCCGCGCCTTTACCTATTACGAGACGATCGCCGGCGGCATGGGCGCCCGGCCAGGGGCGGATGGCCCCAGCGCCTTGCACAGCCACATGACCAACACGCTCAACACGCCCGCCGAGGCGATGGAGTATGCCTATCCGATCCAGGTGCTGCGCTACGAGTTGCGGGCCGGCACAGGCGGGGCGGGGCGCTTGCGCGGCGGCGACGGCCTGCGCCGCGACCTGCTGCTGCAGGCACCGGCCACCGTCAGCCTGCTCAGCGAGCGCCGCCAGAGCCGGCCCTATGGGCTGGCCGGCGGCGGCCCTGGCGCTCCGGGCGAGAATGTGCTGATCCGCGACGGAAGCGAGCAGCCGCTGCCCGCCAAGGGCGAGGTGGCCCTGCGGGCGGGCGATGTGCTCAGCATCCGCACGCCGGGCGGCGGGGGTTGGGGAGTTGACTCTTAATCAATTGGTTGAAGGTTCGAGTCCTAGAAGAGGATTGAACAATTCGATTTTCTTGCTATAATCTAGGCCGCTACGGCTCCGTAGCTCAATGGTAGAGCAGTTGACTCTTAATCAATTGGTTGAAGGTTCGAGTCCTTCCGGAGTCACAAAATCCCCCGATGCGGGGATTTTTTGTTTCTAGTCCAGAGCTTGGATAAAGCTCATCAAATACTCGCCGTCCGCCGCCTGGTTGAGGTGGCGGATGGACACCAGGCGCAGGGCGGCGTAGCCCGCCTGCGCGGCGGCCGCCGGCACCTGCACGCGGTGGGTCTCGACGCCCTCGGTGGTACGGCTCAGCAAGGTCTGCGCAGCCAGCTCCTCGCCGGCTGCGTTCAGATAGACCAGCTGAAAGTGGTCGCCAGCGCTGAGGCCCAGTTCCAGCACGGCAGCCTGCCAGGGCTGGGTGAACTCCAGCTGCAGGGCGACGCCCTGGTGCCCCAGGCCGCCGAAGGCCGCATTTAGTTCGGCCCCCGTGCCTGAGACCACCACGCTTTGCAACTCTGGGAAGCGCAGCTGGGCAGCGTAGCCCGGCAGCCAATCGTCGAAGTCGCGCGTGTTGAGCGCCCAGATGGCCGCCCAGCGCTCGGCGCTGAACAACGGACCCTGGGCCACCAGGCGGATCTGCTGGTAATAAGCGTCCAGCGCCGGGTCGTCCAGAGCGGCCTGCTGCCCGGCTTCCAGCGCCAGGTACCCGGCCGGGATTTGGCGCATGAAATGGCCGCTGCGCCAGTTGGGGTTGTAGATCGGCGGCAGGCGGCTGAGCAGCGGGTCGGTCAGCGCCAGACCGTGGATAAAGTACACATCCGGCCCGGCATAGTAGCCGGTGAAGCCGTTGGCGCCCTGCGGCAAATAGAGCATGCCCTGGGCCTGCGCTTGAGCGCGCAGCTGGCGGCCCAACTCGATCCAGTCGTGTTCGGCTTCCCAGCGGAAGGCCGTGCCGCGTCCCAATAAACGCACCAGGTAGGCCGCCCGGTTGAGCAGATGGTAGTCCGGATGGCTGTTGAAGGCGTACAAATCCTCAATGCGGAGGAAGTTGGTGGTGTGATAGACCATGCGCTCATCCACCACGCCTTGCCAACGGGCCGTCTCGAACCCCCTCGCGTACAGCTGATAGGGCGGTGAACTGGCCACGGCGCTGAGCAGCAGCGCCGCTGGGATCAGCGGCCAGTGCTGGCGTAGTGACAGCTGGGGCAGGAAGTACACTGCCAACAGCACCACTGCCGCCAGATAGACGGCGGAGAGAAAGCGCCCGCCCATAAAATCACCGCCGATCTGCAGCACATACAGCAGATAGAGCAGCATGCCCAACAGCACAGCGACGCCGCGCGGCGGGCGATTGCCTCGCAGCACGACCACGGCGGCGCTGAAGACCACCACCCAGGTGAGCGGGTCATACAGCAGTGTGAACCAGAAATAGTTCAGCCCGGCCCAAACCTCCTGCGCCAAAGGCACATAATTGTGCAACTTGGCGTAGTAGGTGTTGGGGAAAGGGAAGCCGTAATAGACCAGCGCGAACAGTTCCCAAGCCAGCAGCGGCAGAAAACCCAGGGTGGCCACGCCCAACGCGCCAGCTCGCTGTGGCTGCCGCCACCACGCGTACAGCAGCGCCGGCGCATAGAGCAGGCCGGTATCCAAGCGGTTGACCGCCGCCAAGGCGGCCACCAGGCACAGCCAGAACAGCCGCGGCGGGTTTTCACCGGTGCGCAGGAATAGCCACAGGAAGACGGCCAGCAGCAGGTGGGTCAGCGGGTTCTCCAGGCCGGAACTGGAGTAGTCGATGAAAGCCGTGGAGAGCGCCAGCAGCCCCAGCGCGGCCAGTCCCTGGGCGCGGCTGGCGGCGATCTTGAAGACCAGCAGCCAGGCGACGGCCAGGGCCAGCGCCAGGCTGACCAGGATGGTGGTCAGGTAGATCTCCCGCGTGAAGAAGTACAACGCACTGAGCAGCAGCACCCACAGCGGGTGCGTGAAGCCTTGCACGCGCTCCTGCACATTCCAGGTCAGCCCATGGCCGTGCACGAAATTGTCCACACTACGGAAGGAAAAATAGGCGTCGTCAGAGAACCAGGCGTGCGAGAGCACCAGCCAGGTCAGGAAGATGAAGGCCAGAACGATTGCCAAAGGCAGCAGCCAGGCGCTGGATAGGGTCGGCAGGGCAGGTTTTTTCATCAATTCAGGCGATCAGGCGGAGAAGTTCAGGGCTGGAGTGAGGCAATCATATCATTCTCGAAAGTTTGACGTTTTCTTCTTGTATCCAAGCGTATACTGACTTCAGTTCGACTGCTTGATGGAGGATTTCTCGTGAACTTACGCTTAATGGATTTGGTATCTGCGCGCCGCTGGGTTTCCATTACGCTCACCCTGCTGTTCGCATTGCTGCTGGCAGCCTGCGGTTCCGGCGGCATGGGCCGTGGGGCGGGCTGTGCCCCTGCAGACCTGGTCGAGCCGGACAACAGCGCCCCGGCGTCTGGCGAGATCGTTCTGGACATGAACCCTTTGTTTGTGTGGGGCTATACCAGTTGTGAGCCGGACAACTATCAGCTTCAGGTGACAACCTACGGCGGCTATGAATATGGCACCACCTACACTGAGCTAACCCCTCTGGGCGGCGGGCTGATCCTTAACGAAGTCTTGGATACGGCACTGCAGCCCGCCAGCCAATACGAGTGGCGCGTGGCAGCCATCCACAGCGGCGTGATGGGACCCTATTCCTACTCTACAAGTTTCTGGACCGGGCCGATTTGCGCGACGGCACTCTTGAAGGCTCCGCAGCAGGAGACGCCCGAAAATTATGCAGTGGTCACCAACGAATTCCCGCCCATGGGCTGGAGTTACCCGGATGGCTGCATCCCCGAAGGCACTTTACTGGAGCTGGACACTGATCCGAACTTCCCCGGACCGAACCTGGCGCACGGCTTTGGCGGGCCGCGCATTGGCCAGATCCCTCTGGACGCCTTGAATGACTGCACCACGTATTACTGGCACGTACGCAGTGAGAACCCGGACGGCACCGGACCCTTTTCGCCTGTGAGGAGCTTCCGTACCGACTTTACAGGCAGCTGTACGCCGCCGCCGATCTGTGACACTTCGGCGCTGGTTGCCCCCTTCCCTGGGCAGCCTGCCTCCGGGGAAATCGTGGATGACCTGATGCCAAGCTTCAATTGGTTCTATCCGGATGACTGCGATCCGCAAGGGTACCGGATTGATGTGACCACCTATGGCGGTTATGAGTTCGGCACCACTTTCAGCGGCGGCACGGGCAACCCCAGCCTGGTATGGGCGCTGGCGGATGCGCTGCAGCCGGCCACGCAGTACGAGTGGCGCGTGGCAGGCATCAACGACACTACGCTTGGCCCCTATTCGTCTTCCACGGCGTTCTGGACCGGGCCGCTGTGCACCAGCGCCACGCTGTTGGCCCCGGTGCAGGAGACGCCCGCAGATGGCGCTGTAGTGGACAATGAGTTCCCGCCGTTGGGCTGGAGCTACTCGGGCGGCTGCCTGCCGCCGATTACCTTGCTGGAGCTGGATACAGACTCCAGCTTCCCCGGCCCCAATCTGGTAGCAGGCTTTGGCGGCCCGCGCATCGGCCAAATCCCTCTGGATGCGCTGGATGATTGCACCACCTACTATTGGCGTGTGCGCGGCGAAACCGCCGCTACTCCAGGCGCTTACTCACCCACTTGGAGCTTCACTACCAACTTCAGCGGCGGGTGTGCCGGGGGCGCACTGGGTGGGGCCAGCCCCACGGGTCTGGCCCTGCGCAACCTGAACTGCCGCGCCGGGGACAGCCAGGTCTTTTTGGAGACGGGCTTTTTTGGGCAGGACGATGTCAGCCCGATCCTGGGACGCAATGCTACCGGCACCTGGTTCCTGATCCCCAGGGGGTTGGGCAACACCAACTGCTGGGTCTCAGCCATCTATGTCGAACTGCAGGGTAACGCGTCCCTGGATGCGCTGCCTGTGCTGAGCTCGCCACCTACGCCGATGCCCTCGCCGACGGTAGTCCCGCCCGTGGCAGCCACCGCTACGTCGCAGCCCCAGGGCGGTTCCTTCAATGTGACTGACATTCTTATCCATGTGGACAAGACCCATGTGACCGCGGGTGCCTGCCCGGAGCGCTTCACGTTCACTGCCCGCATCACGGTGGACGGCCCCGGCACGGTGCAGTATCGCTGGCTGCGCAGCGACCAGGCGGCCGGCCCTGTGGAGACTCTCTCCTTCAACCAGGCCGGCACGCAATCGGTGTTCACCACCTGGGATTTGGGGCAGAAGGGCCAGACGTACACAGACTTCTGGCAGCGGGTGGAGATCCTTTCTCCCAACAGCCTGCTGTCCAGCCGGGCCATCTTCTCACTGACTTGCCAATAATCTAAAGTAATAACTAAAAAGCCCCTGCCGGATCCGGCAGGGCTTTTTAGTTACAATCGCTGGCATGTCGACTGCCGTCACATCCTCAGCGGAACTCGAACGCGCTTTGCGCAACCTGCAAGCCGCCAAGCTGCCCTGGGCGCGGCTGCCGCTGGCGGAGCGCATCGCCCTCCTCGACCGCCTGCCTGAGGACCTGCACGCGGTGGAGCAGCCCTGGGTGGCGGCCGCCCTGGCGGCCAGGGGCGCCCAGCCCGGCTCCCCCGCCGAGAGCGAGGAATGGTTTTCCTTCAGTGTCATGTATCGCCAGCTGCGCTATCTGCGCAAATCGCTAAGCCAGATCGCCGCCCAGGGGCGGCCGCAGATGCCCGGCAAGCTGTGCTGGAAAACTGCCGGGCAGTGGACCGTGGATGTCTTCCCGCAGACGCTGGTCGACCGCCTGGCCCTGCCGGGCGTTCGCGCCGAGGTGCGCGCCCGGGATAACTTCAACGGAGACCTGCCGGAGACGGCCGCTTTCTACCAGCAGGCAGAGCCGCAAGGCGGCCTGTGCTTGGTGTTAGGCGCCGGCAATGTCAACGCATTGCCGGCGGGCGATCTCTTGCATAAGCTGTTTGTCGAGGGCAAGGTGGTCCTGCTCAAGCTCAATCCGGTCAATGCTTATTTGGATGAGTGGATGCAGCTCGCTTTTGGCGCCTTGATCGAGCCGGGTTATCTGCAAATCGTGCAGGGTGGGGCGGACGTGGGCGGCGAACTGGCTACCCACCCGGCGGTGGATGAGGTGCATGTCACCGGCTCGGCGCGCACCTATGCGGCCCTGCAGGGCATTGGCAAACCGCTCAGTGCGGAACTGGGCAATGTCTCGCCAGTCATCGTCGTACCTGGGCCGTGGAGTACTGGGGATGTGCGCAAGCAGGCCGCCAAGTACGCCACGTCGCTCGTGGCTAATGCGGGTTTCAACTGCGTGACGCCGCGCGTCTTTATTCAGATGGAAGGCTGGGCCCAGCGCCAGGCCTTTAACCAGGCGCTGGTGGACTATTTGCATGGTGTTCCCACCCGCCGCGCCTGGTACCCCGGCGCGGCTGACCGCCAGGCGGCTTTCGTGCAGAAATATCCCCAGGCGCAGCAGATCGGCGCCGCCGGGCAGGGTGAGTTGCCCTGGACCTATATTCCCGGCGTAGATCATGAGGCCAAGGATGGCACGGCCTTCCACCAGGAGGCCTTCTGCGGCCTGGCGGCGGAGACGACCCTGCCGGCCGAGGACCCGAACGACTTTTTGCACAAGGCGGTGCAGTTCGCCAACCAGCACTTGTGGGGCGATCTGGCGGCCACCATTGTGGTGCATCCTAAATCGCTGCAGGACCCATTGATGGAAGCTGCTGTGCAGCAGGCCATCACGGACTTGCGCTACGGCACGGTGGTGGTCAACCACTGGGGTGCCCTGGCCTTTTACCTGGCCCTGACTCCCTGGGGCGCCGCACCCGGCAATACCCCTGCGGATATTCAGTCGGGTGTTGGGGTGGTCTCCAACCCGCTGATGTTCGCCCAGCCGGAGAAATCCGTGGTGCGGGCGCCGTTCATCTCATTCCCCGACCCGTACCTGGCTCAATCCAAACATAGCTACGCATACTTCCGGGCCGATGCGCGCTATCAGCGCCAGCCCAGCGCCGGCAATCTGTTACGGCTGCTGTGGGCGGCGTTGCGCAGTTAACCATGCAGTTGTTGAAATTTACGTAGAAAAAGGAACACCACAGATTTGTCCTGTGGTGTTCCTTTTTTACACTTGATTTGCCCCAGAATCCTATTCTTTAATGTGATCGAATGAAACAATGCGGAAGTTGTCAAATGTGGTTGTGCCATTATTGGCCCCCAACCTAAAGGTCCAAGTTCGACCACTCCAGCTGGTGCCAATTCTTTCATGGCTGCTTAGATATTGGCTTGGATCCTGTGCATCCCAAATTAGAATTAGAAACTCTCCGTCAGAACCGATCAGAAGCGCGAATGTATACAGGGTGTCTGGTTGCACGGTTAGGTTGCCGAGCAGTCTGCCAGAGAACAATTGCTGGCCGGCCCACAGGCTGGCATGGATGCCTTTGTTGAGAGCGTAAATACCGAAACTGCGGTATTGACTGCTTCCGAACTCTTCGTCAACGTCAAAAACGATACTGGAGTGCGCATCTCCTGAGAACTCAAAGTCCATGACTACGCCTTGCCCTTCTTGAAAGGTCGCGCGATCATAAGAAGTGCCATTCCAGTTTCGTCCGCCTACGAGAAGAGTCCCCCGTTCAAAATCGCATTCACACCCAATCCCCCAGCCGATATTCCTATCTAAAGGATCAAAATAATCGATATTCAGATTAGAAGCAAAAGTGGCGAGTAAATCTGGAGCGGCCAGCGTTGGGAAGGGGGTTGGGCTGGGGTTTGGCGTTCGAGTGGCCGCGGGAACGAGTACAGGCGTCGCCGTTGATTCAGCAGTGGCAGGCTCTACTCCCGCCAATTCAGCTTCAGGGACTGGTGTGCTTGGTGATGCACATGCTGAAAGGAATAAGAAAGCAACAGCAAAGAAGCAGGGATAGCGTTTCATCAATGACCTCGCCTTTGAAACAGTGATGTACGAAGCATTATAAATCTGCTTCTCTGTGCGGAGTACAATCTCCGTATGCCCAAGCCGTCCGCCTCCACCCAAGCCCACCGCCAGCACGCCGCCGAGGGCGGCCCGCTGGCTTTTGCCGTTGTCACGGTCAGCGATTCGCGTACGCCTGAGACGGACACCAACGGCGACTACCTGCGCGCCGAGATCGAGCGCCTGGGGCACCGCCTGGCGGCTTATCATCTGGTCAAGGACGAGGCCAGGCAGATCGCCCAACTGCTGGATGAGCTGGCTGCCAGCGAGGCGCAGGTGCTGCTCTTCAACGGCGGTACTGGCATTTCTCGCCGGGATACGACGTACGACGTACTCAGCCAGGCCCTGGAGAAGACCCTGCCCGGGTTTGGCGAGATCTTCCGCATGCTGAGCTGGGAGCAGGTTGGCGCGGCCGCCATGCTTTCGCGAGCCACAGCGGGTGTCTACAGCGGCAAGCTGGTCATCTCCACCCCGGGTTCACCGGCTGCGGTGCGGCTGGCTTGGGAGAAGCTCATCGCTCCTGAGGTGGCGCACCTGGCCTGGGAATTGGGGCGCTAGCTTTGGCTGGCCATACCATCTTGGGCTTTTCACTGGTATAATCGCCCGTTGCTATAAGGAGTTATTGATGTCAAGAAAATCGGCCATCACAGGCAAAGGCCCGGCTTTCGGCAACAACGTGCCCTTCTCCAAGAAGAAGAGCCGCCGCCGCTGGGACGCCAACATTCACGACAAGCGCTTTTGGGTGCCTGAACTCAGCCGCTTCGTCAAAATTCGCGTGTCCACCCGGGATATGCGCAGTATCGACAAGCACGGCCTGCTGCCTTACCTGCGCAGCAATGGCCTGACCTTGAAAGACGTCAGCTAGACCCATGAGCCTGGCCGAGCATGTAGCCTACAAGTCCAAGCAGCAAGCCGAGCTGCTGGACCGTCTGCGTGCCAACCCGCGAGTGGAGCTTATTCGCGTGGCCGGACCTGTGGAATGCAGCCTGTCGCAATCAGTGCAAGGTGTTTACAGCAAGGACGAAGTGCCTGAGCTGCCGGTGGAGGGTTGCTCCCGCCCTGGCGGCTGCATTTGCGCTTATGAGCCTGTGCTGAAGGAAATCTATCCCTAACAGGGACTTTGGAAAGAGTAAAGCATGGCAGAACGAGAACGCACTCAAAGCAACGACGCTCCGCGTGAAGAACGCGAGGAGCGTGGTGGTCGCGGCGGTAACAATCGCTACTTCCGCAAGCCCAAGACCGATCCGTTTGAAGCGGATAAATCCTTGAAGATCGACTACAAGGACATTGAGCTGCTGAAGCGCTTCTTGACCCCCGAAGGCAAGATCCGCCCGCGTCGCCAAACCGGCGTAAACGCACGCAACCAGCGCACGCTGGCGCGCGCCATCAAGCGCGCCCGCCACATTGCGCTGCTTAGCTACACCGACGATACGCTGGACTAAGCTTTCACGCCGTCAACAAAACAGCCCTACAGAGTAGGGCTGTTTTTGTTTTTGCAACGGTTGACAAGAGGTCTATGGGCAACGGATCATGTTGCGCGCCAGGTTGATATTTTCGTTGTCCAGGATGCCCAGGTAGCTGCGGCTGATTGGGAAAATAAAGTAGTCTTTATCAATATTTCCCTGCCGGTAGCATTTATCGATTTCCTGCTTGGTGGCTTCGTTAACTCGACTCAAGCAGTAGATGCCCAAGCGATGATCGCCGCACCAGCCTGCGTACCACAGAACCAACCACAAGTCGCACTCGCTTCCCGTGTTGCCGCCGCACCAGCCTTGTGGATTGTCCAGGTCAATGCCGTAGCCGGTGGGGTTGCGTTGCTCATCCACAAACCCCAGGAAGCGATTGTTTTGCGGAAGTACTCCCGGCAGGGTTACGATCGGGCATCCCGCTCGCGGGTTTTCGGCCCTGATGGCGTCACACAGTCTGTGGAATATTGCGCCTGCTATCCCGCTAACCAGTGGGGGGATCGGCGTGGCTGTCGGGGGCAGCGGTGTCACGGTTGAGCTCGGCAGGGGCAGCGGGGTGGATGTGACTGTAGGAGCCGGTGTTCGCGTGGCGCTGGGGCCGGCCGTAGGCTGCACAGGACCCCGGAAGGTAGTGGTCAGGTCGACGATATAAAATATTGCGGTTCTGTCTGTCGCTTGCTCCACTGCGTAAAAGTAGTACTGATGGAATGTATACGAGTTGTAGCCTGGCAAGCAACCAGGATCGAACATGTCCTGCTGTAGATCAAACTGGATCGTGTAAATTCCCGAGTGTTCCGTGAGTACTTCGCCCTCGTTTTGGAATCTGCAGGCGTTCGATACTCCGCGTAAAGCAAAATACACCTGCTGTCTGGCTAACGGGATGCCCTCGTCCACAATGTAATCGAAAGAAATTTGCCCTTTCCAGCCATCCAAGGACTCAAAACGAAAGTTTCTAAAAATGACTGTCCTGGTGTTTACCGTCGGCCAGTCCCGTGAGGCTTGCCAGGCAATCTCAAAGCGCTCATCGTAGGCAACGTCTCCGATGTATCCGGTATCTCCCTGATACTCAATCGGCCAAATTTGCAGCAAGGCTACGTTGCTCGCACAATCGCCTTGCAGGCCGTGCTGGTACTCGAGTTCGGCCCACCCGATCGGCTGGCTCACCCATGTGTTGGGGTGTTGCCACACAAAGGAGTAACGTTCCGCCCGGCAGGCGGGCGGAACATAGAGGCTTATGTACGCGGCTTGAACATCATCGGGAAGCCGGTAATAGAACTTTATCCGTACAATGTCCGGCTCAGGATTTTCGATGCTCACTCCAGCGATGTCATATCCGCTGGAGGCAATTTCAACCGTTGGGGTTGGTGTGTGCGTGGGCAGCGGTGTATGGCTGGGACTGGGCGTGATTGTAGCGGTAGCTGTGTGGGTTGGCGTTTCACTGGGTAAGGCAGGGGGCACAGTGGCTGTGCCAGCTTCTGCCGGTGCGCAGGCTGCCAGCAATAGCAGCAGTGCTGCATACAGTGTCGTTTTCAGTGTCCGCCTCTTTTTACACAAGTACGCCCGCTCTCTACCCCAGCAGCGTCGCCAGCAGCGCCTTCTGGGCGTGCAGGCGGTTGTGCGCCTGCGGGAAGAGCTGCGACTGCGGGCCGTCGGCCACTTCGTCCGTGATCTCCTGGCCGCGGTGGGCTGGCAGGCAGTGCATCACGATGGCGGTCGGCTTGGCCGCTCGCAGCAGTTCGTTGTTGACCTGGAAGGGCGGGAAGACCGCCTCGCGCTTCTTGCTTTCCTCCTCCTGGCCCATGCTGGTCCAGGTGTCGGTGTAGACCACATCGGCGTCCGCTACGGCGGTCCCCGGATCATTGAACAGCTCGATCGAGCTGCCGCTCTGCGCGGCGATTTCCTGCCCCAGCTCAATCGCCGCGGCCGGCATATCGTATCCCGCCGGGTTGCCGATGGCGAAGTTCATGCCCAGCTTGGCGCACACATGCATCAGGGAAATGGCCACATTATTGCCGTCACCGACGTAAGTGACCTTCAGGCCCTTAATATCGCCCTTGTAGTGCTCATAGATGGTCAGGGCGTCAGACAAGCCCTGGCAGGGGTGGTTGTAATCGCTCAGGCCGTTGATCACCGGCTTCTCGGCCCAGTGGGCTAGGTCGAGCACGTGCTGGTGGGCGAAGACCCGGGCCATGATGCCGTCTACGTAGCCGTCCAACACGCGGGCGATGTCGGCGATCGATTCACGCTGGCCCAGGCCGATCTCCTGCGGCCCAATATAGAGCGCGTGGCCGCCCAGATGCTGCATGCCCATCTCGAAGGAGACGCGGGTGCGCAGGCTGGGTTTTTGAAAAACCATCGCCAGGGCCTTGCCCTGCAGAATGGGCTTGTTGCCGCCGCCAGCGTGCTCTTTCTTTAGATCCACTGCCAGATCAAGCAGGGACTGGATTTCTTGGGTACTCAGGTCGGCCAAAGCGAGAAAATCTTGCATGGGAGCTCCGTAGGAGGGGATTTGCGGCAGTATAGCATTAAGCGCAATGGATGGCTCATCTCGCAGAGATGAGCCATCCATTGCGCAGGTATAATCCCATTTCACCCCTTTGCTTCCGGAGGATGCATGGCAGAAAAGAAGATCCGCGTCTTGGTGGCCAAACCCGGCTTGGATGGACACGACCGCGGCGCCAAGGTGATCGCCCGTGCGCTGCGCGACGCGGGCATGGAGGTCATTTACACCGGCCTGCGCCAAACGCCTGAAATGATCGCCGAAGCCGCGTTGCAGGAAGACGTGGATGCAGTGGGTCTTTCGATCCTGTCGGGTGCCCACATGGCCCTGGTGCCGCGCGTGCTGGAACTGCTGCGCGCCAACGGACAGGACAACGTGCGCGTCTTCGTCGGCGGCATCATCCCGGACGAAGACGTCAGCAAGCTGATCACGGCGGGTGTGGCCGGCATCTACGGCCCCGGCTCACCCACCCAGAAAATTATTGACGACATCCGGGCTGCAGTACACCCGGCCTAGGAGCTTTGCGTGGATTTGGTTTCTTCCGTGCTCGCAGGCGACCGGCTGGGCTTGGCGCGCCTGCTGAGTGAAGTGGAGAGCGGCAGCCAGGCGGGTACCCAGGCACTCAATCAACTCTTTCCTCACACAGGCAAAGCCCAACTAATCGGGGTGACGGGCGCCCCCGGCACCGGCAAATCCTCACTGGTCAATCAATTGGCCCTGCATTATCGCCGCCCGCCGCAGGGTGAGCCGCGCCGCGTGGCGATCCTGGCGGTGGACCCCAGCAGCCCCTTCACCGGCGGGGCGGTGCTGGGCGACCGTATTCGCATGCGCGAGTTGTCCGGCGACCAGGGCGTTTTCATCCGCTCGATGGCCAGCCGCGGCTCGTTGGGCGGCCTGGCGGCGGCCAGCGCCGGGGCCGCGCAGGCTTTTGACGCCGCCGGTTACGACATCATCCTCATCGAAACGGTCGGCTCCGGCCAATCTGAAGTCGAGATCGCCAAGCTGGCCCACACCACGCTGGTGGTTGACGTGCCGGGCCTGGGTGACGATGTGCAAGCCATCAAGGCCGGCATTCTGGAAATCGCCGATATTTTGGTGCTCAACAAGGCCGACCGGCCGGGCGTAGAGTCTGCCGAGCGCGCCTTGCAGGGCATGCTCAAGTTGGGCCACCCCACCAAGCGCATCATGCACCACGGCCGGGTGGAAGAACTGCACTCGGCGGACAGCGAGCAGGCGCACAGGGAAGAATGGATCCCGCCCATCCGCCGCACGGTGGCCCTTGAAGGCAAAGGCATTGTCGAATTGGCGGAGGCGATCGAAGGCCACCGCCAGTTCCTGCAGCGCAGCGGCGAATGGCAGGGCCGCGAGCGCGCCCGCTTGCAGAACGAAGTCGAGCTGCTGCTGCAAAGTGAACTGATGGCGACCTGGCGGCGGGGCCTCTCCCCTGGCCAATACGAGGCCGTGCTGGATGCCCTGATGGCGCGCCAACAGTCGCCGCGCCAGGCGGTGGCCGCCCTGCTCAACGGGAGGGTCAAGCGATGATAGCGGGAGACGGCCTGCGCTTGCGCGCCATCGAGCGCGCTGATCTGCCCACCATCGTCACCTGGTTGAACGACCCCGAAGTGCGCGACCAACTGGCTGCCTACCTGCCCATGTCGCTGGCCGCCGAAGAGAGTTGGTTTGAAAAGCTACCCGAGCGCCCGCGCGAACAGCAACCTTTGGCGATAGACGTGCAGAACGACAATGCCTGGAAGCTGATCGGCACTTGCGGCCTGCACGAAGTCGACTGGCGCACGCGGGCTGGCGAGTTAGGGATTATGATTGGGGAGAAGAGCGAATGGAGCAAGGGCTACGGCACACAGGCGGTGGCCTTGCTGGTGCAGTTTGCCTTTGAAACGCTCAACCTGCATCGGATCAGCCTGTATGTCTACGCAGACAATCCGCGCGCCATTCGTGCCTACGAAAAAGCTGGCTTTGTTTTGGAAGGCCGTCTGCGAGACAGCGAGTTTCGCCATGGTGTTTACCGCGATGTACTGATGATGGGCATTTTGCGGCCGGAGTGGGCCGCAGCCCGCAAATAAACAGGATAAGGTGAGTACGTGAGCAAGAATAAAGGACTGTACGGCGATATTAAATTGTTCGCTGGCACCGCCAGTCCAGAACTGGCAGAGAAGATCTCGCAGTATCTGAAAGTTCCCCTAAGCCCACGTGACATTATTGAGTTCCCCAACGAGAATTTGCTGGTACGCCTGCATGGCAGCGTGCGCGGCCAGGATGTGTATGTGATCCAGAGCACGGCGGCTCCGGTGCATCGCAACTGGATGGAGCTGTTCATCATGCTGCAGACCCTGCGTCTGGACTCGGCGGCGCGCATCACCGCCGTGATCCCTTTCATGAGCTATGCGCGTTCGGACAAGAAAGACCAGCCGCGCGTGCCAATCGTGGCCCGCCTGGTGGCGGACATGGTGCAGATCGCCGGGGCCGACCGCTACATCACGCTGGACCTGCACGCCGGACAGATCCAGGGTTTCTTCTCCATCCCGGGGGATGTGCTCACCACTTTCCACATGCTGGCCGACCACGCCAAGAAGCTGTGCAAGAACCTTAAGGATCCCGTGGTGGTCAGCGTAGACCTGGGCTTTGCTAAGCGGGCGCGTAACTTTGCCGAGCGCATCAACACCCCGCTGGCGCTGATCGAAAAACGCCGGGTGGCCAACGACTCGAATGCCGAAGCCATGCGCATCGTGGGCGATGTGGCTGGGCGCGATGTGCTGCTGGTGGATGACGAGGTGGACACGGCCGGGTCGGTCTCGCAGGCGGTAAGTTTGCTGATGAAGAACGGCGCCCGCAGTGTCCATCTGGTGTGTGTGCATGCGCTGCTCTCCGACCCGGCGGTGGAGCGCCTGACCCAACTTAACCTGGCGGGCATCATCACCACCGATACGGTGCCGCTCTCCGCGGAGAAGCGCGCCGTATTGGGCGACAAGCTCACCGTGCTTTCCACCGCGCCGCTGCTGGGCGAAGTCATTCGCCGGGCCCACGAAGGCCGCAGCGTGGGTGCCATGTTCAACGAATAGGTTACAGTTGACAGTCAACAGTCTGTAAACTGTTGACTGTCAACTGTAAACTGTCAGCTATCCATGCCTGAACTTCCTGAAGTCGAAACGGTGGCCCGCTCATTGGTGAGTGGGCAGGGCGCGGCGCCCATCCTGGGGCGGCGCGTGGCGCTGGCCAAAGTGGCCTGGGCGCGCAGCGTGGCCAGCCCGAGCGCGGCGGCCTTTGCGCGCCGCATCGCCGGCCAGCAAGTTCAAGACGTGGGCCGCCGCGCCAAGTACATTCAGATCGGCCTCGATCAGGATACTTTGCTGGTGCACCTGCGCATGTCGGGCGACCTGATGCTGGGCTACCAGGAAACCCCGCTGGGCGCCCACTCGCGCCTGCAGATCTACTTCGAAGATGGCCTGCAACTCAGCTTCAATGACCCGCGCAAGTTCGGGCGGGTTTGGCTGGTCCCCGACCCGACCGAGGTCTATGCCGGTTTGGGGCCGGAGCCTTTTGACCCGGCTTTGACCCCCAAGCGCTTCCACAGCCTGCTTGCCGCCCGCCAACGGCAGTTGAAGCCGCTGCTGCTGGACCAGGCTTTCCTGGCGGGCCTGGGCAACATCTACGCCGACGAGGCCTTGTGGGCGGCCCAGCTGCACCCGCTGACCCTGACCAGCCGCCTGGATGCAGCCCAGGCCGCTTTGCTGCTGCGCAGCATCCGGGCTGTGCTGAAAGAAGGCATCCGCCGCAACGGCGCCAGCATCGACTGGGTCTATCGCGGCGGCGATTTCCAGAACCACTTCAAGGCCTACCAGCAAACTGGGCAGCCCTGCCCGCGTTGCGGGACGCCGATCAGCCGCATCGTGGTGGGGCAGCGCAGCACACACTTTTGCCCGCGTTGCCAAATAGTGCAAGCTGCCTAACGCATAATACTTTGACGATAAGCTGCGTATTAACTACGATGCGCAAAAATCAAAAATTGTGAGGATGATTTGAAAAAGACTTTCTTGATCCCTGTGGTTGTTTTGGCGTTGGCCGCCATGGCGTGCAGCGCTTCTTCCATTACCAGCTTGCTGGAGAGCGCGGTGTCTGAAGATGAGGGCTCCCTGTTGGACCGGGTATCGCAAATCCTTCCGCAGAGTGAACCCAGTGAAACGATCGTCACCGGCCAGATCCTGACCCAGGAAAACTTTTCTGACTCCGAAGCCTGGGAATATTATGTGGATGATGGGGCTGCTTTGCAGGTGGACCAGGGTGCTTACAACATGTACCTTGAGGTGGAGGGGTTCATCTGGGGTATTAATGAGCAGATGCATTCTGACGTGGTCATCACCGTGTTTGCCACCCAACTTTCCGCCACAGATAACAATGGCTACGGCGTAGTCTGCCGGTCAGATACGGAAAATATGGGCAATGGCTATTATTTTCTGGTCAGTGGCGATGGCTTCTACTCCATCATGAAAAGTCTGGATGACTCTGCCGAGGCATTGGTGGACTGGACCAGCAGCAGCCAGATCCAGCAGGGCAAAGCCATTAATTGGATCAAGGCGGTTTGTGTCGAAAATTACCTGGCGCTATTCATCAATGACACCTTTGTCGCCGAGGCTTATGACTCCACGTTTTCTCAAGGCTATGCCGGATTGTCAGTAGCCCTCTTCGAAGCTGGCAACGTTGAAGTGGCCTTCGATGACTTGGTCATTTTGGCGGGTTCTCTGGCTGAATAAAGTAGGCGCTGAACAAAAAAGAGCCGGCAGTTAACTGCCGGCTCTTTTTTGTTCCAGGTAGTCTTTCAAGATCACTGCGTGGTTGACCTGCTCATCTTTGGCCGCGTACAGAAGTGTGACGGTCTGCTCTTTGGCCATCGCGCGCAGCCTGTCCACGGCCGGGTTGTGGTCCAACTCCGCCCTGTAGGCTTGGGCGAAGGCTGCGAACTTCTGCGGGTCGTGCCCAAACCAGGTGCGCAGCTCTGCCGAAGGGGCAATGTCTTTCAGCCAGAGGTCCAACCTGGCGGCCGGCTTGCTGGTGCCGCGCGGCCAAAGCCGGTCCACCAGCACGCGGGTGCCGTCGTCCTGGGCGGGCTCTGCATAGATGCGTTTTAGTTTGAACATTATGGTCCCTGATGCGTGGTCAGGCTGGCGCCTGGATCACGCATCACCGATCACAATTGGGCTTGACTGACTTTGAGTTTACCCTCTTCGTCCTGGACCAGCTCGCCCACCGGGATGACCGTGTCGTGCTCAAAGACCAGCAGCGCCTGATTTTCCAGTGCCCAGCGCTGCCAGAAGCCTTTGGTGCGGATGGTTTCCAGCGGTTCCACGTCGTAGGCGGTTACCCAAGCCTTGCGCTCAAAGTGCACCGCAAAACTGGCCAGGTCATTCAGGTAGACGGCTGGCCGGGTTCCGCCTTCCAGCACCACTACCTGCAGGCCGCGGGTGTGGCCGGGGGTCACCGCCAGGCGCAGGTCTGCCGTTACCTGAGTGTCACCGTTCAGAAGCCGCAGCTGGCCGGCCTGCCAGAGGGGCACAAAATTCTCAGGCAGGTAGGTGGCCCGGGTGCGCTCGTTGGGGTGCATGGCGTCGGCGAACTCCAGGCGCTGCACCCAATATTCGGCGTTGGGGAAGGCGGCCACCGGCTGACCGTCTTTCAGCGTGGTGTTGCCGCTGCAGTGGTCAGCGTGCAAGTGGGTGTTGATGACGATATCCACATCTTCGGGACGCACGCCGTGTTTGGCCAGATTCTGCAGCAAAGTGCCTTCTGGATACTCCAGACCCCACTGGCGGATGGCTTTGTCGTTTAGTTTGTCGCCCAGGCCGTTGTCCACCAGGATGGTCTTGCCGTCCGAGAAGATCAGCAGGCAGTGCATGCACATGGCTACCTGGTCGTGCTGGTTGGCGCTCTGGTAGCGGCTCCACAAGGGCCGCGGCACCAGGCCAAAGGGCCCACCGGGGTCCACCCAGGTGGTGCCGCTGGGGATGATATGCCACTCAAAGCCTGCCATGCGGCCTAGCCTTTCTTGCCGCGGCGGCGCTTGCGCTTGCCGCTTTTCTCGCTGCCGCCGTTGGCGCTGGCGGCCGGCTGGCTGCGGGCCGGCGCGGCAGGCACCAGGTGGCTGGGCGGCTGGGCCGGCCCCACGCTGGCCGGTTGGAAGACAAACATGCGGTTGACCATGCTGCTGCGCATGTCGGCAAACAGTTCCTGGAACATTTGGTAGGCTTTGGCCTTGTATTCCACCAGGGGGTCGCGCTGGGCATAGGATTCCAGGCGCACCGCAATGCGCAGGGCTTCCATGCGGGTCAGGTAATCCACCCAAAGTTCGGTGAAGACGCGCAGCAAGAGCTGGCGATAATTTTCGCTGATGGAACGCTTGCCCAGCGTGTGGATAGCTTTTTGTTTGGTGGCCTCGTCCAGGCTGCTTAATGCCTGGCCGTTCAGGTTCTGCAAAGCCTCTGCCCCCACAGCGGCTTCCAGGGCGGCCTTGCCGGTGGCGTTGAGCGCCTCGGCCCCGTTGGCGGCAATGCTGTCCCAGGCGGCCTGGCCCCAGACGGTTTGCAGCGCGGCCTGGGCCTGCTGCAGGTGGGCCAGCACGTTGTCGGTGACCTGTTCCGGTGTCAAACCGTCCAGGAACTGGGCGGCATAGTGGGTAAAGGTCAGGCGGCGCTGGCGCTGCTGCACCTGCTTGTGGGTGCGCTTGTCAAAAGCGGCCACCTGCGTTTCAGGCAGACCGAGCAGAACGCGCAGCAGCTGGTCGTCGCTGGGGTTATCCCCTGCGCTCTGCAGGGCCGCGGCAACCTCGCGGGCGATCTGGCCCTCGCCGTTGTCGCCCAGCAGGCGCTGGCGGCGGGCGGCGAATTCCGCGCTGACTCGGGCCGCCAGGCTTTCACCCAGCGAGGCCCAGTCACTGTTGGCCAGCTCCTCGGCTTTTAGGCCGAGTTCAGTCTCCAGGCGGCGTTCCAAGGCCCCCAGCACGCGCAATACGGCCTGCTCGCGCAGGCTCTCCTCCGCCCGGCTGTAGAGCACGTCGGAAGCGGCGCCGTCGGCCAGCTGCAGGCTTTGCTGCTCCTCCTTGTTCAGCTGGAGCGGCACACGCAAAAGCGTGCTGGCTTCGCGCGCCAGGTCGGCCGCCGAGCGCGGCTGGCCCTCTTCGTCCATGCGGATGCCTTGCAGGAAGGTGTCAATCGTCTCGCCCAGGTCGTTCATTTGCTGGTCCAGGCGTTCTTCGCTTTGCTCCAGCAACGCTTCCAAACCGCGCTGCAAATGTTCTTCCTCGGCTGCCAAAGCGTCCGAAGCGATCTGCACCAGGCCGCTTTGGGCGGAGCCGCCTTTGCGCTTGAGTTCATCCATCAGCAGCTGCACGGTGTAGGAGGGCACGATCACCTGGTTCACGGCCAGGCTGGGCTGAATCTGTTCCAGCCAGGCCAGCAGCTTCCACGGCCCTTCGGGGTCGTCCAGGGCAGCAGGTACCCGCTGGTGCACTTCCTCTTGCAGCATTTCCAGCACATCGTCCACCAGGTCTTCCTTGGTCATGATGCGCTCGCGCTGGGCATAGACCGTAGCGCGCTGGGTGTTGAGCACGTCGTCGTATTCCAGCAGGTGCTTGCGGGCGTCGAAGTTGGCGCCTTCCACCCGGGTTTGCGATTGTTCGATAACGCGCGAGACCAGTCCGTATTCCAGCGGCACCGAATCATCCATGCGCATGCGCTCCATCATGGCTTCCACCTGCGCGCCGCCAAACAAGCGCATCAGGTCGTCTTGCAGCGAGAGGTAAAAGCGGGAGGAGCCGGGGTCGCCCTGGCGACCGGCGCGGCCGCGCAGCTGGTTGTCGATCCGCCGGGCTTCGTGGCGTTCGCTGCCGATCACGTGCAGGCCGCCCAGCTCTTTGACCTTGGCCATTTCCTCCACGGACTTGAGGAAGTATTCGACCTCGGCTTTGTAGATGCCGTAGTCTTCTGGCTTGAGCTGCAGCAACGCGTCGCGCTGCTGCTCAATGGTCATGTCGGAGGCTTCGCCCACGCCGGACTTGCGCAGCACGCGGCTGACGGCGGAGAGCACTTCTTCGGCGATCTCGCCACCCAGCTTGATGTCTACACCGCGGCCGGCCATGTTGGTGGCGATGGTTACCGCGCCAAAGGCGCCGGCTCCGGCGATGATCTGGCTCTCTTCGGTGTGCTTGCGGGCGTTCAGCACCGAGTGGGGCACTCCGTTGCGCAGCACGGCGGCCAGGCGCGGCGTATCTTCCGGCGCCAGGCCCAGCAGACTGATCAGGTGCGCCAAGTTCTGCTCACTTTGCAGGTTCAGATCCACGCCCAGTTCGCGGGCGCGCTGGCGCAGATCGCCGCTGTTGATCTTTTCCAGCGGCTCCGCCAGGCTTTGTAGTTCAGGGATGATGAAGCCGTCGTCGTCCTTGTCGTTTTTCTGCAGCCACAGGGCACGCAGCAGCATGATCTGCAATTGGCGCTGCACCGCCTCGGCCCGCAGCCGGCCGGAGAGCATGTCGGAGCTTTCCACCGATGTGGTGCCGAGCAGGATCGGGCGGCCGCTGACGTGGATCGCAATGATCTCTTTGATGATCGCGCGGATCTTGGCTTCCACGCTGCGGTAGACCACGTCGGGAAAGTCCTGGCGCTTCCAAAGGGCGGGCAGCTTGTCGGCGTCGCTTTTCTGCGCGTAGTAGATGATCTTGTAGCCGGACTCGTCCTTGGCTTCGACAACTTCCAGTTCCGAGTCGGGGCGGTCGGCGTTGTATTCCACGTTCTGCGGCAGCGCCACCACGTCCAACTTGTAAATGTTGTCGAATTCTTCGGCTTCGGTCAGCGCCGTACCGGTCATGCCGGCCAGCTTCTCGTACATGCGGAAGTAGTTTTGGATGGTGATCGTGGCGTAGGTGACGTTTTCGGCCTGGATCTTGACGCCCTCTTTAGCCTCCACGGCCTGGTGCAGGCCGTCAGACCAGCGGCGGCCGGGCATCAGACGGCCGGTGAACTCGTCGATGATCACCACTTGGCCGCCCTGCACCAGGTAGTCCTTGTTGCGCTTGAAGAGCAGTTGGGCGCGCAGGCCCTGCTCCACAAAGCCCAGCAAACGCGCTTGTTCCGGGCTGATATCCTCAGGGCGCTCCGGGTCGCGCAGCGGCGTCCCCAACAACTGCTCAATATGGGCTTCACCGATCTCGGTCAGGTTGACGCTGCGGTTCTTCTCGTCGACTTCGTAGTCTTCCGGGTTCAACCGTTTGACCACGTCGGCCACGCGCTTATAGTGCTCGGCTTCGTCATGGGCCGGGCCGGAAATGATCAGCGGCGTGCGCGCTTCATCCACCAGCACATTGTCCACTTCGTCGATCACGGCGAAGTAATGACCGCGCTGCACGCCTTCTTCGGGCCGCATGCGCATGTTGTCACGCAGGTAGTCGAAGCCGAACTCGTTGTTGGTGCCGTAGGTAATATCGGCGGCATAGGCCTGGGCGCGCGGCACCTGGTCCAGCTGGTGCTGGTCTTCATGCGGGGATTCCTTGCTCAGGTTGACCATATAGGCGTAGCGCGAACTGTCACCGCCGCCCGAACCCATTTGCAGCACGCCCACTTTCAGGCCGAGGAAATCGAAGATGGGCGCCATCCAGCGCGCATCGCGGCGGGCGAGGTAATCGTTGACCGTGATCAGGTGTACGCCCTTGCCGCTGAGTGCATTTAAATAGAGGGGCAGGGTGGCCACGAGGGTTTTGCCTTCCCCGGTGCGCATTTCGGCGATCTTGCCCTGGTGCAGGGCCATGCCGCCCATCAGCTGCACATCAAAGTGGCGCAGGCCCAGAGTGCGCTTGCTGGCTTCGCGCACCGTGGCAAAGGCCTCGGCCAGCAGCTCGTCCAGGCTCTCTCCCTGGTCCAGCCGGGCACGGAACTCCTCGGTTTTGGCGCGCAGCGCCTCGTCTGCCAGGGCTTCGTATTCAGCTTCCAGACCGTTGATGAAGTTGACCATCTCGCTGTAGGCGAGCACTGTTTGTTTGTTCGGGTCCCCCCCGATTAGCTTGGAAATTCGTTTTAACATGCGGCTTTTGGCTCCGGCGGCGATTATAGCATGTGGGCTTTTTCATTGAATGGCGCGTGATTCTCATGCGGGCAAGCTTAAAATATCAGCTCTTTTAAGCTTGGCGCAAAGTGGGCGTCAGGCCCGGATGCTATAATCTCTTTTGTTCCCGGTAAGGTTTCCTTAAAAGAAAAACAACCATGTCCTTCGCCCACCTTCACGTTCACACAGAGTACTCGCTACTCGACGGATTTAGCAAAATCCCGGAACTGGTGAAGCAGGCCAAAGAGATGGGTATGCAGCACCTGGCCATCACCGACCATGGCGCCATGTACGGCGTCATCGACTTTTTTAACGCGGCCAAAGATGCCGAGATCCATCCGGTGATCGGCATGGAAGCCTACATGGCGGCGCGCGGCATGGGCGACCGCGACAGCGAACTGGACAAGCGCTCCAGCCACCTGCTGCTGCTCGCCGAAACGCAGGAGGGTTACCAAAACTTATTGAAGATCGCCTCGCGGGCGCAGCTGGACGGCTTTTACCATTACCCGCGTATTGATCACGACTTCCTGGCCGAGCATGCCATGGGGCTGATCGCCACCACGGGCTGCCTCTCGGCAGAGATCCCGCGGGCGATCATCCGCGAGAACTTGGACGATGCCCGCCGCCAGATCGACTGGTATTACCAGGTCTTCGGCCCGCACAACTTCTATTTTGAACTGCAGAACCATCCGATCGACGAGTTGAAAAAGGTCAACAACGCCTTGCAAGACCTGGGCGCTTATTACGAAGCCAACTTCGTGGCCACCAACGACGTGCATTACATCCGCCCGGAAGATGCACGCCTGCAGGACATTCTGCTCTGCGTGCAGACTGGCAGCCGTTACGGCGAAGCGCGGCGCATGCGCATGTCTGGCAGTGAGTATTACCTGCGCAGCGAGGAAGAGATGCGCCGCCTGTTCGCCGGGCACGAAGGCGCCCTGCTGAACACGGTGCGCATCGCCGAGCGCTGCCAGGTGGACCTGGCGCCGGAAGGCTATCACCTGCCGCAGTTCGACGTGCCGGAGGGCTACGACACCGAAAGCTACCTGCGCATGCTGTGCGAAGAAGGCCTGCAGCGCCGTTACCCCGGCCGGGCGCACAGCGAGGAAGTGCGCCAGCGGCTGGAACATGAACTCGGCACCATCATCGGCATGGGCTTTGCGCCGTACTTCCTCATCGTCTGGGATTTATGTCGCTTCGCCAAGCAGAAGAACATTTGGTACAACGCCCGCGGCTCGGCGGCTGGCTCCATCGTGGCCTATGCCCTGGACATCACCCTGGTGGACCCGCTGGAGCACAACCTGATCTTTGAGCGCTTCCTCAACCGCGACCGCATCAGCATGCCCGATATCGACCTGGACTTCCAGGACGACCGCCGCCACCTGATGCTGGAGTACTGCCGCCAGCGCTACGGCGACGACATGGTGGCCGCCATCATCACCTTCAACAAGCTCAAGGCGCGCGCCGCGGTGCGCGATGTGGGCCGCGTCCTGGACGTGCCGCTGACCGAAGTGGACCGCATCGCCAAGATGATCCCCAACATCCCCGGCAAGCCGGTCTCCATCGCCGAGGCGCTGGAGACCATCCCAGACTTTGCCCGCGAATACAACACCAATTCACAGGCCAAAGAACTGATCGACACCGCCCAGCAGATGGAAGGCGTGATCCGCGGGGCGGGCACCCACGCCGCTGGCGTGGTCATCTCCGACCGGCCCATCATCGAATACGTGCCGCTCAACCGGCCGACCGGCAACAATGCCGACGACACGCCGATCAAACAGCTGACCCAGTTCGAAATGACCACGCTGGATTCGCTGGGCCTGCTCAAGGTCGACTTCCTGGGTTTGTCGACCCTGACCATTATGGAGCGGGCCTGCCAACTGATCGCGCAGCGTCACGGCAAGCAATACGACCTGAACAACATTCCACTGGACGACGCCCAGACCTACGAACTGCTGGGTCGCGGCGAAACCGCTGGCGTCTTCCAGTTTGAAGGCGCCGGCATGCGCCGTTGGATGATGGCGATGAAACCCCAAGCGCTGGAAAATGCCGTGGCCATGGTGGCGTTGTTCCGCCCCGGGCCGATGGACTTCATCCCGACCTACATCAACCGCATGCACGGCAAAGAGCCGGTGAGCTACGCCCACCCGGCCATGGAGAGCATCTTCGCCGAGACGTACGGCATCCCCGTCTACCAAGAGCAGCTCATGTCGGCCGTGATGCAGGTGGCGGGCTACTCAGCCTCCGAAGCGGACGACCTGCGCAAGGCGATTGCCAAGAAGATCGAAGACAAGCTGAAAAAACACCGCAAGCAGTTCGTGCGCGGCGCCACCAAGCAGGGCATCGCCGAAAAGACAGCCGAAGAGATCTTCGCGGATTGGGAAAACTTTGCCCGCTACGGCTTTAACAAAGCGCACGCCGCCGACTACGGCGTGCTGGCTGTGCAAACCGCCTACCTAAAGGCGCATTACCCTGTGGAATACATGACGGCTGTGCTGTCGGTGACGCTGACCGACACGGACAAGGTCGCCTATTACGCCCAAGACTGCCGCCGCATGGATATTGAAGTGCTGCCGCCGGACGTCAACTACAGCCACTGGGACTTCTCGATCCAGCAAGACGGGGAAAAGACCGCCATCCGTTTCGGCTTGGGCGCCATCAAGAATGTGGGCCATGGCCCGGTCAACGCCATCCTGACCGGGCGCGCGGACGCGCCTTTCAAAGACCTGGTCGACTTTGGCGAGCGGGTCGACCTGCGCCAGGTGGGCAAGCGCGCCCTGGAGAGCCTGATCAAGTCTGGCGCGCTGGACGCCTTCGGCAACCGCCACGCCATGCTCGAGATCCTGGAGCAGGTGGTTTCGATGAGCGCCGATTTGTTCCATGCCAGGGAAGTGGGCCAGATGAGCCTGTTTGGCGGCGATGTGGTGGCCGGCCCGCAAATCGTGCTGGCCGCCCCGCGGCCGGAAGAGGAAGAAGCCACCCGCCGCGAGCGCCTGAACTGGGAGCGTGAGCTGATCGGCTTGTACGTCTCCGACCATCCGCTCAACCCGCTCCTGTCACAGCTCAAGGAAGTCGTCACGCATTTCTCCAGCGAGCTGGCCATGCTGGAAGGGGAAGAGCGCGTGCGCGTGGCCGGCATGGTCAAAAGCTGGCGCAGCTTCGCCACCAAGCGCGGCAAGATGATGGCCTTTGTGACTATTGAAGATCCCTTCGGTACCATCGACACGATCGTCTTTCCGGGCGTGTGGGAGAAGTTCGGCAACCTGGTGCAAAATGACAAAGTGCTGGTGATCGAAGGCAAGCTGGACCCGCAGAGCGGCGAGACCAAGCTGCTGGTGGACAAGTTGGACACCAACCTGAACATCACCACCCCCATGGCGGAGGCCCCGCTGTCCTACGCGCCCAATTCGCGGCCGGCAGAGCCGGCCGCGGCATTGCGCGAGCCGCACCCCGCCGAGCCGTCCAGCGTGCTGGACGCCCCGGAGGATTTTGACCTGGGCGCCATGCCAGAACCCCCAGAGTCCTTCCCGCCGGGCTGGGAGCTCTCGGTCGAAGATCATTTCCCCTTGGTGGGCAACACCGCCCCGCCGGAGCGGGACGAACGCCAGCCTGAGCTGCCCACCGAGCCCGAGGCGCCAGCTGGCACGCTGCCAGCCGCTGAGAGCCAAGACGACGCCCCAGACTTTGCCGCCTTTATTGAGCCGGCGCCTTCGCTGAGCCGCTCGCGGGCGGCCGAACCGGCGGCGGCGCAGCCGCCGGCTGACCTGCCGGCCCGTGAGGCCGATGCGCCTGAGCTCGCCGCTGGCGGGCTGGGCGTGGCCACCCAGCCGCCCGAGGCGCTGCCAGTCGCTCCGGCCATCGTGCGCCCGGGCGCAGGCAAACCCGCGCCGGTCGCACGGGCGGAAGGCGGCAGTACACCCAAGATGCTGACGGTCTACATCCGCAGCACCGGCGACAAGCACCGCGACATCCTCGCCATCCGCCGCATCCACGGCGCCATCATCAGCTACCCGGGCGGGGACCGCTTTGCCTTCCAGGTCTTTGAGGGCCGCAGCAGCTACCTGCTCGACTTCCCCAACGACACCACTGACCTGGGCGATGAACTGATCGCCCGGTTGGAGAGCATGCTGGGCGGCAGCAATTTCCGCGTCGAAACCATCACCTTGCAGTAAACTGTGCCTGAGATGAGCGCCAAGATCAAACGCATCGGGGTACTGACCTCTGGTGGTGATGCGCCGGGCATGAACCCCTGCATCCGCGCCGTGGTGCGCACCGGGCTGTTCAATAACTGCGAGGTCATCGGCATCCGTGACGGCTATGCCGGGCTGCTGAGCGGCAGCTTTGAAGTGCTGGAGGCGCGCCAGGTGGGCGGCATCATCCAGCGCGGCGGCACCATGCTGGGTACCGCCCGCTCACCGGAAATGTACGAAGAGGCCGGCCAGCGGGCCGCCCTGCAGGCCCTGCGCCAGCACGAGATCGACGGCCTGATCGTCATCGGTGGCGATGGCTCGATGCGCGGCGGCCTGGCCCTGGCCGAGCGCGGCGTGCCGGTGGTCGGCATCCCGGGCAGCATCGACAACGACATGTGGGGCACCAACATGGCTATCGGCGTGGACACTGCCCTCAACACCCTGTGCGACGCCATCGACAAATTGCGCGACACGGCCTCTTCGCACCGCCGCGCCTTCCTGGTCGAGACCATGGGGCGCAACTGCGGCTACCTGGCGCTGATGGCCGGCGTGATCGGCGGGGCCGAGGTGATCCTGATCCCCGAGGCGCCCAGCACCATCGAGAAGGTGGCCGAGGCGCTGGTGGGCGCCTACCAGCGCGGCAAGACCCACTCGATCGTCGTCGTCTCAGAAGGGTCCAACATCAAAGTCGCCGAGCTGGCCCAGCACCTTGAGGAGCTGGGCGTCGGTTTCAGCACACGCATGACCATCCTCGGCCACATCCAGCGCGGCGGGCGCCCCAGCGCCTTCGACCGCCTGCTGGCCACCCGCCTGGGCGTCAAAGCCGTGGACGCCCTGCTGGCCGGCCACAGCAACGTGATGGTCGGCCTGCGCGGCCGGGACATCGACCTGGTGCCGCTGGCCGACGTGGTCAGCCGCCAGCGCGAGGCCAACCTGGAATACTACGAAATGGCGAAAATGCTCGCCTTCTAGAGTTGCGTTACTCGGTGCAGCCGAGTAGTAACTCTGAATCGCCGCAGGCGATACGAGATAGGCAAAGATGCTGGCGTTTTAGGGGGTGGTCAATTGGTCGAATGGGCAATTGGTACGGGAAATCGGGGGTTTCCTATCAAGCACTTCCGTATATACTAAGCAAATGAAGACCGTTCCTCTGGCCGAAGCGCGCAGGCGTTTCTCTGCCTTGCTGTCCAAGCTGGGCGAAGAGCCCATCATGCTCACCCGCCGCGGCAAGCCGGTCGCCGTGCTGCTGTCGCTCGAAGAATACGAGCGCTTGCGCCGGCTCGAAGCTTACGACCAGTTTGAAGCCTTATCGCAGACGCTGCGGGAAAGTGGTTCGAGCGCAAGAGAGTTGCACCGCTCCAGCAGGAACGAACTGGATGAAGGGCGAGTGGCTGAGACTGATCGGATAGTAACAGATGAATATATTGAAGAACTGCGTGGGATCCTCAAAGGTGGGAATGCGCTGGGAACATTAATGCGTGAGCGCGAATGGGAGCGTCGTAGGGATAAGTGACTGTAACTGCCACTAAGTATGATGTTTTTGCAAGTGTTGCTGAATGAAAGAAGGTGGTGAACCATGCTTAAGTGGAGATGGGAGCAGGGAAGGCTAGATTATTTCAATTTCAATAGCTTGAGGAAAATAGCTCTAGGCCTGACTCAATTGAGTGGTATTCCAATAGGGCAGAATGCTGCTCTTATGCGTTCTACGCTAGTGGGCATTGTAGGGCTACCGTTTCTTCCAACTAATTATACGGTTTGGAGAAATTACGCCAGGGTCTTCAGGTGTGCCATGTTGGCGGGTGCAATCAATGGCAGGCTGGTTACAACTGATCTTTGCTCAAAGTTGGCCGAGGATGATGAACAGGCCTGGGGAGTCGATGAATATTTCTCCTTCTTGTTTCCACGGTTTTACTACCCATTTCCCGCCTTTGCTGAATATTCCCAGTTCGGAACCCAGATTTTCCCTTTATCTGCTCTTATTAAATATTTGGTGTCCGACATACGAAAAGGGGGAGAAGGCCGGATATCACTTAATCATATCTTTGATTGTTTAATTGGTAATCAATGTACTGGATTAGAGCCAATTGAATACTATGCATCATTGACTAATTCTGGTTATCGACCAGTTAATGATGAAATAAGACAAGTCAGGGAAATGATAACCTTTTTTGCTCAATCCAACTTTTTGAAGTGGTTGGATGGCCATCTCTACCTAGATGTAGATATATCGGACCATGATTCGCTAGAAAAACTGATTGTATTGGCGAAGCCATTGGTCAGGCCACGAGCCGCTGGAAGGGATGAAGAATTGATTGCGCTTGGGTTGGTAGATCAGCGGTTGGTATTGCCTTCTATAGCATCTAGAGTCCTAACAAGTGACTTGACTTTCACGGAAGGAAAGAGAAGGAGAACAACCCATCTTCGAGTGGAGCGAAGTCCAGTTCTTAGAAAGTTCTTCATACAGAACAACCCAATACCAATATTGTGCGACATGTGTAAGAGTGATACTAACATCCGGTACCCTTGGACCCAAAATATGTTTGAGATCCATCATTTGCTTCCCCTCTCCTCTACTTTAGCATTTGACCAAGGGCAAACCTCTTTGCGGGACTTGGTTCCCTTGTGTCCCAATTGTCATAAAAGCGTTCATCTTTATTACAAACACTGGCTTGCCCAAAGATCAAACATTGATTTCTCTACGGTGGAAGAATCCCACATCGCGTATAATGAAGCAAAAAGAGGAATAGTACTAACCTAATGCGACTTTCGTTTAAACAACAGACCAGAATTCTTGAAAGATGCATCACAAAAGGGCTTGAGCTTAGCGCAGAATTGGCGAGGTTAGGTTTCGAGTACGATGACCTGCGCTATAGCAATTACCCTGATTATCTTTTTGAGACAAAAGGCGATTATTCCAAGTACAGATCAGTTGATGATCTGGATTTCTACCAAAATGGGATTCCGTTTGTAGGCTTCTTTTCTGGTGCAGGTGGTCTTGACTTGGGCTTTGAGGCAGCTGGTTTTTCACATTTGGCGGCTATTGAATTCGAGAAGACATTCTGTGATACTTTAAGAGCAAACAGACCAAATTGGGATGTTATTGGTCCACCATCCCACTCTGGGGATGTAAGGCAGAGAGAGGAAATAGCCTTCCAATTAGAAAAGCGAGGTGTTGCACCGGAATTTGATGGTTTGTTTGTTGGTGGCCCTCCTTGCCAGCCATTTAGTGTTGCCTCAAATCAACGATATAGGAAAAATGAAGAAAAATTCAAGCGAAATGGTTTTGGGGATAAAGAAAAAGGAAACCTTTTGTTTGACTTTATTTGGCAGGTTGAGAGGTTTCTGCCTCGCATTTTCTTGATAGAAAATGTTCCTGGGTTGCTTGCTATTGATAATGGAAAGCAATTAGAGATTGCTATCAAGAAGTTACGAAAAGCAGGCTATACAGTAAAAGACCCGTTTGTTGTCAATGCTAGTGAATTTGGAGTTCCTCAAAAGCGCCAACGCGTTTTTATACTAGGGTGGCGTAAAGGAATAGATTTCAATATTGCTTTGGAAAAGCCAGAACGCGTTCCGGTGGCACATGCTTTGGGAAAAACAGTTAAAGGCTTGCAGAATCACATAACGCGTAACCATAAAGCCGAATCTATCCAACGGTATATGAATTTGCAAATAGGGCAACGCGATCCGTTAGGGCGTGTGGATCGTCTTGATCCTTTTGCCCCAGCAAAAACTGTAATCGCTGGAGGCACACAAGGGGGCGGTAGGTCACATCTACATCCAAGCATACCTCGCACATTATCAGTGCGCGAATGCGCTCGATTACAGACTTTCCCAGATGATTTTGTGTTTTCTGGAGTGCCAGGGCGGCAGTTTACGCAAGTTGGTAACGCAGTTCCTCCTGTTCTAGCCGCGAAATTTGGTCGGCAGATTTTTTCTCAGTTATTTAGTTGAATGTTACCAACCACGGAAAAATTGCTACTCCCGCTCCTTGAATTTCTTGGGGATGGGGACGAACATAAGCTCAAGGAATGTGTGATTCATTTGCGCAAAAAACTCCTCCTACCGCCAAATTTATTTTATGAGCTTCAACCAAGTGGGGTGCAGACAAAATTCGAAAAGAGAGTTGGTTGGGCGATGTTCTATCTGAAGAAAGCAAAATTCGCTAAACGCACTGGGCACGGTAAGGTGGTAATAACAGAAAAAGGTTTAAAGCTTTTAGCTAATAACATTGACGATTTAAGGCTGAGGGATTTAAAGCTCTAGCTTTTTAATGAAAGCTTCTGGGGAGGGGTGCCTTGGGTTCCTCATTTGGTAATCCCACCCTTGACATTGCTTGCAATCTCTCTCGGATGTTCTTATTGATGTATTAATAGTTGGTTCTGGTTTCGGGAAGGGGTCAAATTCACAGATGGGGAGCAATATTCACAAATGTCAATAGCCGTCAAGCCATTGCCGGCCCAAAGTTGTATTAAAACCCTTGCCCCCCATCGCGTTAATATATCTTTTTCAAGCTCTTGGACAGAAATTGCCTGCAGTTCACGCAGCGAAGCGAAGCTTCGCAGTGAACTGCAAAATCTGCCGTTAGGCAGATTAGATTTCCACGCTCTCTTCGTACACCCCGAACTCCTCTTTCATCAGCGCCATGATCTCGCCCAGCGTGGCGTAGGCGCGCACCGCGTCCAGCAGCGCGGGCATCGTATTCTCGCTGCCCTGGCAGGCCAGGCGCAGCCGGTCCATCGCTTGTCCCAGCGCGCCGGGGTCGCGCTCGGCGCGCAGCTGGCGCAGGCGGGCCACCTGGCGGCGCTCGCCTTCGGGGTCCATCTCCAGGATGGGGATTTCGTAGCCGCCCTCGTCCTGGTAGGCGTTCACGCCCACAATCCGCCGCTCGCCGCTGTCAATCTCGCGCTGGTAGCGGTAGGCCGCATCGGCGATCTCGGCCTGGAAGAAGCCGCGCTCGATGGCCGGCAGCACGCCGCCCATCTCCTCGATCTGGCGGAAGTAGTCCAGCGCCTGCTGTTCCATGCGATCGGTCTGCGCCTCCACAAAGAAGCTGCCCCCGAGTGGATCGACGGTGTTGGTCACGCCGGACTCCTCGGCGATGATCTGCTGCGTGCGCAGCGCCACCGTCACGGCGTGCTCGCTGGGCAGCGCCAGCGCCTCGTCCATGCTGTTGGTGTGCAGGCTGTTGGTGCCCCCCAGCACGGCGGCCAGCGCCTGGATCGCCACGCGCACCACGTTGTTCTCCGGCTGCTGGGCGGTCAGCGAGACGCCGGCGGTCTGCGTGTGGAAGCGCATCAGCCAGCTGCGCGGGTCCTTGGCGCCGAAAACCTCGCGCATTTGCCGCGCCCAAATCCGCCGGGCGGCGCGGTACTTGGCGATTTCCTCGAAGAAGTCGTTGTGCGCGTTGAAGAAGAAGCTCAGCCGCGGGGCGAAATCGTCGATGTCCAACCCGCGCGCCAGCGCCCAGCGCACGTACTCCAGCCCGTCGGCCAGGGTGAAGGCCAGCTCTTGCGCCGCGGTGCTGCCCGCCTCGCGGATGTGGTAGCCGGAGATGCTCACCGGGTTCCACTGCGGCAGGTGCTGCGCCGCGTACTCAATGGTGTCGGTCACCAAGCGCATCGAAGGCTCCGGCGGGAAGATGTATTCCTTTTGGGCGATGTATTCCTTCAATATGTCGTTCTGCAGCGTGCCGCGCAGCTGCTCCGGGCGCACGCCCTGCTTCTCCGCGGCGGCGATGTACATGGCCCAAATGATTGCCGCCGGGCTGTTGATCGTCATGCTGGTCGAGACCTTGTCCAGCGGGATATCGCTGAACAGGATCTCCATGTCCTTCAGCGAGGACACCGCCACGCCGCACACGCCGAACTCGCCCTCGGCTTCCGGCTGGTCGGTGTCGTAGCCCATCAGCGTGGCCAGGTCAAAGGCCACCGAGAGCCCGGTCTGCCCCTGACTCAGCAGGTACTTGAAGCGCTGGTTGGTCTCCTCGGCGGAGCCGAAGCCGGCGAACATACGCATCGTCCACAGTTTGCTGCGGTGCAGGGTGGGGTGCACCCCGCGCGTGAAGGGGTACTCGCCGGGGTTGCCCAGGTCCTGGGCGTAGTCCAGCCCGGCCACGTCCAGCGGGGTATACAGCCGCTCGATCGGCTCAGAAGAAGTGGTGACGAACTCCGATTTGCGCTCCGGCAGGCGCGCCATGGACTTTTTCAGCGTCTCTTCTGTCCAGGCCTCTTGCTGTTTGCGCAGTTCTTCAAGCGTTTTCTTGTCGTACATCTGGGCGTGTCCTCCGGGGGTGAGGGCGGATATCGCCATTATAGCTGATTGGGCGTCCCTGACTGCTGTTGGCTACTTCGCTCAGAACGGGGATAATCGCAGGATGGACTTGATCTCTGCCTGGTTCCAAACCGGCGCGCTGTTGCTGGCCAGCGTTTTCCTGCTTTGGCTGCTCAGCCTGCGCCTGCGTGACGCCGGCATTATCGACAGTTTCTGGGGTCTGGGCTTCGTGCTCTCGGTCTGGGCCTATTTCGTCTGGCTGCCCGGCGGCCTGGCGGAGCGCAAATGGCTACTGGCCGCCCTGGTCAGCCTGTGGGGCTTGCGCCTCTCAGCGCACATCACCTGGCGCAATTGGCGCCGCGGCGAAGACTTCCGCTATGCCAAATGGCGCGAGGAGCACGGCCGCCGCTGGCCTTGGCGCAGCCTGTGGCAGGTGTTCCTCCTGCAGGGCGCGCTAATCTGGCTGATTGGCCTGCCGCTGTTGGTCGCCCAGGCCAGTTCTGCGCCGCTGGGCTGGCTGGATGGCTTGGCCTTGGCCGCCTGGGCGCTCGGCTTCTACTTCGAAGCCGTCGGCGACTGGCAACTGGCGCAGTTCAAGCACAACCCGGCCAACAAGGGCAAGCTGCTCACCAGCGGGTTGTGGGCTTACACGCGCCACCCCAACTACTTCGGCGACGCGCTGCAGTGGTGGGCCTTCGGCCTCTTCGCCCTGGCCGGCGGCGCCTGGTGGGCGCTGCTCAGCCCGCTGCTGATGAGCTGGCTGCTGCGCTACGTCTCTGGGGTGGCCATGTTGGAGAAGACGCTCAAGAAGCAAAAGCCGGGCTACGCCGACTACGTGCGCCGCACCAACGCCTTCATCCCCTGGTTCCCAAAATCAGGTTGATAGATGAGCCAGGCAGGAATGCACTGGAATGACAAACGGAGGCATATCCATGCTGGAAATTCGGCCAAACTGCGAATGCTGCAACAAGATCTGCTGCCCAGTTCAGCGGAGGTTTATATCTGCTCATTTGAGTGCACCTTCTGTGCAGAGTGCGCACAAGACAAACTGGACTTGGTGTGTCCCAATTGCGGTGGCGGCCTCGTGCGCCGGCCCATCCGCCCGGCACACAAGCTGCTGGAGCACCCGGCCTCTGCCCAACGCGTCTACAAGCCTGAGGGCTGCACAGCCTAAGGGAAGTGGATGCGCGGGTGCCCCAACACGCCTTCGATGAATACGGCGATCAGGGTGATCATCGGCAGCGCCAGTAAAAAGGTCGCCGGCGCACACAGCAGCTGCACCAGCCAGCTGGCCGGCCGGGCGCCGCGCCGGCGCGGCAGGCTGTATGCGGGCAGGTAGACCATCAGCCCATAGACGAAGCACCAGAACGGGAAAGCCAGCAACATGGCCCCGCTGCCGGCAAAAATGACTTCGCTGAGGGTGCCCACGGCGCCGAAGGCGATGAAGACGGTGAAAGGTGAGAGGTCATAGCGCGCCAGCAAAAAAGCCAGGGCGATGAAATAGGGGATCAAGACCACTACGCTGTGCAGCAAGATCACATCGAAGTAGTTGGTCGAGGCGGTGATATAGGCTTCGCCAACCGGCGCTCCAAACCAGGGTGCCAGGTTGGTCATGGAGACCGTCACCACTTCCTCCAAGCAGGCCAGCAGCGTGGCAAAAATCACGACCTTCACGCCCCAGTCCAGCCGCATCGCCAGCACCCGCTGCCGCACCTGTCGCCGCAAGCGCCACATCAGCCCGCCGCCGGCAATCACCCACAGCAGCACCAGCCCGCTGGCCATGCCCGCCACTGCCCGCTCCGCCGCGCTCTGCGCGCCAAGGTGCATCACGGCCAAGATCAGCAGCGCCGCGGCGAACATCAGGCCCAGGGCGATCCTCTTGGCGTTCACCCACAAAGTCTACTCCGTAGACTTTGTAAGCGTGCATGGTAAAATACGGCGCTCTGTTCGCCGTTGCTTTGGCAACGGCAAAAACAAAGGGCGAAGCCCTTTGCACAGCTTAGAAGCCGACCTGCCGTTGCTTTGGGCAACGGCAAAACAAAGGGCGAAGCCCTTTGTTAGCCCTCATCGTCTAGTGGCCTAGGACGTGGCCCTCTCAAGGCCAAAACCGGGGTTCGACTCCCCGTGGGGGCACAACCAAAAACGCCTCGCTGAACTTCAGCGAGGCGTTTTGCTTTCCAAATGCGGTCAGCGTACCAGGTCCAGGTAGGCTAGGTAGTCACCGCGCATCATCACCAGGATGATCGGGATCACGATCGCTGCGATCAGCAGGTAACGCTTGCGCCAGCTGGTGTGCCAAAGGCTGCTGACGTTGAACAAGATCACGCCGATGCTCAGTATCCCGGCGCCCACATTGATCAAGGGTGAGAAGGTATTGGAGACGCCCAGCAGCGGCAGCAGCAGGGGCACCACAATATATTGCAGGGTACAGCGGATGGCCGTCAGCAGGAAGGGCACCCCAATCACCAAGGTACCGAACTGCATGACTGGCGGCATCTCCTGCGCGTCTTGCTCATGGCGTACCTGAATCTGGTGGGGGGTACTTGCTTGGCTCATTTGTCCTCGCTTATGCTCAAGTTTCGAAGCAATTATAGCTCAGCCTCTAAAGGCGCTGGCATTGTGGATGTGCTCTTTGGCGACAAGCCTTTCACCGGCAAGCTGTCCTATACCTGGCCGCGCGACATGCAGCAGATCCCGCTCAACGGCGGCAAAGCCGGCGAGCCGCTCTTCCCTTTTGGGCACGGCCTGACTACCAAAGCCAGCCCTTAATTCAGCAGCACAGCGTCGGATGGGTTCCATCCGGCGCATAGTTTTTTCTGATCAGATTGCCTATTGAAACTTTAAAAATCAGGCGTATATTGTTTTGTGTTGGAACGTTAACAGTGCCTATCTCAGCAGGTTGCCCTGACCGGGCAGGAGGGCCATGATGGCCGAGCACAACGCCTTTTATCAAAAGGTGAATTATTACGATATTGTTTTTGATCGAGATGTGCGTAAAGAAGTGGATTTTCTGCTGGGAGTCTATCGCAAATATGCCGGCCGTGCGGCCCAATCCACCCTGGACGTGGCTTGCGGCCCGGCCTACCATGCCCGCGAAGTGGCCCGCCGCGGCCTGCGCTCCGTAGGCATTGACCTGCGCCCTGAAATGGTGGAGTATGCCCGCCAGCGCGCCGACGCCGATGGCTTACAGCTGGAATTGCGCAGCGCCGACATGCGGCGCTTCCGCCTCAAGCTGCCGGTGGACCTGTCCTTCATTGTCTTCGACGGCATTGATGCCCTGGTGGAGAACCGTGACCTGGTCTCGCATTTTCAGGCGATGGCCGCCAACCTGACCAGTCGTGGGGTCTACATTATTGACGTCAGCCACCCGCGCCACACCTCGCTGACCCACTACGGCAAGTTTCACTACCACGGCCAGCGCGGCGGCACCTCGGTGGACATTCGCTGGGCGACCAACAAACCCCATGTAGATCTGCTGACCGGCATTGCCGATACGGAGATCGAGATCCGCGTGAAAGAGAAAGGCAAGCAGCCCGCCGTAATCAAGGACAGGGCGCGCGAACGCATTCTCTCCGCTCAAGAGATCACACTGCTGGCCCAGCTTAGCAAGCGCTTGTCGGTCGTGGGCTGGTATGGCGACTATAATCTGAAGCAACCTTTGGACGACACGGATGCCTCGCAACGCATGATCGCGGTACTGCAACGCAATGACTGATAGAGAAAAACAAAGCGCAACCAACTCCTGGCTTTCCGACAAACTGGAGATCCGCAGCGACGAGACCATTGAGGGGCGCGGCATGTTTGCCCTGCGGTCCATTCAGCGCGGGGAGCGGGTGGCGGTTTGGGGCGGTGACGTGGTTACGCGGGCCTTCTTTGAGGCCTTGCAGCCCCACCAGCAGTCGCAAAGCGCTCAGGTGGAGGAGGATCTCTACCTGGTCTCTAGCAAACCCGGCTCAGGTGACTTCATTAACCACTCCTGCGAGCCCAACGCCGGGTTGGAAGGGCAGATCGTGATCGTCGCTCTGCGTGACATCGTGCCGGGTGAGGAGGTCACCATTGATTACGCCATGTGCGATGGCGACCCCCAAGATTGGTTTGACTGCCTGTGCGGTTCCCCCGCCTGCCGCGGCCGCGTCACTGGCAATGATTGGAAGCTGCCACAGCTGCAACAGCGCTATGCAGGGCGCTTCTCGCCCTTTTTGCAGAAACGCATTCAAGCTCAGGAAGAAGGATAGGAGACAATATGCTGCAAGAATTTCGTGAATTCGCCATGCGTGGCAACGCCATTGATCTGGCGATTGGTTTGGTGATTGGCTCTTCATTCACTTCGATCGTGGACACGCTGGTCAACGGTATTCTCATGCCGCCTATCGGCCTGCTGCTGGGCGGCGCCGACTTCAAGGACCTGTTTCTGGTGTTGAAGCCCGGCGAGGTAGCCGGGCCGTACGTCAATCTGGAGGCCGCCCAACAGGCGGGAGCCGTCACCATCAATTATGGTGAACTGGTCACGGTCATCATTCACTTCGTCATCGTGGCTTTTGCCATGTTCCTGGTGGTCAAAGCCTTCAATCGCTTGCACAAGGGCAGCACGGTCAGTGGCAAAGCCGACTAGCAGGCTGATACCCATGGGGGAAGGTTCGCCAGCAGGCAATCCGCTATAATCCCCGCATGCTGGTTGGGATGCGAAATTTTTTGAAGAAAGTCTCTTCCGGGCAGGGAACCCTGGAGTTCGCTCTGGTGATCCCTGTCCTGCTCTTGGTGATCTTCGCTATTTTCGAAGGAGCGCGGGCGGTTTTCATTTACCAATCCATCTCCACCGCTAGCCGTGAAGCGGCGCGCTTAGGCTCTTCAACTCAGTACTACATGAATTGCAACGCAATTCGTGACAAGGCTTTGGAGTACGCTGATGTGGCCAGAAGCACCGCCAGCGATATCAATATCTATTATGTCGATGATTCGCTGGGCGTGATTGGCAATTGCGGGGCCGTCGTCGCTGATGATATAGAGACCGGTGATCGCATCGTGGTCGAAGTTACGGGCTACTTCGACCCAGCCGCTGCCATCCCACTGATGCGTATTCCACAAATGACCTTTAACTCCACCACGCGCCGCACCATTCTGAAGAGCGTGGAGGTCGGCCAAGCTCTGCCAGCAGGCACAGAATTTGCTCAGCTGCTTGAAATGAGTGCCCGGCGCTAATGAAACAGCATCCTACCTCTCCCCATCGCCGCTCGGAGCGCGGCCAGAGCCTGGTGGAATTTGCCATCACCTTCCTGGTCTTGGTGCTCATTTTGTCGGTCGTGATAGATGTCGGCCGCCTGTACTTCGCCTCCGTCGCTGTGCGCGAAGCGGCAGAGGAGGGCGCCTTGTACGGTTCGACCGGAGCGTTCAGCGGCATTGAGACGCGCGTGCGCCAATCCTCCACCAGCCCGATAGACATGACGGATACCGGCAAAGTTCAAGTCAGCCATTCGCCCACCACGCCTTGTGCGGGACAGAGCCTGACGGTTACGGTGACCTATCAGTTCGACTTCATCATGCCGCTGATTGCGCCTATAATTGGCAGCAGTACGCTGCCGTTGTCGCATAGCGCCGTCACTACGGTGCTGCAATCGAGTTGCTGAGGCCTTTATGCCCAAATCGAAAATCATCTTCCGTATCGCCCTGTTTGCTCTGCCGGTGGTGGTGTTTTTGTTCAACGCCATCCCGGTCTTCGCATTTCAAGGGGTGGAGCGCCGCGAAGTCGAGCTGTTCTTTGACCGGGATTACGATATCTCCATAGGCAACGGCGGTATCTTTATTGATGATTCAAAATATCGCGGCACTTTGGTTTTGCGCTCGGAAAAGTTCCCTGAAGACCGGCCGGGTTCCTGGCACAAGTTCACCCAGCGCATTCTCGACTTCCAGATCTATCGCGAAGATGGCAAGCCTTTCCTGTGGATGTACGGCATCGTCCGGGTCTATTTCAACCTGGACAAGATCCAGTACGACAAATGGAAAGATGAAGAAGCTAATATGAGCATCTGGTATTTTGACCATTTGGCCGGCGGCTGGCGCAAATGTCTGACCCGCTGGCAGCCGCAAGCCGGCAACCCTTACGGCCGCTTGTGGTGTGTGGCTGATCGCTACACCCGCTATGGATTGGCCTGGACCCAGCCCACGATGCTAATGAAGATGATCAAGCTGGGCACCGTCACCGTAACACCAACGCCCTAAAACGCAAACAAAGACCCGGCTGTTAAGCCGGGTCTTTTTGTAGTCGTTTCTCGCTTACAGGCTTTCGTAGCGGTCTACGTTGGCGCCAATCACTTTCAGGCTGTCTTCCCAGAACTTCTTCTCACGGATGTTGATACCAAAGCGCGCCGCCAGTGTCGCTGCGTCGCCTTCGCCGGTGCTGGCCAGCAGGTCCTGGTAATCGGCCACGAAGGCGTCGCCGCGCTGCTGGTAGATGGCGTACAGGCCGGTGCCGAACAGCAGGCCAAAGGCGTACGGGTAGTTGTAGAACGAGAAGCCCGCATAGTAGTAATGCGGCTTCCAGGTCCACATATACTTGTGCAGGTACTGAGGATCCAGGCCGTCGCCGTAGGTTTGCAGCTGGGCATCTTCCATGATCGCCGAGATCTCATCAGCGGAAAGTTCCGCCTTGGCGCGGCGCTCGAAGACTTCCTTCTCAAAGATGAAGCGTGACGTGATGTCCACGATCACTTGGGCGGCGCCCTGCAGGTTCTGCTCGAGGATGGCCAGTTCTTCGTCTTTGTTCTTGGCCAGTTTGAGCGAGGCCTCAGACACGATCGTCTCGCACATGATCGAGGCGGTTTCAGCCAGGGTCATCGGCGTCAGCGTGCGCAGGTAGGGCTTGCCCACCAGGCACTCGTTGTGATAGGCGTGGCCCAACTCATGCGCCAGGGTGCTCAACTGGTCCATCGAGCCGTCGAAGTTGGCCAGAATGCGCGATTCGTCCACGCCGGGCACATCCATGCAGAAAGCACCGCCACTCTTGCCCTCGCGCATTTCGGCGTCGATCCAGTTGTTGTCAAAGGCGCGCTTGGCCAGGCCCTGCAGGTGGTCGGAGAAGGTGCCGAACTGCTCCAGGATGAAGTCGCGCGCCTGCTCGTAGGTATAGACCGTGTCGGTCTTGCCGATCGGTGCAAAAATGTCGTACCAGGGCAACTGTTCCTTGCCCAGCCGCTTGGCCTTGGCCTTGAAATAGCGCCGGAAGGTGGGGAAGGAATCGCGCATGGCTTCCATCATCGCTTCCAACGTCTGGCGGTCAATGCGCGCCGTGTCCAGCGAATCGTGGAGCGCGTCAGTCCGTCCGCGGCGAGTGTCCAGGGTGAGCACTTCGCCTTTGACGCCGTTCAGGGCGGCAGCGTAAGGTTCCTTGTTCTTCTCCCAGGCGTCCATCTCGGCTTCGTAGCCGCGTTTGCGCGTCTGGCCATCCGGATGGTTACGCAGGTTGATCAGGGCCGGCATGGGCATCTTTTGCACTTCGCCGTCCATCTCAAAGTCCACGCTCAGCTGGGAAGTGGTCGTATTGTGCAGTTTGCCCCAGGCGTTGGCGCCGCTCAGGGTCAGCTCAGCGGCCAGGTCTTCTTCGGCCGGGCTCATCAGGTAGCGGCTCTGCTCGTACACTTCTTGCAGGAAAAAGGCATGCTCGGCCAGGGTGCCCGGGCGTTTGATCAGCTCGGGCAGCTTATCGCCGAAGCCGCTCAGCCAACCGCGGAAGGCCACTTCGTGCTTGCGCAGGCGCACGCCCTGCATCTCCAGTTCGGATTCAGCCCGGCGGGCTTCCTGGTTGAACGAGTCGGTCGTGGTGTACGAGGCGATAAAGGCGCCCAAAGTGCCGTACAGACGCGAGACCTTGTTGCGCTTGTCCACCGCTTCGGTCAGCACCCGGGCCAGGTCGTCCAGCTCGGTCTGTGCCGGGCCGTTTTCACTCTTTTCAATGCGCTCTTGGCGCACGTAGGCTTCGATCTCGTCGAGCTGCTTCAGCAGGTCCTGGAAAGCCGCTTGGTATTCTTTACTCTCCAGGCTGGGGTACACGTTGGTCAGGTCCCAACGCGGCACATTGCCTAAGTTCTTGGTTTCATTGGTAGCCATTGCACATCCTTTGGAGCTGGCAGGGATTTGGGATTGTTGGAGCGTATTGTAACCGCGCTGCCCATTCCATAAAAGAAGCCCCTCTAGTCAGAGGGGCTTTGCGGAGTAATCAATGCCGGGTCGACACTGTAGGTCAGCATGGTTGGCTGCTGGAAGACGCGCAGTCCAAATTCCGGGGCGATGGCCAGCAAATGGTCGAAGATGCTGGCCTGGATGCCTTCATAAGCTTCCCAGGCGGTGGTGTTGGTGAACACGTACAGTTCCAGCGGCAGACCGGTCGGGCCGGGGTCCAACTGGCGCACCAGCATGGTCATGTCTTTGCGTAAATCTGGGCGGCTCTTCAGATAGGCCATCATGTAAGCGGTGAAGGCGCTCACATTGGTCAAGCGCGGTTTCAAATGCAATTGGCTGACCGGTTCTTCGCCCTGGGGCTCCCATTCACGGTTTTCGATGAAAGATTTCATCAGCGGGTTGCTCTTCAGCATCTCCATCTCGTCTGGGCGCACGAAATGGATGGTCTGGATGTCCACAAAGATCGAACGCTTGATGCGCCGCCCGCCGGCCTGGTTCATGCCGCGCCAGTTCTTGAAAGCCACGTCCATCAACTTGTGGGTGGGGATCACGCTGAAGGTCATGTCAAAGTTTTGGATCTTGATCGAGTGCAACGACATGTTGGTCACGTCGCCGTCGGCGCCGAAGCTGGGCACCTCGATCCAGTCGCCTTCTTTCACCAGGTCATTGGCGGCGATCTGTACACTGGCCACCAAAGCTAGGATCGTGTCTTGGAAGATCAGCAGCAGCACCGCGGTCAGCGCACCCAGCCCGCTGAGAAGCAGGACCGGCGACTGTTCGGTGAACAGCGATACGCTCAGAATAATGCCGACCGCCACGAAAAGGATCTTGATCATGTCCAGGTAACCCTGGATGGCTACGCCGGAGTAGTTGGCCCGGCCTTCGTAGATGATGTTGACGGCGGTCAGCAGTGAGGTGATCGTGGCGATGGCCAACCAGAGCGCCAGGAACAGGACGCCTTTTTCCAGGGCCGGCTGAATGTCTGGCCAGAAGTACGCGAAGTAGTACACCACCACCAGCGGGGCCATCAGCGACAGGCGATAGGGATGCAGGTGTTTGACCAGCACGTCGTCCCACTGGTTGTGGGTGCGCTGGGTCAGCCCGATCAGGCCGCGAGCGATAAAGAAGCGCGCGATCACAAAGGCCAGCACCGCAGCCACGGTCACCGCAACCGCGGCCTGGCTGGGGTTGGCTTTGAACCATTCCAGCCAATCGAGGAAGAAGTCAATCGTCATTTTGGCTCCACATCTATCTGCGAAGGTGGACGTCTCATTTCAAAGGTGTCACTCACCCGAGTATAGCCGTAACCGGCCAGACGGCCCACAGGTTTGAAGGCCGCCATATTGATTTTGTATTCGGGCAGCAGGATCTCGTCCGCCACGTACAGATGCACAATTTCGCCGATCACGATCGAGCCTGAGCCGCGCTCGCCGTTGCCAATCTCCACGATCTGGGTCAACCGGCACTCATAGCTCACCGGGCTGTGTGCCACCCGCGGCGGGCGCACTTTGTGCGCCGGCGCGGCGGCCAGCCCGGCGTGCTCAAATTCATTCACTTCGCGCGGCAGTTCCGTGGCGGTCAGGTTCATCGCCTCAGCCGTGGCTTCGGTGACGATATTGACCACGAACTCGCCAGTCGCCTGAATGTTCTTCAGCGTATCTTTGACGCCACCATCTGTGCCGCGGATCTCCGGGCAGAACAGCAGAGTGGGCGGGGTGTAGCACACCAGGTTGAAGAACGAAAAGGGCGCCAGGTTGGGACGGCCTTGGGCATTGACTGTCGAGACCCAGGCGATCGGCCGCGGCACCACCGTGCTGACCATCAGCCGGGTGAACATGTTGGCGGCGATCTCGCCGGGGCTAACTTCCATGGACGATTAGTCTCTCTTTAATTCCTGCCAAGTGTTCCAGGCCAGCAAGGCCAGGCCCGCCAGCATGCCAGTAAAACGTAGCAATTCGAAGATTGGTTGCGGGAAAGTGTATACCAAAATTCCAATGGGAACAAAAGCCACCAGCAGCGTCCAACGCAGCACTTTTTCCGTCAGGGTCTTATCCGGCAGTAGGAAGGCAAACAGGAACAGGCCCAGGTAACTGCTGTGGAACTTGAGCTGGCTCCACACCATGCGGCTGTGCAGCATCTGCGGCTCGATCGCCCAGCCCAGTTGGCTCATGCGCAGGAAAGTGATCAGTTCGTGGTTCTCGTGCAGGTCCAGGTAGGCGGTGACCAGCAGCGCGCCCAGAGCCACGGCAGTCAAGATCTGGCTGCGTTCTTTGGACCACAAGCGGATCGCCAGAAAGATGAAGGCGGCCGTGTAGAAGGTCAGGAACAGATTGTCCAGAGTCAGGAAGACGCGCAGCGGCAGGTCGGTGGCCAACAGGGCGGCCCGGTACTCGGCCGGGTCGGCCACCAGTGTGAAGTTGAAGGCATTTAATTGCGGCCAGACCAGTGAGGCGGCGAACATGCCGCCAATCATCAGGGCCGCGGCCAGGGCGCTGGCGAACAGGTAGCGTTTAACCTGGGTTTTCTTCATTGAATCACCCGGCGGTGAAGAAGGCGCTTTCGCCGTCGTCGGCCAGCCAGCTGGCCTGGTATTCCGGCTTTTCCATTTCAAGCGCCTCAGTGGTCAGGTGCATGGGGTTGAATGTATCCACCATGACTGCCAATTCGTCGGTGCCCTTCTTGCCGATCGAGGCTTCGGTGGCTCCGGGCTGCGGGCCATGCGGCAGGCCGAAGGGGTGCAGGGTGATGTCGCAGCGGTCGATGCCTTTGCGCGACATGAAGTTGCCCTCGGCGTAGTAGATCATCTCGTCTGACTGCACGTTGGAGTGGTTGTAGGGCGCCGGGATCGCATCCGGGTGGTAGTCGTACAGACGCGGCACGAAGGAGCACAGCACGAAGCCGCGCCCCTGGAAGGTTTGGTGCTCTGGCGGCGGCAGGTGCAGCGCGCCGGTGCGCGGCTCAAAATCGTGGATGCTGAAGATCCAGGGATACAAGTAACCATCCCAGCCGACCACATCGTGCGGGTGGTGGTCAAGGATGTGGCGGCTGATCGTGTCGCGCACTTTGACGCGCACCTCGAACTCGCCCTGGTCGGTGTGGGTATCCAGCTGCTGAGGGACTTTGAAGTCGCGCTCGCTGAAGGGCGCATGTTCGCCCAGCTGGCCGTACTCGTTGCGGTAGCGCCTGGGCGCCTGGATGTGTGAAGGGGTCTCGACGACCAGGAAGCGCGCTTCGCTGCCAGAGATTTCCATCTTCCAGGTGGTGCCGAAGGGAATGACTACATAATCGCCTGGCTGGAATTCGAGCACGCCGAACTGGGTGCGCAGTACGCCGCTGCCCTCATGGACATACCAGCACTCGTAGGCCTGCGCATTGCGGTAAAAGTAGTCCATGCTCTGCGCCGGGCGGCTGAGGCCGATGGTCACGTCGTTGTTGCCCATCAGCACGCGCCGGGCAGCCACCGGGTCGCCACCTGCCGGCATATCAGCCGACTTGAAGGCGCGGTGACGGATGGCGCCGAAGTCGACGTATTCCGGCTTGGCTGGGCCAAGCAGCTCAGCCTTCTTGACCCTCGGCGGCAGGAAGTGGTGATAGAGAAGCGACTGGATGCCGGAAAAGCCCTCCAGCCCCATGACTTCTTCGCGGTACAGGCCGCCATTGGGCTTGCGGAATTGGGTGTGGCGTTTCTTGGGGATGTCTCCGAGGGAGTGGTAGAAAGGCATCGGGTTCCTTTCGATTGGCTTATGGCTGTGAGGCCGTAAGCTATAAGCTGTAAGCCTTAAGCTTTGAGTCTGCGAACGAAGGCTGCGAGCATCTTTTTGATTTGGTCGACTTCAGAATGAAGCTGCTCATAGGAAACCTCGTCTACATATTCTAATTCATGCGAGAGGAGAAGCAGATAATCCAATTCTGCGGCAGAACCGAGTGAAATGTGGATAAAACGAGCGTATTGGGCATCGCTACCTTGCACGCTGCCCTCTGCAATGTTGGTTGGGATGGAAGAAGCCGCCCGTCTGATTTGACTTGTCAATCCGTACAACTCATTTTTGGGAAATGATCTTGTGACTTTGTAGATAGCCAGGGTGAGTTTGTGCGCCCTCTGCCATACCACTAACTTCCTGAAATCTTGCATTTTAGTTTTTTAGCTTAAAGCTTATGGCTTATAGCTTACGGCTTTGACTAAACTACTTCGTTCGCCAGTTTTCCGATCCCCTCTATTTCTAATTCAACAACGTCCCCCCGCTCCAGCCACGGCCCCTGGCCCTTGGTCAGCTCCAGCAGGCAGCCGGTGCCCACCGTGCCCGAGCCGATCACGTCGCCTGGCAGCAGCTCCACGCCCTGCGAAGCGCGGGCGATGATCTCGCCGAAGGAATAGTGGATATCGCCCCAATTGCCGCGTGAACGCTCTTCGCCGTTCAGTCGCGCCGTCATGTTCAGCGTGTACACGCCGGGGCGGCCGCTGGCGGCCTTGGCCAGCTCGTCCGGGGTCACGATCCAGGGCCCCAGGCTGGTGGCAAAGTCTTTGCCTTTGGCCGGGCCCAGGCCCACCTTCATCTCCTGGCGCTGAATGTCACGCGCCGACCAGTCATTCATGATCGTGAAGCCAAATACGTGCTGCATGGCCTTCTCGGCGGGGATGTCCTTGCCGCGTTGCCCGATCACCGCGGCCACTTCCAGCTCGTAGTCCAACGCCTGTGTGTAGGCCGGCATCCGCACGTCTTGGCCGGGGCCGTGGATGGTGTGCGGGTTGGTGAAATAGAAGGCGGGAAATTCGTACCACTCGGCCGGCACTTCCCGACCCCGGTTCTGGCTGGCGGTGCGCACGTGGCCTTCAAAGGCGTAGAAGTCGCGCAGGGTGGGGGGATGCTGCAGCGGGGTTTGCAGTTGCACATCGCTCAGCGCCCACACCGAGTGGGTCTGACGTGAGACCAGCTCCGCCAGCGCCCACATCTGCGGCCCGGCCTGGATGAACGAGAGCATGTCCAACGGTAGGTCGCCGCGGGCCAGCGAGACCACTCGGTCTTCGACCAACAGGGCACCCAAGCGCGGGCGTTCTTCTCCGGGCGGAGTGAATACCAGATAGCGCATTGAGGCTAGTTGTCCAGGTTGCCGCGGCGGCCCTGTTCCAGCTCCAAGGCTTCGAACAAAGCCTTGAAGTTACCCTTGCCGAAGCCGCGGCTGCCGTGGCGCTGAATGACCTCTACAAAGGAAGTGGGGCGGTCTTGCACGGGGCGCGAGAAGACCTGCAGCAGGTAGCCCTCGTCGTCGCGGTCTACCAGAATGCCCAGCTCATTGATCTTGTCCAGCGGCTCTTTGACGATGTCGCCGACGCGCTCCGGCAGCAGGTCGTAATACGCATCCGGCACGCGCAGGAACTCGATACCGTTGGCCTTCAGCTGCGTCATGGTCTCGATGATGTCGCCGGTGGCGATGGCGATGTGCTGCACACCCGGGGTCAGGTAATAGTCCAGATATTCTTCGATCTGGCTCTTCTTCTTGCCCTCGGCCGGTTCATTAATAGGGAACTTGATGCGCCCGTTGCCGTTTTCCATCACTTTGGACATCAGGGCGGAGTATTCCGTGCTGATGTCCTGGTCGTCGAAGTGCTGCAGTTGGCGGAAGCCCATCACGCGGTGATAGAAGTTGACCCAATAGTCCATCTTGCCCAGCTGAACATTGCCCACGATGTGATCGATCGCCGCTAGGCCGGTGGACTGGGCTTCGTAGCCCTCCAAGGGCTTGTAGCCGGGGGCGAAAGGCCCTTTATAGCCGCTGCGGTCCACGAAGACGTGCAGCACTTCGCCATAGGTGTGGATGGCGGAGGTGCGGTAGACGCCGAACTCATCTTTCTCTTCACGCGGCGCCCAAGCGCTTTGCCCGCCGCGGCTGGTGGTCGCTTTCCAGGCTTCTTCCACATCCTTGACTTGAATGGCGATGGTTTTGACCCCATCGCCGTGCGTCATGTGGTGGCCGGCAATCTCATGCGAAGGCCCATAAGGGGCCGAAACCACGAAGCGGATCTTGCCGGATTCCAGCACATACGAAGCGGACTGGCGGTTGCCGGTCTCCAGGCCGGAATAAGCCACGGGTTTGAAGCCAAAGCCTTTCCACCACCAATACATGGCTTGCTTGGCGTTGCCAACATAGAAGTGCAAGTGGTCGATGGCTTGAATTTGTAGATGGTCGCCCTCTTCAGTCATCGGGCGGGTTTCGGTCTGAACTTGTGCCATATGGGGCCTCCAGGGCTGGTTGGGGACTGTCCCCATTATAGTCCTGTGGGGCTGCTGTACAGCAAAGAGTTCACAGCCGGCGGTCAACAGTTTTATAGGTACTTCACCGCAACGTCACTCATCCGTCATTGCGGGGAGCATGCCGCTGCGCAGCAACGGCGCAGACGAAGCAATGACAGACGGCGCGGCTAATGGCTAGTCGCTAACAGCCAACCGCTCTTGCCCGCATGCTAAAATCATGGACTGCCTCGTTTTCCTGGGTCAGGAATGCCATTGAGGACCCACATCCGCTCCGACAGACTGCTTCTCTGCGCCCTGGCGCTCTGGCTGGCTGCCTGCACGCCGCCGGCCGCCCCGCCAGGGCCGGTCTCCGGCGGCTATTTGATGGAACCGGTCTTCGCGGAATTCCATGACTTCCTCGGCGGCCCGGCTCGCCTCGGCCAGCCGCTCACCCCGGTGATCGTCGAAGGCATCACCCAGAAGCAATACTTTGAAAACGCCCTGATGGTCTACAACCCTGAGCTGCCGCCCAGCGAGCAGTATGCCCTGGCGCCGCTGGGGGAGCAGTTGGGCGTGTGGGATGCGCCGGTGGCCAATGCCGACCTGCAGGGCGCCGTGGTGGTGGATGGCTACATCATCTATGAAGGTTTTGTGCCGCTCTACCAGCAGTTGGGCAGCCGCTACGTCGGCCGTCCGCTGACCGGCGTGCGCTACTCGGCCGAGCACAACCGCGCCGAGCAATACTTCCAGAACCTGGGCTTCTACATCAGCCTGGACCAGCCCGGCGAGGTGCGCCTGATGGCCTACGGCCGCCAGGCCTGCGGCGAGGCTTGCAGCCAGCCGCAGGCCGCGGCGGCGGCCATCATCCAGATCGACCTGCCCTATGGCGAACCCTTCGCCAGCACCGCCGCCCGCCTGGGGGATGCTTTCACTGGCGCCCGGCTGGCCGGCCCCTACAAGAACGCTGACGGCAGCCTGGAGGTGATTTACCAGAACCTGGTCTTGTACGCCCAGCCCGATTCACAGATCGCCACACCGCGGCCGCTGCCTGGTCTGCTGGGCATCACCCCCGAGCCGCTGGTCACCCAGCTCAACAGCCCGGTGATCATGTTCTACAGCATCGACGGCCAGTACGGCTACAACATCCCACTCTTCTTCACCGACTACATCGCCCGTCACGGCGGCTACGAACTGGTCGGGCTGCCCATTTCCGAGATCAGAATGCAGCCCGACGGCAGCGCTACGCAGTGTTTCATCAATGTCTGTCTGCGCTATGTCGAAGGCAGCGTCCTCCCGCTGCCCCTGGGCGGCGAATACAAGGCACGGGTCTATGACCAGCCTGCGCCGCAGCAAAGCCCGGGCGAGATCCGCATTCAGGTTTGGGAGCAATACTCGCAGATCAGTTCGCAGGAGGGGCAAACCATCTTCGCCACCCTCTACGCCGGCAACCAACTGCTGACCGGCCTGCAGCCTTTTCTGGAGGTCAGCCTGCCGACCGGTGGGGTCAGCATCCACCAGTTCCCGCCCAGCAATGAAAGCGGCCAGACCCAGCTGACCCTACCGCCCATTGCGGCCGAGAACGGCAAGCTGGTCCCTTATCGGGTGTGCCTCTCCGCCTTTGGCTCTGCTGAGGTCTGCGTCAATGAATCGTTTATGATTTGGGGAAATTAGACCCGCTCAAGAAGAAAAAGACCGCTGGCTAGAGCCAGCGGTCTTTTTCTTGTTTAGGCGGTTAGGTTAGGTCCCCAGGCAGTTGAACGTGCCGCCCACCGGGAAGCTGCGCCCATCCGGTCCGGCGGCCTCACCAAAGTACGAGCCGGACAAACCGTCGGGGTTACGCGTCAGGCTCATCCAGGTCGTCACATAGTTAACGCCGCCTACCCGCCAGGAAAGGCCGGCGTTGCCGCTCTCGCCCGGCCCCACGCCGTCCTCCAGTAGAAAGAGTGCCTGGTTGCCGCCGCGCTCACCCACCACGATGCGGAAAGGCTCCGTGCTGCAGTGGGTGTTGGTCAGGTCCATCGCGTGTTCGCCGCGGATCGCCACAATGCCGGGCACGCAGGTGAACACGCCGCTCACCGGAATGACCACCTGCACGGGTACGCCGCTGCTGCCGCGGTGGGCCGTACCGTCGAAACGTCCGGAGAAGCCGTCGCCGTTGAGCGTGATCACAAACGTGTCCTGGGTGGATACGACTGCACCGCCTGTGTTGGCCGCGGAGGTGGCCCACACCAGCGTGCCGCTGCGTGTGGCGCCAGTGCCTGCGTAAATAATCAGCGAGGCATAGGGCGGCTCGGCATTGGCCGTGTTGGGAATGCTTAGGTAGGTGTCGCCATCCAGCATCTGGCATTCGCCGCCATGCAGCACCAAAGGCAGGTCGCCGCCGATCACCAGCATGGCACCTGCCCCCGCAGGTGGGCTGCCGGTGCCCGGCGGGATGACCGGCGGGTTTGATCCGGGCGGCGGCTGCACCAGCGGGGGCTCCGTTAGTCCGGTTTCCACGTCCACCGGTCCCTCAGGCGCCGGATTCTGAGCCCCGCCCGTCTCCCCGCCGCCGGATGCTGGGGTGGGCGTGTTGGTCGGCGCGGCGAGCGGGGCTCCGCTGCCGCAGGCGGCCAACAATAAGGCCAGAAGCAGCACTGTCCAAGCAACTTTAAAACGGTAGGAACCGAGTTTACTTAACATAGCTCTCCTTAGAGTGGGCGAATTCTACAGGAAAAGCCCTCCCAGCTCGCTGATTTTATCTTGATAGCTTTTGAAAGCCCGCTTGCGGCTTAATCCACTTGTATGAATTCGCCTACAGCAAAGCCATCATCCCGCATCTCTGGCTTCTACGATTTGTCCCTTGAAGAGCGCCAGGCGCGCTTGCGCGCCTTGGGGACGCTCAGCGAAGCGGAATTGAATGCGTTTGCCAGCGGCGGCCTGACCGCCGCCGCCGCCGACCCGATGATCGAGAACGTGGTCGGCACGTTCAACCTGCCGTTGGGCATCGCGCTCAATTTCCTGGTCAACGACCGCGAGGTGCTGGTGCCTATGACGGTCGAAGAGCCGTCCGTGGTGGCCGGCGCATCCTTCATGGCCAAGCTGGCTCGCGCCGGCGGCGGCTTCCGCACCACAGCTGACCAGCCGCTGATGATCGGCCAGATGCAATTGTTGAACACGCCTGACCTGGACGCGGCCGTCGCGGCCATCACCGCCGCCGAAGCCGAATTGCTGGCCGAGGCGGCCGGCATAGACCCCGTGCTGCAGAAGCTGGGCGGCGGCCCGCGCGGCCTGGAAGTGCGCCGCATTGATAATTCGCCGATCGGGCCGTTCCTGGTCATCCACCTCATCTACGATGTGCGCGACGCCATGGGCGCCAACGCGGTCAACACCGCCTGCGAGCGCCTGGCGCCGCGCATCGAGGCGCTCACCGGCGGCCGGGTGCACCTGCGCATCCTTAGCAACCTGGCCGACCGTCGCCTGGCCCGCGCCGAGTGCACCATCCAGCTGGACCAGATGGCCTTCGGCGATTTTTCCGCCGAGCAAGTGAGCGACGGCATCATCGAAGCCTGGGCCTTTGCCGCCGCCGACCCCTACCGAGCGGCCACCCACAACAAGGGCATCATGAACGGCATTGATGCGGTGGTCATCGCCACCGGCAACGACTGGCGCGCCGTCGAAGCCGGTGCGCACGCCTATGCGGCGCGCTCCGGGCGCTACACTTCGCTGAGCACCTGGGGCAAGGACGCGGACGGCAACCTGGTCGGCAGCCTGGAGCTGCCCATGGCCGTCGGCATCGTCGGCGGGGCCACCAAGGTGCACCCTGCGGCCCAGGCAGCCCTCAAGCTGATGGGCGTGACCACCGCCGCCGAGCTGGCCCAGATCATCACCGCCGTCGGCCTGGCGCAGAACCTGGCCGCCCTGCGCGCCCTGGCCACCGAGGGCATCCAGCGCGGCCACATGAGCCTGCATGCCCGCCAGGTGGCCATCGCCGCCGGCGCGGCCGGCGAGCAGATCGAGCGCCTCGCCGCGCAGCTGGTCGCCGAGAAGACCGTGCGCGTGGACCGCGCCGAAGAGATATTGAAGGAATGGGCGCAATAAGATGACCGAACAACCCCACACTCACGAAACCGTCCGCCTGCTCAAGCCGCAGCACCCCGTCGGCATCGTCGGCTACGGCGCCTATGTGCCCCGCTACCGCCTGCCGGCCCGCGAGGTGGCCCGCGTCTGGACCAACGGCACCGGCGGCCTGCCCATCATCGAGAAGTCTGTGCCCGGCCTGGACGAAGACGTGGCCACCATGTCCATCGAGGCGGCGCGCAACGCCATGGCCCGCGCCCAGATCAGCCCGCAAGACCTGCGCGCCGTCTGGGTCGGCTCCGAGTCGCATCCCTACGCGGTCAAGCCCACCTCCACCCTGGTGGCCGAGGCCATCGGCGCGGTGCCCAGCACGCAGGCCGCCGACTGGGAGTTCGCCTGCAAGGCCGGCACCGAGGCCATGGTGGCGGCGATGGGCTTCGTCGGCTCCGGCATGGCGCGTTACGCCATGGCCATCGGCATGGATACCGCCCAGGGTCGCCCCGGCGATGCCCTGGAGTACACCGCCGGGGCGGGTGGGGCGGCTTTCGTCATCGGCCCCGCTGAAGAGTCCTTGGCCGAGATCGAAAGCTCTTATTCCTTCGTCACCGACACGCCGGACTTCTGGCGACGGCAGTACGCCAAATACCCGGAACACGGCCAGCGCTTCACCGGCGAGCCGGCCTACTTCAAGCACATCATCTCGGCTGGCGAGGCCATGCTGGAGGCGAGCAACACCAAGCCGGAGGACTACGCCTATGTCGTCTTCCACCAGCCGAATACGAAATTTCCGCAGCGCGCCGGGGCGATGCTCGGGTTCAAGCCAGAGCAGATCGAGACCGGCCTGCTGGTGCCGCGCATCGGCAACACCTATTCCGGCGCGGCGATCATCGGCCTCACCGCCATCTTCGACATCGCCAAGCCCGGCGAGCGCGTGCTGCTGGTCTCCTTCGGCTCGGGCGCCGGGTCCGACGCGATGGTGCTGCGCATCACTGACAAGATCGTCGGCAAACCGCAACTGGCGACCCAAACCGAGGACTACATCGCCCGCCGCACCGAGATCGACTATGCAGCCTATGTCAGGATGCGTGGGAAGTTGGAGATGAAATAAAAAATTGAGATTAGAGATTGAATCTCCAATCTCTAAGTTATTAGACTGATTATTGGAAGAGGAACCATGAGCAACGTCATCATCGCCGGCATCGGCCAAACGCCAGTCAACGAACAATGGAACATCTCGCTGCGTGAGCTGGCCTTCCAGGCCATGGAGGCCGCCATGCAGGACGCCGGCGGCTTGCGGCCCAATGCGCTCTACGTGGGCAACATGCTCGCCGCGACGCTCTCGCGCCAGGCGCAGCTGGGCGCGATGCTGGCCGACTTCGCCGGCTTGCACGGCATCGAGGCGGCCACCATCGAAGCCGCCGGCGCTTCGGCGGCCATGGCCCTGCGCGTCGGCTACCTGGCGGTAGCCTCCGGCCAGGTGGATGCCGCCATGGTGCTCGGTGTGGAGAAGCTCAGCGATCAGGTGCCCGCTGAGGTGGAGCACGCCATGGCGATGGCCAGCGACGCCGACTACGAAGCGGAGCAGGGCCTCACCCTTACTGCGCAGGCCGCCCTGCTGGCCCAGCGTTACTTCCACGAATTTGACCTGCCCCAGCATGCACTGGCCGGCTTCCCGCTGGCCGCCCATGCCAATGGGGCGCACAACCCCAACGCCATGTTCCGCAAGGCGGTCAAGCTGGAGACCTACGCCAAAGCGGGCATGGTCAGCGCGCCACTCAACATGTTCGATGTGGCCCCCCATGCCGACGGGGCGGCTGCTCTGCTGCTGACCCGCGCCGACCTGCTGCCACCCAAGTTCCCGCATCCGCTGGTGGAGATCAGCGGTTCCAGTGCGGTCAGCGACACGCTGGCCCTGCACGACCGTCCCGATCCGCTGGCCTTCAACGCCGCCCGGCTCTCCGTGGAACGTGCTTGCAAGCAAGCCGGCATCCAACCCAGCGACGCCGATTTCTTCGAGTTGTTCGACGCTTTTTCCATATATAGCGCCCTCTCCTTGGAAGCCGCCGGCTTCTCCGAGCGCGGCCAGGGTTGGAAATTGGCCCAGAACGGCGCGCTGGCGCCGGATGGCGAGCTGCCCATCGCCACCCTGGGCGGCCTCAAGGCGCGCGGCTTCCCCGGTGGGGCCACTGGCGCCTACCAGGCCGCCGAAGCCGCCCTGCAACTGCGCGGGCAGGGGGGTGGGGCGCAAGTGAACGGGGCCAAGATCGGCCTGGTGCAAAGCCTGGGCGGCCCCGCCGCCACAGCGGTCACGCATGTACTACGAACTGTAGAGGACTAAGATGGAGAACTTGCGAACCCGCCTGGTCCAGGCTGCCGAATTGACCAACTCGCTGGCCGCCCAGCTCTCAGCCGAACAGTTGCAAAGCCACAACGGCGAAGCGCCTTCCAACAGCATAGGCGGCCAATTCTGGTGCGTGGTTGGCGCACGCGAAAGCTACGCCCGCGCCTTCAGCGCCGGCGAATGGCAGGGCTTCGCTTGCAGCCTGCAAGACATCCAGACGCCGGGCAGCGTGCAGGCGGCCTTGGCCGCTTCGCAGACTGAACTGCTCAACGCACTGGTCGCCGTCGGGCAGCCCTGGGACGACGCCCACCTGAAAATCCTCTTCGACTTGCTGGAACACGAAGCCCAGCATCACGGCCAGCTGATCCGTTACTTCTACGCCAACCGCATCCCCTTCCCGGCCGACTTCGCCAAGCGTTACGCGCTGAGCTAACAGCTATTGGCTAATAGCTCTTAGCTATTTGATAGTTTCTGATAGCCCCGCCCCGCTACAGTATCCTCAGGAGAAACGCAAATGGATATCCCGCGCCATTGGAGATTAAAGAAACAACGTTACGCCCTGGTGGGTGAGGTCTGCGAGCACTGCGACGCCAAGCTCTTCCCGCCGCGCGACATCTGCCCCGAATGCGGCGAAGAAGCCAAGACCCTCTTCCAGTTCAGCGGCAAGGGCGAGGTCTACTCCTACACCACCGTTTACGACGCGCCTCAAGGCTATGCCGAGCAGGCGCCCTACACCCTGGCGATGGTCAAGCTGGCCGAAGGCCCGCTGGTCACCGCCCAGCTCACCGACCTCGGCGAGCAGCCGCCCGCCATCGGCATGCCGGTCGAGATGGTCACCCGCCTGCTGCGCTCCGCCACCGATGAGCGCGGCATGCTCATCTACGGCTACAAGTTCCGCCCGGCGGTGGCTCAAGCCAGCTAAGCCGCATGCTCCGCGTCGGCTCCATCGTCTTGCGCGTCAAAGATTTGGCGTTGATGGAGGCCTTTTGGAGCGCCGCGTTGGATTACGTGCCGCGTGAGGGTTCGCGCAACCACGATTTCATCGTCCTGCATCCCAGGGACGGCAACGGCTCCAATCTTTCACTCGACCAGCATCATTCCACACTGAACATCCCACCCCGCATTCACTTGGATCTGTATACCGAAGACCAAGCCGGAGAGGTCGCCCGTCTGCTGGCCCTGGGCGCCACTGAAGTGCATTGGGACAAGCGCCGGCCGGACGCCGACTACGTTATTCTGGCCGACCCGGAAGGCAATCGTTTCTGCGTGGTGGACGTGGGTGAAGCTGATTAGAGCAATCTCCAATCCCCAATCTCTAATCTCAAATTACTAATCCCCAATTACCATTCTCCCCCATGGAAAAATTCATCCGCGACCGCTTCAACGATGCCATCCTGCACGAGGCCGCCGACCGCTATGGTGTGGCGCCGGACGCGGTGCGCATGTTGGACAGCTTCGAGAGCTTCATTTTCGAATTCTCACGCCCAGACGGCGACTTCATCCTGCGCATCGGCCACAGTTCCCGCCGCAACCAGACCCTGATCGAGGGCGAGACCGAATGGATCAACTACCTGGTCGCCGGCGGCGTCTCCGCTGCCCAGGCCATCCAGTCCCAGACCGGCAACCTGGTCGAGCCGATCGCCGACGGCCACGGCGCCGATTTCCTGGCGGTCGCCTTCGTGAAGGCCGCCGGCGAGCCGCCCTGGGAGCGCTGGACGCCAGCGCTCTACGAGACCTACGGTGAAACCATCGGCCGCATGCATGCGCTCACTCAGGACTTCCATCAAGACGGCCGGCCGCGCAAACGCCCCGAGTGGGACGACCCGGTCTTCGAGTTCGTCGACAGTTTCCTGCCGGCGCAGGAGATCATTGCCAGGGAAAAATACAAAGAGGTCTGCGATTATGTGCGCAGCCTTCCCAAAGACCGCCACTCCTATGGTCTGACTCATCAGGATGCTCACGGCGGCAATCTCTTCGTTGATGAACAAGGCCGCATCACGCTCTTCGATTTCGACGATTGCGGCTACAACTGGCTGGTCAACGACATCGCTATGGTCCTCTTCTATATGGTGGCAGACGCCGAGCAGCCGGTGGTTTTTGCCGAGCAATTTATGACGCATTTTTTGCGCGGCTACCGGCGGGCCTGCACGCTCGACGACCGCTGGCTGCAAGAGATCCCGCATTTCTTGAAGATCCGCGAAATCGAGCTCTACGCCGTGATCCATCGCGACTTTGACGTGGATAACATCGGGCACAGGTGGGCCGCCCAGTTCATGGACGGCCGCAAAGCGCGCATCGAAAGCGGGATCCCCTATCTGGATCTGGACTTTAAAGACCCCAGCCTGAGTTAGGATCGGCCATGTATATTCCCCGTCTCTACCGTCAGGAAGACCGCGCCGAAATTCTGGCCTTCCTCAAACACAACAGTTTCCCCGCCTTGGTGTCTTACGACGGCGAAAAGCCCGTGGCTACCCATATTCCAGTGGAACTGGTCGAGGGTCCTGGCGAACGTATCAGTTTCTTAAGCCATATGGCCCGCGCCAACAAACAGTGGCGCAGCTTTGCCGATCAGGACGTGCTACTCATCTTCCAGGGGCCGCACACGTACATTTCACCCCGCTGGTACAACCACGTCAATGTGCCCACTTGGAATTATATGATCGCCCATGTCTACGGCCGCGTCCAGCCGGTGGAAGGCGACCAGCTTTACGGCTTGCTCAGCCGCCTGGTGCAGCGCTATGAAACGGGCACAGGCTACAGCCTGGAAGGCTTGCCACAAGACTATGTCGAACGTGAGATGCAGGCGGTCTATGGCTTCGCTGTGGAGGTCACCCGCATCGACGCCGCCTTCAAGCTCGGCCAGAACCGGGACGACGAAAGCTACGCCAACATCGTCGCTCAGCTGGAGCAGCGCTCAGACGAAGATTCACATCGGGTGGCCGCGGCTATGCGCCGCGGGCGGCCTATGGGTGGCTAGTCAGCTATTGCGGCGGCGCCAACCCCTAATTACCATTTTGCCAATCGCCACTCTTCTCCGCTTGACGCTGATTCCCTCCGTGTGCTAGTATCGCCACTGAATGGATGTTCTGAGAACTATGCCTCGTTTTGTGCAAATCACCCTTTGGATAACTCTGGTGCTGCTGCTGTCTGCCTGCACGCGCTCGGTCAGCAGTTCCGCTCTGCCCACCGCCACGCAAGATACGCTCAGCGCCTTGTTCAGCACCATCGCCACGGAAACCGCCTTGGCCAACAGCGCCAAGAACCCTGACGCTGTGCTCACGCCGGACGACTCGGCGCCGGCCGCCAGCCCCACGGCGCCCTTTGGCGCCACCGCCACGCTGGAGCTTTCACCCACGCCCGAAGCCACTGCCACCAACACCCCCGCGCCGATCAGTGAGCAAAGCGTGCCCTCCAGCTACACCCTGCGCCAAGGCGAATGGCCTTATTGCCTGGCCCGCCGCTTCAATATTGACCCGGCCGCCATCCTCAGCGCCAACGGCCTCAGCGAGAGCCAGGCCGCCAACCTGAGCGTGGGCACCACTCTCACCATCCCGGTCGCCCAAGTGGGCACGTACGGCCCAGGCCGCCAGCTGCGCGCCCATCCCGCCACCTACGTGGCCAGCAGCACAGACACTTTCTATAGCATCGCCTGTGCCTTTGGCGATGTCTGGCCGCAGAACATCGCTGAGGCCAACGGCCTCACGCTGGATTCTGCGCTGCAGCCCGGCATGAATCTGCACATTCCCTAAGCCGTGAACTTCAAGGTGCTCAAAAGCGAGCGGGTCTATCAGGCGTACAAGTTTGATGTACGCCAGGACTTGATCGAGCTGCCCAACGGCAAAACCGGCTTGTATGACATCGTCGTGCACAGTGGGGCGGTGGCCATGCTGCCGCTGGACGCTGAGGGCAAGATCCACTTTGTGCGCCAGTTCCGCCCCAGCACCGGCAAGCCCATTCTGGAGATCCCGGCTGGCACGCTGGAGCCCGGCGAGCATCCCGAAGCCTGTGCCCAACGCGAACTGCGCGAGGAGATCGGCATGGCCCCTGGCCGCCTGACGCCGCTCAGCGATTTTTATCTGGCCCCCGGCTACTCTACCGAACGCATGTACCTCTTCCTCGCTGAGGACTTGCACCCCGAAACCCTGCCGGCCGATGATGACGAATTCCTCAAAGTGGAAAAACTTTCCATGCACGAAGCCTTTGAGGCCATGCACAGTGGCGCGATTGAAGAAGCCAAAACCATGCTGGCGCTTTTTCTCACCCGCCAACTCCTGCAGAAAAGGGCAGGCGAAATCTTGCCTTGAAGGGCTTTTTCCGCTATAATCGCTTTGTTACCTCCCCTGTAGTTTTTAAAATCGAGCAGCCCAACTATCGCCATGCGCTTAAATGCGGAAACGCCTGCCTGTGAGCGGGCAACCTGCATATAGAACCAATTAACCTATACACCTGTAAAGAGACACATTCCATGACGTTACCCAACTTAGAAAATAGTTCTCTGGCCGATCTTCGCAAAGTTGCCAAAGACCTGGGCATCGACCGTCCCACCCGCCTCAAGAAAGAGGACCTGGTCGTGCACATCCGCCGTGCTGAGGCCGCCAAGCAGGGCCGTGAAGTGCGCGGCGGCATCCTCGAGATCATGAATGAGGGCGTTGGCTTCCTGCGCTCCGACCACTACCAGGGCGGGCCGGACGACGTCTATGTTTCCCAGACCCAGGTGCGTCGCTATGGCCTGCGCAACGGCGACCTGATCATCGGCGAGGCCCGCCCGCCGCGCGAATCCGAAAAGCACTTCGGCCTGGTCAAGGTCGAATCGGTTAACGGCATGGATGCCGAAGCCGCCCGCAACCGGCCGCGCTTCGAGAACCTGACTCCTATCTTCCCGGACCAGCGCTTCGACCTGGAGACCGACCGCCGCGGCCTGGCCATGCGCATGATCAACCTGGTGGCCCCGGTGGGCCGCGGCCAGCGCGGCCTAATCGTCTCGCCGCCCAAATCCGGCAAGACCACCATCCTCAAAGAGATGGCCAACTCCATTTCCACCAATTACAAAGACGTGCACCTGATGATGGCGCTGATCGGCGAGCGCCCCGAAGAAGTCACCGACATGGATCGCTCGGTGGACGCTGAGGTCATCTCCTCTACCTTCGACGAGCCGGTCACTTCGCATGTGCGCGCCGCCGAAATGGTCATCGAACGCGCCAAACGCTTGGTGGAGATCGGCCGCGACGTGGTCATCCTGCTCGACTCGATCACCCGCTTGGCGCGGGCCTATAACCTGGTGGTCACGCCCTCAGGTCGCACACTCTCCGGTGGTATTGACCCCTCAGCCCTCTATCCGCCCAAGCGCTTCTTCGGCGCCGCCCGCAATATTGAAGAGGGCGGTTCGCTGACCATCATTGCCACCTGTCTGGTGGACACCGGCTCGCGCATGGACGACGTGGTCTACGAAGAGTTCAAGGGTACCGGCAACATGGAACTGCACCTCTCGCGCCGCCTGCAGGAACGCCGCATCTTCCCCGCCATCGACGTGGACCGTTCCTCCACCCGCCGCGAAGAACTGCTGCTCGGCCCGGACATCACCCAGCATGTCTGGCTGATGCGCCGCATGTACAACACCATGATCGCTGATCCCCCGCATGGCGCGGGCATGGATGTTGGCACTGCCGTGGAAGCCCTGTTGCAGCGCATGGCCAAGACCGACAGCAACCAGGAATTTCTGGAAGGTCTCAAGGACGAGGCCTGACGCTCCCGAGGCGTATGAGCAAATCAGCTTTCTCGAAGCAGGCCCGGCGATGGCTTTTCGCGGGCCTGCTTTTTGCTGCCGGCGCCTGCGCTGCACCGCCCACGGCTGAGCTGCCCACTGCACAGCTCAGCTCGCCCGCCGCCACCGGGGCTCCGGTGGCCACCAGCACGCTGGCGCCACAGCCCACCGCGGCGACCGAGCCGTTCACCTACACCGTCGGGCCGGGCGATACGCTCAGCAGCATCGCCGCCCGCTTCGGACTGCGCCCGGAAACCGTCTTGTGGGCCAACCACGACCTGCTGCACGACATCCCCGATTTTCTGATGGAAGACATGCAGCTGCTCATCCTGCCGCGTGACGGTATTTACCATCAGGCGGGCGGCGGCGACTCGGCCTCCAGCTTGGCCAACTTCTTCAACGCCAGTATGGATGACATTATTGCCTGGCCTGCCAACCAGCTCGACCCCCAAAACCCGCAAGTCTTCATCGGCCAGTGGCTGCTCATTCCTGAAGGCCAGCGTGGCCTGCGCCGCCGCATCATGCCCAACCTGCCCGCTGGCGCTATGGCTGTGGACAGCGAGGAGTACGGCAACGGCGCCTGCCCGCAGAACAGCGGTCTGGCGGGGCAGGGCACCGGCCAGTATGCCTGGCCGGTGGCTGCCCGCAGCCTGGCCGCCGAAGGCTACTGGAGCGGTCACCAGGCCGTGGACTTAGCTGTTGAGATCGGCGAACCGGTCCTGGCCGCCGATGCTGGGGTGGTGGTTTATTCCGGCTGGTCGAACTTGGGCTATGGCCTGATGGTCATGCTGGACCATGGCAATGGCGACTACACGCTCTACGGCGGCTTGGGGGCTGCTACGGCCGTGTGTGGCAGCGCCGTGGCCCAGGGCCAGCCGGTCGGCCTGGGCGGCGTGATCGGCCACCCGGCGGGCACTTTCGTGCACTTCGAGATCCGCCGCGGCCCGGAATTTCTCAATCCGTTGGTCGTGTTGCCATAAAACAGCGATCAGCTTTCAGCAATCAGCTAGCTGCTAAATGCTGACCGCTAATAGCTATTGATGCACCTTGATCGGCATCCCATTCGCAAAAAAGAAATAATCCTGGGCAAAAGTCGGCGCGCCCAAGGCGTGTAGCCCAGCCAGCATTTGCGCCCGGTGGTCTGTGCCGTGGTTGAGCACATGGAAGAGGATCTGCCACACCTTCACATTGGGCATAAATTCGCGCTGCAGTGTCTCGTCTTCCAACCCGCCCAAATACTCGCGCATCCCCGCTTCCACCGCATCCCATTGGCGGCGCACACTGGCGAAATCTGGGTAGGTCAGTGGGTCAGCAAAGTCCGGCACGTCCAGCCCACGCAGCCCGCTGAACCAGCGCTCATCAATGTTCAGCAGATGCACGCACTGGTTGCGCAGGGAGCCAATGGAATAATTCACTTCATGGGTGAACTGCTCCGGCGTCAGAGTTAGGATGCACTGCTCCCAAAGTTCGCGGTTGCGTGTCAGGTGGTACTCGAACAAATTGTTGAAACCCTTCGCATCCATTTTAATCCTCCTTAAATTCCCATTCAACGGGAATCCCCAGAAATTGAGCATAGTCTTCGGCGGCGGCGTTCAGCAGCTGGCGCTCTTGTGCGTTCAATGGCCGCACGGGCCGGATGTGGGCGCTGACCTGCTTGTCATCCAATACCCGCCGCCAGCTGCCCAGGATCAGGCCGTCAATCACCAGCGCATGCTGGAAGGCGTTGTCGAAGACGCCCGCCGCATCGCCGCGCAGCATGGCTGCCGAGCGGTCCTTGTACCCGCTGATGTACTCATCGTAGGCTGGTAACAGCCAGGCCCGCTGAGCGGGCGAGGCAGAGGCTTCCTCCGGCGCCCACCAATGCTCCGCACCATCCACCAGGCCTGCAACCAGACCGTCCTTGGCGCCTTCCAGGCCGCGGCGGGCTTCGCCCAGCGTCAGGCTGGACCAGTTGGCGAAGTCCTGCACTGTGGCTGGCCCGCGCGCTGTAAAATAGCGCGCTGCCAACCGCGCCAACTCTTCCTCGCGCCCGGGCGGATGGGCCTCGGCCGGCACGCGCTCGTCAAACAGGGCGTAGGTGAATTGCTTGCCTCGCCGCGGCCCGCTGCAGATCGCCATCTCCAGCTCGGCGTGCATCACCATATAGGCCAGGCGGAAGCGCTTGGCTGCCAGGCCGGCTTGTTCCAAAGCCGCAGCCAGTTCCTCGCGAGTCAGGTGTTGCCCGCCCTCCAAGGCGCCTTGCATGACATCCGCCGCCTGCACCAGGGTCTGTACATCCAGGCCTTCCTGGCGGTACATGCTGCCATTCACGGTGTGCACCCGCCCGGCCGTCAGCCGCAGCAGCATGCGTAAATCTTCCGGCAGCACAAAATGCCAGGTGGGCCGCAGCACATGCGTGCGCAGGACCCGCCCGGCATTGAAGGCCGCTTCCACCGTCGCCCTGGTCGCTCCCGCCGTGCGCAGGCCCAGCGACCACAGCGCGCCGGGGTAGTCCTGGGCCTGCGCCGCCACCAGATGGCGCAGAGCGGCTTCGGGCGAGGGCTGTGTGGGCTGGCTCAGCCCCTGGTGCTGCAGGCGCAGAGCGCGAATTTGGACGGCTTGCATGCCTAAAAGTATAGTCGTCGCGCGGGCTGGTTTTGGCCGTACAGCGGGAACTTTTTTGGGAGATAATCCGTTAATCAGGTAAGTCAGGCTGCTGGGCCTGATAAACCGAAAAAACGGAGAAATCGTATGATTAAAAAGAATGTCTTGCTTGTTTTGTTGGCGGCCATGCTCTTGGCGGCTTGCGCTCCCACCTCGCCGGCTCCCATCGTGGTGCCTGGCGCAGGCGCGGCCACCACGGGCGTCACCGTCGGCGGCCATGGCGAAGTTCGCCTGGAGCCCAACGTAGCCTACATCACCATTGGCGTGCGCAGCTTTGGCAGCAACGTCTCTGAGGTGGTGGCCGCCAACGCCAACCAGGTCTCTGCCGTCATGGCGGCTTTGGCCGATGCCGGAGTTGCTCAGGCCGATATGCAGACCTCCAACTTCAACGTCTACGCCTCGGATAGCTACGATCCGTCCACTGGGTTGCCTTCCGGCACCAACTACACCGTGGAAAACACGGTCAATGTGACTGCCCGTGACCTGGCCAACCTGGGCCAGCTGCTGGACAGCGCCGTCTCCGCTGGAGCCAACTCCATCTGGGGTGTCAGCTTCGATGTGGATGATAAGAGCGCTCCGCAGGCTGAAGCCCGTGACCTGGCCATCGCTGATGCGATCGCCGAAGCGCAGGCTGTGGCTGCCGCTGCCGGCGTCACCCTGGGCGAGATCGTCAGCATCACCTACGCCGACACCAGCGGTATGTACTACCCGTTGTATGGCATGGGCGGCGGCGGTGGAGCCCTTACCGACCAGGCCACCAGCATCGTCCCTGGACGCATCACCGTGTCCGCTGACGTGACCGTGACCTTCGCCATCCGCTAAGTGCAACACGATTAAAAAAAAGCCCTGCAGTGCTGCAGGGCTTTTGTTTTTGTTGCAAAACTTGCCATTCTTTGCGTCATTCTGGGCGGGTGCCTGGATCCCCACCAGAACCGCCGAACCCTGACCAACTTCCGTCATTCTGAGCGGGTACTGCCAACCTTCACCGGACCGCCGAACTCGACCAACGAAGAATCTGTATTGCGCATCTTCCAAAATTGGCCATTTCTCGCCCTCGTGTCATTCTGAGCGGGTACTTTAATCACCACCAGATCGCCGAACCCGCACCAGCGAAGAATTTTTATGACCACATTTTCCGAATATAAGCCGCACCCTTCACTCCCGCGTCATTCTGAGCGGGTCACGATGCCCCAACCAGATCGCCGAACCTAGACCAGCGAAGAATTAATAGAGCCTTATCTTACGAATAGCTAGCATTCCTCACTTCTCGTGTCATTCTGAGCGGGTACTGCCAACCTTTACCGGACCGCCGAACCCGCTCAGCGAAGAATTTCTATGATCACATCTTCCGAATAGGTCCGCACCTCTCGCTCCCTCCGTCATTCTGAGCGGGTACTTAAAAGCACCACCAGATCGCCGAACCTGCACCAGCGAAGAATTTTTAGGACCACATCTTCCGAATATAGGCCGTACCCTTCACTCCCCGCGTCATTCTGAGCGGGTCACGATGCCCCAACCAGAACCGCCGAATCCGGATCAGCGAAGAAGTAACAGAGCCACATCTTCCGAAGCCCGCACGATTCCCAGGAGCCCATGTTTGTAAAAAATAATGCAAGAAAATCTTAGAAAGAATAAATTATTGCATAAACACCGTTAGCCGAAATCCTGCTATCATCGTCCGATGCGAGAGTTGCTGCTGCTCTTTTTGCGCCTCGGCTTCACCGCTTTCGGCGGCCCGGCCGCCCATGTCGCCATGCTGCACGACGAAGTCGTCACCCGCCGCGGCTGGCTGACCCAGGCCGAATTCATGGACCTGCTCGGCGTCACCAACCTGATCCCCGGCCCCAACTCCACCGAAATGATGATCCACGTCGGCTACCGCCGTGCTGGTTGGCTCGGCCTGCTGGCGGCTGGACTGGCCTTTATCCTGCCCGCCATGCTCATCGTCCTGATGCTGGCCTGGCTGTATGTTGAATACGGCAGCCTGCCGGCGGCCGCTTGGCTGCTCTACGGCGTCAAACCCGTCGTCATCGTGCTGATCCTGCAAGCGCTGTGGAAGCTGGCCCCCGGCGCGCTCAAAGGACGGGGGCTGGCCTTGCTCGGCCTGGCCGCGTTGGCGCTGTACTTTGCCGGCATCAACGAAATCTTGCTGCTCTTCGGCCTGGCCCTGCTGGTGGTGGCCCTGCGCGCCGCCCGCCGCGGCGATTCGCCCGGCCTGGCGCTGCTCTTGCCGCCGCTGGCCGGCCTGGCGGTTCCGGCGGCGCTCTCAGTGGTCGCTTTCAGCCTGCCGGTGCTGTTCTTCTCGTTCCTCAAAATTGGCGCCGTGCTCTATGGCGGTGGCTATGTGCTGCTGGCCTTTGTGCAGGCCGAGTTCGTCGAACGTCTGGGCTGGCTGACCCAAACCCAGCTCCTCGACGCCATCGCCATCGGCCAGGTCACCCCCGGCCCTCTCTTCACCACGGCCACCTTCATCGGCTACGTGCTGGGTGGGCTGCCTGGCGGCCTGCTGGCCACCTTGGGCATCTTCCTCCCCTCATTCATCTTCGTCGCCCTCACACACCGCTGGATCGAACGCCTGCGCCACTCCCCTCTGGCGGCCGCCTTCCTCGACGGCGTCAATGCCGCCTCATTGGGTCTGATGGCCGCCGTGGCCCTGCAGTTGGCCACCGCATCCTTTGTCGACCTGCCCACCGCCCTGATCGGTCTGGCAGCGGCCGTGCTGCTCTTCCGCTACAAGGTCAACTCCACCTGGCTGATCCTGGGGGGTGGGTTGGCGGGGTGGTTGCTGTCGTTGCTGTGATCACACTGGTTACATATATAATCTCTGGAACGAAGAACAACAGGGAGAATAAATGGCAAAGGCTGAAGCATCAGTTGAAGAATTAGTCAGCATGATTGAACGGGGAGAATTGCGTCTGCCTGAAATGCAGAGGCAATACGTTTGGCGATCAACTCGCGTAAGGGACTTATTGGACTCACTTTACCGCGGTTACCCTTCTGGTGCGATACTTATTTGGGAAACTGATGAAGATATTCCGCAACAGGATTTTGCTGTTGTCCAATCAAAGAACCCTTACCAGGCTACTCGTTTGTTGCTAGATGGCCAACAACGTCTTACATCCTTGTTGTCAGTGATAAGGGGAGAACCTGTAACAGTGCGAGGTAGAAAAAAACCGATTGAGATATTGTTCAACCTTGAACACCCCGACGACCTTTCGCTTGTTACAGAAGTCTTTGAAGATTCAGATGAAAATGGCCAAGATGATGCAGTCGATTCTTCTGAGGACGAGTTAATGCAGCGATTTGAGAAAATGACTTTTCTTGTATCGACAAATAAGTTAAAAAGCACTCCTCATTGGGTGAAGGTGAGTGATGTTTTTAAGACTGAAGAAGACGCTCCATTTCTAGCTAAAGCAGGAATTGAAAAAATCAACGACCCTTTGTACACGAAGTACAGTCAGCGGCTGGCGCGACTTCGAGGCATTCGAAAATATGTGTATCGTATGGATGTGTTGGAACGTCAACTTTCATACGAAGAAGTGACCGAGATTTTTATCCGAATAAACTCTCTGGGTGCGAAACTGCGAAGTTCAGATTTGGCCTTGGCTCAAATAACAGCAAAATGGCGGGATTCGCTAAAGATTTTCCAAGACTTCCAAGCAGAATGTGGAAAGCAGAACTTCTATCTTGACTTGGGCATCCATTTAAGAAATATGATTGTTTTTGCAACTGGACAATCCCGATTCAATTCGGTAGGCCGTCTAAGTGTCAAAAGCCTTCAGGATTCTTGGGAAACTGCATGCAAGGGGATGAATTTTGCAATCAACTTTCTGAAAAGTAATGTAGGCATTGATTACCCAGTACTGCTTTCTTCGCCATTTCTGATTGTCGCTTTGGCTTATATAGCAGATAAGAACAAGTACATGTTTTCTTCTACTGAGGCGCAAAAATTGCGTTATTGGGTACTCATAGCAAATGCAAAGGGCAGATACTCGCGAGGTTCGAGTGAGACATTGCTTGATCAAGACATAGCAACTGTCCGTGATGGCGGTGATGCCGATGCGCTTATTGAACGATTAAGGAATCAAGTAGGGTTATTGGATATTTCACCTGAAGAACTGGCTGGAAGGAATCAGCTGAGCGCTCTATTTAAGACTATGTTTCTTGCTTTTCGAGATGCTGACGCCAGAGACTGGAGTTCGAGTTTAGCTATTGCTTTGGATCACTCTGGCGTGCAACACCGCTTACAGTTCCATCATATTTTTCCAAAAGGAGTGCTGAAAGGCTTTGTCTCTTCTCGTGAGGCAGATGACATTTCAAATCTTGCCTTCATTGGCGGCAAGACAAACCGAGCGATTAGTGATAAACCACCCCTGGCTTACTTTCAGCCAATACTCGAGAAATCTGGTGGTAAATTGTTTGAAGCTCAGTGTATTCCCACAGACCCCGCGCTACTCGAGATTTCCAATTATTCACGATTCCTTGAAGAGCGTCGTAAATTGATAGCGTCCCGATTGAACACCTTCGTTCAAGAGGGTAGCCGTAAATAGGTGTCTATTCGCCACTGAGGTCTTGGGATTTCTGGCCCCTACCACCGCCGCCAGCTTTTCCTTGACACTCCAGCCTAATCTTCTGCCATCCGCCAAATCTGCGCGATAATAGGGGTGATGCTCGCTAATCTGCGCTAAAAAGATATATTAATCGCCCAAAAAACCCCGCCCCCGCGGCGATTAATATATCTTCTTGACAAAATGCTTTGTAGAAAAGGGATCAAAAATCGATGGTGATCACACTCCGCCCCGTGTCCACCACACCGCTCAGGTCATAGGGCATCGCCCCGGTGATGCGCACCGGCACGATCTCGCCCAGGGGCGGCTGGCCTTCCACGAAGACCAGGCCGTCGATCTCCGGCGCGTCGCGGTAGCTGCGACCCACCGCGATCGGTTCGTCACTGCCTTCCACCTCGCCGTGGCCTTCGATCAACACATCCAGCGTCTTGCCCACCTGGGCCTGGTTGTTCTCCAGCGAGATGCGCTGCTGGGCCAGCATCAAGCGCTCTTTGCGCTCGTCCTTCACTTCCTGCGGCAGCGGGTCGCCCAGCGGCTCGCTGGTGGTGCCCGGCTCGAACGAGAAGGTGAACACGCCCAGGCGGTCAAAGCGCATCTCTTCAATAAAGTCCATCAAGGTTTGGAACTCTTCTTCGGTCTCGCCCGGGTAGCCCACAATAAACGTAGAACGCAGCGCGAGGTCAGGCAGGGCCGCCCGCATCTTGGCCAGCGTGCGGTGCACCCAGTCCATGTTGGCCGGGCGGCGCATGCGCTTAAGCGTCGCCGGGTGGGCATGCTGCAGCGGCATATCCAGATAAGGGATCAGCTGTTTATGCTGTGCCATCACTTCGATCTGGCGATCGGTCACCGAGCCGGGGAAGTTGTACAAAATGCGGATCCAGTCCACGCCCGGCGCGGTCTCCACCAGCGCCTCCAGCAGGCTGGCCAGGCCATCCTTCACGCCCAGCTCGTGACCGTAGTCGGTGATGTCCTGGGCGATCAGGTTGATCTCGCGCACGCCGGCCGCTTCCAGGGCACGCGCCTCGGCCAAAATGCTCTCCCGCGGCCGGCTGACCAGCGTGCCTTTGATCAGCGGGATGGCGCAAAAAGCGCACGGCCGCCGGCAGCCGTCAGCGATCTTCAAATAGGCGCTGTAGCCTTGCTGGGCCACCCGCAGCACATCACCCTCGTCGCGGCCCACCGTGGCGGCTTCGTCCGGCAGGTGGTACAGCGGCTCCGGGCTGGTGCGCCGGCGCAGCTTGCCCACCAGCTCCAGCACATCCATCCAGCGCCGGGTGCCCAGCAGGGCATCCACACCCGGCACGCGCTCGATCACTTCGGCGCCGTAGCGCTGGCTCAGGCAGCCCGCCGCGATCAGCCATTGGTCGCCGCGCTTGCCCGCTGCCAGCTCACCCAGTACCTGGTAAGACTCTTCTTTGGCCGGACCAATAAAGCCGCAGGTGTTGACGATCAACACTTCAGCTTCGGCCGGGCTGCTGCTGGCACGGTAACCATCACCCGCCAGCACCTGCGCCATCGATTCAGAATCGACCGTGTTCTTGGCGCAGCCCAGCGAAACCAAGTGAAAGGACTTGGAGGAAGACATTCCAGCCATTCTAGGGGCTGCCCCCGCTTGCGTCAACCGTATTGGTCGGCTGCGGGGTCAGCGTTGGCGTGGGGGATGGCGTGGGGCTGGGCGTCAGCAGGAAGTCGGCGGTGGCCGTCAAGATCGCCGGGTCGGTGGTCGGCGTTGGGGTTACCGTTGGCGTGGCCGCGCCCTGCTGGTTGAAGATGATATGCACTACGGCGCTGTAGTTGCCCAGCAGCCCCAGGTCTTGCTCGTTGAGGAAAGCGCGCACGGCCGCGCCGTTGCCAGCCACCAGCGTGATTTGGTTGAGCGCATTGAAGCTGTAGCTGCGGCCGGGCAGCGTGCGCCCCTCGAACTGGATCTCGCCGTCCACTGTGACTTGCATCCAGGTGCGCTGCAGGGCCAGCAGGCGGATCGACACCGTGCCGCTGGCGCCCACTTCGATCGTCGCTTCGCCCAGTACGCCCGGGGTGGGTGTGGCCTGGTCGCCCAGCAGGTTGATCGATCCGGGTGTGCCTGCCGGCGCCTCGTCCCCAGACTGTGGCTCGGTCGTATTCAGCAGCAGGCCGGTCAGGGGCGGGGCGGTAGGCTCGGGCTCCTGGTTGGCCTGGGCTGCCGCCACCCGGCCAATACCCCAGGCTACGAAGACCAGCAGGGTCAGCCCCAGAAAGCTGCCCAGCAGCAGGTCACGCGAGAAAAGCGTGCTCAGCCAGGGCGGCAGCCGCAGAACCAGCTTGGGCAGCTGGAAGCTGGGCCGTTTAATGCGGGGCTTGCTCGCCTGCCGGGCGGCGAAGCGTGCTTGCAGCGCTTCGGCGTAACGCAGCAACAGACCCTCGCCTTCCAGGCCGAGGAAGTCGGCGTAATTGCTCAGCAGGCCGCGCGCCTGTGTGGGGGAGGGAAAGCTGTCAAAATCGCCCTTTTCCAGCCGCTGCAGTTGGTGTTCGGGGATGTGCGTGCTGGATTCCACCTCCGCGACGCTCAGTTGCAGGGCTTCGCGTTGCTGGCGCAACTCAGCGCCGATCGCCGCAAATGTGGCTGCGCTGGGGTCGCCGTCTGCCGCTGGGGTGGTCGGGGTCGGCATCGCCGGGCTCTCTTCAGCCGCGGCGGGCTCAGGCTTGGGCTGCAGCAGGTCCAGCAGCGCCTTGCCGTCCAGCTCCAGGTAGGCGGCGTAGGCTCGCAAAAAGCCGCGCAGCTGCGCCGCCGAGGCCAGCTGGCTCAGGTCGCCGGCTTCCAGCGCCGCCAGATATTGCACGCGGATGTGCGTGGCCTGTGAGACTTCGCCCAGGTCCAGACCGCGTCGCTCACGCGCCTGGCGTAACTGCTGGCCAACTTCAATTGCGCTCATTGTCGGGAAGAAAATCAGCCTGCGGCATGGGGACGCGCAGGCTGATTATCAAACATGGAAAGGCCTGCCCGTTGGGCAGTGGCTTAGTTCCCCTCGGCGTCTGCGTCCTCACCAGCGGTGTGGGCGTCCAGCTCCTCGCTGGCTTCAGCTTCGGGTTCAACCACGACTTCCGCGACGGCTTCGGCCGCTTCTTCGATCTCTTCAACCACAGCAGCCACCTGGGGTCCACCGCCGCCGCTGGCAGCCGCCAGCTCTTCGGCGGCCATCATGTAGTTCTCGGGGTTCTCGCCTTCGCGGTACACGATCACCTCAAACTCAGGGATGATGTCCACTGTCAGGCGCACGGCGGCCTTATGCAGGCCCAGCAGGCGCAGCGGATCGGTGTTGATCTGGCGCTTGTCCAGCATCAGGCCCAGCTTTTCGTTCAGTTGGTCGGCCATCATCTGCGTGGTCACCGAGCCGTACAGTTTGCCGGTTTCACCGGCGCGGGCGGGGAAGAACAGCTGCAGGCCCGCAAAGCGCTCGGCCACCACCTTCATCTCGGTGTTCAGCTGGTCGCGGCGCTTGCCGGCTTCGGCGCTGATGCGCTCGGCCATCTTGACCGCGCCCTTGGTGGCGGGCACAGCCAGACCTTGGGGGATCAGGAAGTTGCGGCCAAACCCGTTGGCCACTTTCTTCACCTGGCCGGCGCGGCCCAGTTTATATACATCTTCAAGCAATAAAACGTCCATCGTATGGTTCCTTGGTCCTTTTGGGGCTTTCCGGGCCGGTTTAGCCCGGCGCAGGACGGGCTGAATTCTACCAGAGGGGGATACAAGCGTCAACGAGCTTAAGGCCGCGCGGTGGCTGTGGCCAGCAGCCCATCCAGGATCCAGCCATAAGCATCCAGGCTGGGCACATACACCCGCAGCCACAGCCGGCCGCCAGCGCTGGCCGGCGGCTCGGGCAGTAAGTGCACCACGCTTCCATTCAATACGGAGCTGATGGTTTGCCCGGCCGGTTCGGCGCGCACAAAGGCGCCATTGCTGTCAGGCACCGCGATCACCGCGATGACTGGCTGTGGTGTAGGTGTGGGGGTTGGGGAGGGTGTGGGAGTGGAAGAGGGCGTGCGTGTGGGTCTGGGGCTGGGTGTGGGTGTCTGGCTGGGCGTAGGGGTTTGTGTGGGGCTGGGCGTTACGCTGGGCGTCAGGGTGGGCAGTCCCAAGCGGGCGCCCAGCACGGCTCCCGCGCCGCTAAGGATCACGAAGAACAGCGCGGCTGCCAGCAGCAGCGCCCCGCCAATCGAATAGCCGAGGAAGCTCGGCGGACGGAAACCAGCCAAGGCCAGCCCCAGCGCGCCGGCCAGCACGGCCGCCGCCAGGTGCAGGGCGAAGATCACCAGGCCATCCGGCCACAAGAAGGCGCCTCCGCCGCCCAGCCCAAATCCGGCGGACACCACCGGGGCCAACAGGCCGTAAGCCAACAGCAGACTGGGCAGCTCGGCCTGCTGCTCACGTACCAGGGTGGCTGTGGTCAGCGCGCCGGCCGCCAACATCAGCAGCAGGGCCAGCCAGTCAAAACGCGTATAGGTCAGGGCCAGGTCGCTGCCGCCTGCGCCGGCCGCCAGGCCGGCCAGCCAGCCGGCGCCCAGTGCCAGCCCGCAGCCCAGCAGCAGGGCGGCCAGGCCGCGCCCAAACTGGCGCGGCGCTCCCAGCGCCACACCCAAGGCGCTGCCGGCCACGGGTGTCATCACCGGGGCCATCAGCGCGCCCAGCAACAGCAGGTAAGGCGCATTCCACAGAAAGGCCAGGGCCATCATTGCCCCGGAGAAAAGGCTGTACAAAAAGAAGTCCAGGCTGGGCGCCGCTTGCTGCGCCACGCGCTCCAGCGCCTGGCTGCGTTCATCGCTGTCCAGCGGGCCAAACAGGTTGCGGGCGTGCTGCCGCCGCCGGGCGGCGGGCAGCTGCGGGTCATTGTCTGGCTGGGTGTGGATCGGCGGCAGGTTCATTGGCAGTCTTCTCGAGGTTGCGCGGTATTATACAAGAGCAACTTTTATGACACGCTTTCCTATCCTTTGTTCCCTGCTGGCGCTGCTGGCGGTGCTGCTCTCCGCCTGCGGCGCCGGCCAACCCACCACCCCCACGCCCGAAGTGTCTGTGCCGCCCACCGCGCTCCCGACACAGGCCGCGGCCCAGCCGCTGCTCCTGCTGATCGCCCCGCCCGATGCTGATGCCGGCCTACTGGCCGTGGCGGCTGAGATCGCTGCCGCCCGCGCCGCAGAGACGGGCATGCGCTTTGAACAGCGCCAAATGCTGGACGCCGCCCAAATCCCCGCCGAACTGGACACCCTGGTTTTGTTGGCCCCAGACCCCGGCACTGCGGCCTTGGCTCCCGCCGCGCCCCAGGCGCGGCTGATTACTGTGGGCTTTTCGCCGGTGGAACCGGTCGCCAACCTCACCGCCTTATCTCTGGGTGGGGGGGGCGGCAATTCTGCCGCCTTTTTGGCCGGCTACCTGGCGGCGGTCACCGCCACGGACTGGCGTGTGGGCGTGCTCTATTCGCCCTCCAGCCAGGCGCTGGCCCAGAGCTTTGCCGCCGGCGCCGAGTATTTCTGCGGCCTGTGCCGCCCCGCCGGCCCGCCAGATGTGGATTTGCCCATGCTCCAGCCGGCTGACCCAGGCAACTGGCAGGCCGCCGCGGACCAACTGCTCTTCGGTGGGGTGCGCGTGGTGTATTTGCCGCCGGAGCTGGAGAACAGCGGTGCGGCCCAATACCTGGTGGGTTACGGCGTGCTGATCATCGGCAACGGCGCACCGCCGCCTGACCTGGCGACCAACTGGATCGCCAGCGTCGGCGCCGACGCGACTGCCGCCCTGCGCCAGCAGCTGCCCGCCGCCCTGGCCGGGCAGCCCCTGCCGGAGACCGCCAGCGTGCTGGGCTTCAGCCATGTAAACCCCCAGTGGCTCAGCCAGGGCCGTTTGGAGCACATCGCTTTCATTATTACTGAGCTGGAACAGGGTCTGATCACCCTGGACTGACGCACAGCTTAAAAAATGCCGCCCCGCAGTAGATTTTCTTGATTCGCCAAAATACTCATGCTACACTTAGTCAACTTTGCGGCTACTGGCTGGCTTTGTGCTGGGCAGGCTGCGTCTCACAATCTTCTAGGAGGAAGACTGTATGCATAAGAGATTTTCCACTCTGCTTGCCCTTACTGTGGGTCTGGCGCTGGTTTTGGCCGCCTGCGGGGGGATGGCGCCGGGCGCGGCCGACTTTAAGGCCTGCCAGGTGACCGATACTGGCGGCATCGATGATGCCTCCTTCAACCAGACCGCTTGGGCTGGTGTGGAACAGGCTGTTGCTGAACTGGGCATTGAAAGCGCTTTCGTTGAATCCAACGAACA